>JBOGHG010000391.1:0-3239 GCA_050744525.1 Acidimicrobiales bacterium | reverse complement strand
CGCGATCGGGCTCGCGCACGTCTCGACCGGAGAGCTTCCGCGCCCGGAGCTCGTGGAGGCGCTCCTCGTCGAGGCGCACGAGCGCTATCGCACTCATCGGGGCGGGGAGGTGTCGGGCGTCTACCCGGCGCTCGGGAGGGTGTCCGCCGATCTGTTCGGCGCCTGCGTCGTGAGTACCAGCGGCGGGGTCTACGCGGCCGGCGACGCCGAGGTCGAGTTCTCGATCATGAGCGTGGCCAAGCCGTTCGTCTTTGCCCTCGTGTGCGACGCGGTCGGCCCCGGAGGCCTGCGCGACAAGGTGGGCGTGAACGCCACCGGCCGGCCGTTCGACTCATTGGCGGCGATCGAACAGGAGAGCGACGGCCGCACCAACCCGATGGTGAACGCGGGTGCCATCGCGACGACCAGCCTCGTCCCGGGAGACGGCCCAGAGGCCAAGTGGGGGTTCATCAACGAGGGCCTGTCACGCTTCGCCGGACGGGCGCTGGCACTGGACGAGGAGATCTACGCCTCGGCGTCGGCGACGAACCACCGCAACCAGGCGATCGCCCGGTTGCTGGAGGACTACGGCCGGTTGTCCGCCGACGCGGCGGACGCGCTCGACCTGTACACCAAGCAGAGCGCGCTGCGGGTCACGGCCAGGGACCTGGCGGTGATGGGTGCGACCCTGGCCGACGCCGGCGTCAACCCGATCACCGGGGCGTCGGTGGTCGACGCCGGGAGCTGCCGCGCCGCGCTGGCCGTGATGAGCACCGCCGGGCTCTACGAGACGTCGGGGGACTGGCTCTACGACGTCGGGCTGCCCGGCAAGAGCGGCATCGGCGGGGGGATCGTCACGGTCTCGCCCGGCAAGGGTGGCCTGGGGACCTTCGCGCCGCGGCTCGACCGAGCCGGCAACAGCGTGAAGGGCGGGCTCGTGGCCCGGTTCCTGTCGCGGCGGCTCGGCCTCGACCTGTTCCTGTCGGAACCCGCGGGTTGACCCGCGCCCACCGGTGCGTCAGAGGTCGACGGGGTAGCCGGGGCCGAGGGGGATGCCGAGCAGGTACCAGACGACGAAGAACGCCCCCCAGGCGATAAGGACGATGACGGTGTAGGGGATCATGAGCGAGATGATCGTGCCGATGCCGGCGTCCTTCTTGTAGCGCTGGGCCACGAGCACGATGAACGGCAGGTACACCATCAGCGGCGTGACCACGTTGGCCGGCGAGTCCCCGATGCGGTAGGCCGCGAGCACCGTCTGGGGCGCCACGTCCAGGCGGAGGAACAACGGCACGAAGATCGGGGCGAAGATCGCCCACTTGGGCAGGGCCCCGGGCATGATCACGTCGAGGATCACGATGACGATGACGAACCCGATCAGCAGCCAGAGCGCGCCGATGTCGCGCGCTTCGAGGAAGTCGGCCATCTTCACCGCCACCACCGTGGGCATGTTGCTGAAGTTGAAGTAGGCGATGAACTGGCTGATGAGCAGCAGCAGGAACACGAGGCCGGCCAGCCCGGCGAAGGTCTTGGTGATGGCGTTGATCACGTCGACGCTGCCGGTGAGCGTCCTGGCGCCGATGCCGTAGCAGATGCCGGCGACGAGGAACAGCAGGGTGATGATGAAGATCAGGCTGTCCATCAGCGGCGAGTCGTTGAAGATGTTGCCGGTCTCGGGGTTCCGGAGGGGCGCGTCGGGGAGCACGGTCAACAGCGTGACGACGGCGGCGGCGGCGAGCAGGCCCCAGGTGGCGAACCGCAGGCCGCGGGGTTCGTCGCCGACCACCTCGTCGTGGCTCGCGTCGGGCACGACCGGCACCGCCGTGGCGGGCCCCTCGCCGGTCTCGTCGACGTCGACGGGATCGTGGCCGCCTTCGTAGGCGCCGAGGCCGGGTTCGGTGATCCGTTGGGCGATGGCGGTGATGACCAGGGCGACGAACAGGGTGGACGCGATGTTGAACCACAGGTTGGCGGTGAGATCGATGGTTCGCCCCGGCTCGCCGAGCGCGATGGCCTCGTTGGTGATCTCGGTGAGCAGGCCGTCGAGGGGGGTGAGCAGTGCGTTGACCGCGAATCCGGCGCTGACCCCCGCGTAGGCGGCGGCCACGCCGGCGAGCGGGTTGCGCCCGACGCTGAGGAACGCGGCTCCGCCGAGGGGGATGAGGATGAGGTAGCCGGCATCGGTGGCGACGCTGGACAGTCCGCCGACGAACACGATGATGAAGGTGAGCGTGCTCGCGGGCGCCACGGCCACGAGCTTGCGGATCAGGGCCGACATGAGCCCGGCTTCCTCGGCGACGCCGACGCCGATCATGGCGACGAACACGACGGCCACGACGCTGAAGCCGGCGAAGTTGTCGACGAACGACGAGAAGATGAAGCGCACGCCGTCGGCGGACAGGAGGCTCTCGATCTCGGTCGTCTGCTGCTCGACCTCGAGCTCCTCCTCCAGGTAGTCCTCGGGGGGTACGACCGTCTCGGGCACGTCCGAGCCACCGAGCTCTTCCTCGTCGGCCTCGACCGCGGGCGGCTCGACAACGTCGTAGGTCACGCTTACGTCGACCGCCGCCATGATGGCGGACAGCACGATGACCAGCCCGACCAGGCCCAGGAAGATGATCGCCGGGTGGGGCACCCTGTTGCCGACCCGCTCGATGCCGTCCAGCAGCCGCTGCACGGAGCCCCGCTCCTCGGGCGGCCTGACGCCCGGCTCCTCGGTGGCGGTCTCCGGCGGGTCAGCCATTGCCGTGTCTCCTCGGTCGGCGAGCGCGTCGATGCGTGATGGACGTCAGGTCCCTGGTGCGGCGAAGTCCAGGGCCAGCCGTGCGAGCAGGCGGGCGCCGAAGCCGCTGCACCCCGCGGTCTGCCAGCCGGCGTCGCCCGTGCTCTGCGCCGTCCCGGCGATGTCGACGTGCGCCCACGGCACGTCACCCACGAACTCGGCCAGGAACAACGCCGCGGTTATCGCCCCGGCGTTGGCGCCCCCGAGGTTCTTCAGGTCGGCCACCGTCGAGTCGAGCTCCTTGCGGTAGCGCTTCTCCAGCGGGAGCTGCCACACCGGCTCGTCGGTGGCCTCGGCCGACGCCCGGACCTGGTCGACCAGCCCCTGGTCGTTGCCCATCACCCCGGCGACCTGGGTGCCCAGCGCCCGCATGCACGCCCCCGTCAGCGTGGCGATGTCCACGATCGCATCGGTCGGTTCCTCGGTCGCGAGCACCAGCGCGTCGGCCATCACCAGGCGGCCCTCGGCGTCGGTGTTG
>JBOGHG010000390.1:0-3240 GCA_050744525.1 Acidimicrobiales bacterium | reverse complement strand
CAGCGCAGTGCAGGACCGGATCCAGGAGCTGACCCCACGCAACAACGCCCTGCTCGCCGCCACGGTCGCCGATGCGGCCGAGAACCTCATCGACGACACCGTGCGCACGGTGCTGCGGAGCGAGGGCTTCCGGGACGTGTGGCGCGGCGTGGTGGTACGCGCCCACGACCGGTTCGTCGCGCTCGTCGAGGGTGACGACCGCGAGCCGGTGTCGCTGGACCTGCGTCAAGCCGTCGAGCGGGTGGACCAGAGCCTGGAGGACCGTGGGGTCGACCTGATCGACGACGCCACGGTGGACCAGGTCGGCGAGGTCGTCGCCCTCCGGCGTTCGCAGATCGATGAGGTGCGCGAGACCGTTGAGCTCGCCAGGCGGCTGGTGATCGTGTTGCCGATCGTGGCCATCGCGTTGATCGCCGCCGCTGTGGCCTTGGCCCCGGATCGGCGCCGGATGCTGGCCCGCGCAGGTGTCGGCATCGTCGTCGCCATGGTCGTGACCGCCCTGGCCCTGCGCATCGCCCGCCGGGCGATCGCCGACCGGGTCGAGATCGACGAACGCCGCCAGGCCGTCGAGTCCCTCTGGGGCCGGCTGTTCGAGAGCCTGTTCCAGCAGACCGCCGCCCTCGTCGCGCTCGGCCTCGTCATCGCCCTGGGCGCCTGGTTGGCCGGACCCTCGCGACTCGCTCTCGGGCTGCGCCGCCGCGTCAGATCACTGGGCGGCGGCGGCACGGCCAAGCCGGCCGCCGAGCCCTCGGGCGTCGCCCGGTTCATCGGGGCGCACCGCACCGGCGTGCGCCTCGGCATCCTCGCCCTCGCCGCCGTGGTCCTCCTGCTGCTGCCGGGGGCGAGCGCGCCGGCGATCGTCGTCGTCGCCCTGCTGGCACTCGCCGCCATCGTCGGCGCCGAGATCCTCGCCGCGCCACCCCAGGCGCCGGCCGGCTGACGAGCGGAGCGCCCGTCGATTGGGCAAGACGTGACTCAGGCCCGCCGCGCTGAATCACAGGTAGCGCTGCTTGACGAGCCAGCGGTAGCAGAACCAACCCCAGACCGGCGGCAGGTAGAAGCTCGCGAACCGGTAGGCCAGGGCGGCGGCGAAGGCCGTTTCCGACGGCAGGCCGTAGGCCGTCAGGCCGAGCGTGATGCCGGCCTCCGACACGCCGATGCCACCCGGTACCGGGAGCAGCCCGGCGAAGAGCGAGACCACGGTGTTGATCAGCAGGAGGATGCCGAGCGGAACCTCCTCGCCGAAGCCGAAGACACAGGCGGCGAGGGCGATGGCAAAGAGCACCTGGGCGAGCGCGTTGCCGCCGATGAGCTGAACCAGCTTGGTGGGCGAGCGCAGCACCCGGAGGGCGTCGCGGGCTTCGCTCACGACGGCCAGGACCCGGTGGCGCAGCGCGGGGACAGCGGCGACGATGGCCGCAAGCGCGATCACGACGAGAATCACGATCAGGGCGACGGTTGCCAGGCCGCTGACGTCACCGATGTCGGTCGACAGGTCGAGATCGAGGTCGGACGCGAAGAACAGCAAGAGGAAGATGGCGATCTGGACGACGAACCCCGATACCGAGTCGATGATGCCCGCCGACACCGCAGTTGCCGGCCCGACACCGAAGCGTTCGAAGAAGCGGACGTTGATGGCCACTCGGGCCGCGGTGCTCGGGATGGCCAGGTTGACGTAGCTGATGGCGAACTGCAGCGCAGTGAGTGGTCCGAGCGGCAGCGGACGGTCGATCGACCCCATCGTGCTGACCGCCGACGGCACCCTCGGGAGCTGGGCGAGCACCAGGGCGAGGGTGAGCCACCACCAGCTGGCGTCGTCCAGTTCGTCGACGAACGCCTCGAGGTCGAGGTTGCCGAAAACGCCGATCAGCGCGTAGGCGGCGATGGCCAGCAGGGCGAGGTTGAGAACCGAGCCCCAGGTCACCCGGCGCAGCCTGATCAGCGGCTGCTCCTCGACACCGAGGGTGACCCCCAGCCGGCCACGGATCTCGTCGAGCTCGAGATCGGCGTCGCCGAGCAGGTCGCGGATCTGCGGTGCCATGGCCGGCTCCTGGAGGTAGGGCAGCACCTTCAGCAGCGCGTCGTCGCCGAGGCTGGAGCGGGCCGCAGCCACCGCCCGCTCCTCGCCGACGAGCACGATGGACACGCCGAGGGCCTGAGCCTGGTCGAGGAGCACGTCGGCAGGGGTGCCCACCACGGAGGCCGACGACAGGTCCCCCAGCCCGAGCGTGCCGTCGGGTCGGGCGACGACACCGTCGAGGTCGAGGCGGCGATGGACGATGCCGGCGCCGTGGAGGCGGCGCAGGTCGGCCCACAGCGAGGCGAGACCCGCATCCTGCACCTCGTGGGCGGTGAGGCTCAGCGGTAGGCCGTCGGGGCGGACGACAACCAATGCGTCGCCCCGGCCGGCGCTGCCCGCCGAAACCAGGTGCGGGACGCGCACGCCGGCGCGGTCGGCGAGCAGGGTGATGAACCCCTCGTGCTCGACGAGCTCGATGCGGCGCAGACGGACGGTTGGGCCAGCGCCCCGGTACCACGCGGCCCGCCAAAGATTGGCGAGCAGCTGACCATCCCACGCATCCCTGCCGTAGACCTTCACGGCGAGCGGACCTTCGACGTCGCGCCCCTCGAACAGCACGACGCCCTGGGTGTGCATCGACGCGGGCGCGAGATCCTCGGCAGGGACGCCGAGACCCTGCAACGCGAGCCTGATCCTCGACGTCGTCGGCCGCCCTCCCGGTGAACCGACGGCCAGATGGACCGCCGCGGCCGCAAGCGTGCCGACCGCGATCGCCGCCAGCCCGCCCGTGAAGGTTGTCGCCCCCAACATGAGCGACGCGACCAGTTGGCCAGCGATGATCCAGCGGCCGAAATGCCGGAACGGCCGGCTCAAGTGGGGTGACGCCGTGGACAGGACGGCCGTGCTGACCGTGAGGGCGCCCGGCGGGATGACAGGTGGGCCGTCGGTGTCGCCGAACAGCGTGACGACGTCCCACGCACCGTCGGACACGATGGCAGCGACGGCCACCGCCACGAGGGCCGCGATGACCGCGGCAGCAAGGACGTCACGGGCCAGCGGCCGGCGATGGCGTGCCAAGGCGGCGACCACCAGCACCGCCGCCCAAGCCACCGGCGTCCAGACCACCAACGTCCAGAACGGGTCCAGCAACCCGGGTAGGGCGTCCAACAGGTCGGCCAGCAACACATCGAGGTTGGCGCCGATCGTCGACACGGTGCTCG
>JBOGHG010000389.1:0-3245 GCA_050744525.1 Acidimicrobiales bacterium | reverse complement strand
ATCCGCCGCAGCGACTGGTCGAGGGAGGCGAGAAGGTACTTGCGTGAGCCGCCATCGCCGTAGGGGCCGGGCCACATGTCGTAGCCCGCCTTGGTGGAGATCACGAGCTCGTCGCGGCGACCTGCGAAGTCCGTGGCCAGCAACCTGCCGAAGTTCTCCTCCGCCGAGCCGTACGGCGGGCCGTAGTTGTTGGCCAAGTCGAAGTGGGTCACCCCCAGGTCGAAGGCGCGACGGCAGATGGCCTGCTGGGTGGCGAACGGTCGATCGTGCCCGAAGTTGTGCCACAACCCGAGCGAGATCGGCGGCAGCATCAGCCCGCTGCGCCCGCACCGGCGGTAGGGCGTGGTCTGGTAGCGATCAGCCGAGGGGATGTACTCCATGCGCAGCAATCAGGACCCGCGTGGCCGGGGAGCGGCAGGTGAGCTCGGCATGGCAAAGGCGGTTGCGTACTTGTCGGTGTCCACCATGTCGTCGTTCGGCCTCCCAGCGTGGGTGTGGAGCTCTGGGACCGTACCCACGACGGCCCTGCCCAATCGTCGTGGTCCCGCGGCGGTGCGGCGGCCGCGGCAGGGGCCAAGTGGACGTCGGTAGGGCGAGGCATCCTGCCCGCACTCGCTCATCGTCGGGGCGTGCCGAGCGGCAGGCGGGCGCCCTGGGGTACCAATCGCTCGGTGCCGGTGATCTGGAGCACGGCGTCGCCGTCGGCCAGCGCCGTCGTGTTGTCGCAGCCCCCGTCCGCGCGGCGTTGGTAGTTCACATGCACGGCAACCGGCGCGACGATCCGGCCGTCCGTGGTCGTCGCCCGGAACCCCGACCAGCGCACGGCCACCGGGGACGCGTCACAACGGGCGAAAACCTCCGACCACACCATCAGCCCGTCCAGCCGGTCGCCGCCGACCGCCAGCCTGCGGACCCGCACGCCGCCGACGGTTCCGGCCCAGCCGCCCTCCGCGGCGCGCTCGACGGTGAGCGTGTACGACTCGGCCGGGCTCCACCACAGGTCGCGGGTGTTCGGGTTGCCGGTGGCGCTGGGGAGGGGCGAGGCCGAGCCGTCGAGGATCCGTCCATCGGGCCCGTAGCCGCCCCAGTTCACCGCCCGGGAGCCCGGGTGCGGCTGGTGCCACTGGAGCCCGATGTGACCGCCGCCGTGGTGCCGGCCGTCGCCGTCGATGAAGGAGGCCTGGAGGGCCCAGAAGTAGAGGTCGGGAACGGGAGGCGCGGCCTCGACGACCAGCGCCACAGATGCCGCGACCACAGCTCCGGCTCCGGCCGGCAGCTCCCATCGCAGGTGCAGCGACGAGGCCCGGTTGGGCGAGGTGGGATAGCCGGATACGCGGGGCGCGTTGCGTTGCAGCGCCAGCGACCGGGCCATCCGTGACCAGACGCGTCCCACCCGTCCAGGCTCGCACGACGCCCGGTTCGGCCGCCGGCCGACGACATGGCCAAACCGCCGGCACGGTCGCCCGCAACGTGCCGATCTGTAGTTGTGCCGCAGCGGCGTGCGTGTAGGCCAAGGGATGCCTGGTCAGAGGAGGGCGGCGGCGAACTGGTCGTGGTGGTCGGTCCACCAGCGGCGCCGCCGGTCGTAGCGCTTGCTGCCGCCGGTCCGGTTCCACAGCGCGACGGAGTTCGGGTCACCCGCGGCGACGCTGCGCCGGACGGCTGCTTCGAGGCGGTCGATGGCATCGTTCATGGCGGGAAGCAGCTCTGCCCGGCCATCGCGGTCCAGGCCATAGGCGTCGGCGACGAGCCGTAGCCGTGCCGGGCGGTCGGCGGGCCGCCAGCCGAGCCGGGCCTGGTCGAAGTCGTCTTCGATCGGTACACAGAGGCGGGCGAGGTGGGACACGTCGTAGACGGGGCGGCCAGGGGCAGCGGCCTCGAAGTCGAGCAGCGCAACGGCGATGCCGTCACGGAAGACGACGTTCTCGGGGCACACGTCGTTGTGGCACACGAGCGTCCCGCCCGCAGGGTCAGCCAGACTGTCCTCCCACGTGAGACCCTGAGGGTCGAACCCGCGGGCGGCGTCGTGCAGCCCGCGCAGCAGCCTGGCGATTGACGCCAGCGCGGTGTCGGACTGGCTCCAGTCCGGATACGGCGGCACGGGGACCTCGCCGTCGATGAACATGAGGCGCTCGCGTCCGTCCTCGTCGATGCCGACTGGTAACGAGGCGCCCTCGAATCCGGCGTGTCTCACCGCCCGCAGGAAGGCGTGGATCGAACCCGAGTGCGGACTCGAGGGGCGAAGGACATGCGGACCGACGCGCACCACCAGGCCTGCGTTCGCGATCCCGCCATCTAGCTGCTGCTCAGCCACACCGCCACTTTGACAGCTGGTACGAAAGGGGGGATGGGTCCTGTGCGCGGACTCGACGACGCTCCGTTCTTCAACTCGTTCGATCCTGCCGTGCAGGCGGATCCCGAGCCGATCGTGGACGAGCTGCGGGCGCGGACCGCGGTGGTCCGCACGCCACTGGGCGCCAGTGTGCTGCGACGCGGGGAGGTGCAGCACCTGCTGGCCGACCCGCGGCTGGTGACCGCGGTGGCGCACCTCGTCCGGGTTCAGAGCGGGGGCGACGGTCCACTGGCGGGGATGCTGGGCGACACGATGATCGCCATGGACGGGCCGGACCACACGCGCCTGCGGCGTCTCGTCGCCCGCTCGTTCACGCCACGGGCCGCGGATCGGCACCGCGCGGTGATGCGATCCCTCGTGGACGAGCTGCTCGACGACTTCGCGGGCGACGGCTGCTGCGAGTTCATGGCCGACTTCGCCGACCGGTACCCGGTCCAGGTGATCTGTGAGGTGCTCGGCGTGCCCCGCGAAGACCACCCGCGGTTCGCCCGGTGGAGCGAGACGTTGACCTACCTGCTGTCGTTGGAGCTGGGTCCCCGGCTCGCCGAGGTGGAGCAGGCGGCGCACGAGCTCGGCGCGTACGTTGACGAACTCGTCGATGACCGCCGGGCGAACCCCCGTGACGACATGGTCACCAGCCTGGTCGAGGCGTCGGAGGACGACGACCGGCTGAGCCCGGGGGAGCTCCGGACCATGATCGCCGGCCTGCTGTTCGCGGGCTACGACACCACCCGGAACCAGCTGGGGCGCGCCATGGTCACCTTCTGCCATCACCCGGACCAGTGGAACCGGCTCGCCGCCGAGCCCGACCTGGCAGCCCGGTCCGTCGACGAGGTCATGCGCCTCGCCGGCGCGGTCGTCGGGGTTCCCCGGATCGCGACGCAGGACCTCG
>JBOGHG010000388.1:0-3254 GCA_050744525.1 Acidimicrobiales bacterium | reverse complement strand
CGCCCACCTACGCAGCTACCTGTCCACCACCCGCAAGCACGACATCGCCGCCATCGACGCCCTCATCCGCCTCTTCAGCGGTGACCCTTGGATGCCGCCGGCGCCCGTGACGACCTGAACACTTACCAACCGCCTCAGCCGGGTGCCGAATGGGAACGGCGCCTCGGAGCTGGCGGAGGCCTTTCGCCTGCGGAGCCAACTTCGATCCTACTTTGACCTCGACCGATCGATCCGAAACGACCTGGAGGAAGCTGGTCTCGTGGCTCTCCCCGTGCTTACAGCGTTCTTTTCGGAAACGGTGGGCATATCGCTAGGAGGCTAAACATGCGATGGAAAAGGGCAGTCGTCATGGTGGCGGCGTCGCTACTGGCACTGGGTGCCCAGTGTGGCGCAGAGCCGGAATCCCAGACGGATCAGGACCCACAACCGCAACCAACAATCGGCATACCGCAGCGATCCCCGTCCTGATCGACAAGGACTCATAGCGCCCCTCGCGCGTCGAAACACCAGGACATTGTCCGAACGCAGTCGCACGGTGGATCAACAGAGCCAGGGACCCTTCTTGCGATCCGGTCCGACAGCCTCTTGCACGGTGACATCCTTTGCCGGTACCCGGATGACGCGTCCGTGTGAGTCACGAGCGCCCCACTCGTACAGAAAAAGGGTTCCGCTTCGCTCCCCGAGATACATAAAAGGACGGTCCGCTATCACTCGTGTGGCGGTCGCCGCCGGTATCAGGCACACGGGATCAGCTCGAACTCCGAGCACATCAAAATTGTGAGGACGGACACGTTCTCCCTGTCGAAGGTGCTGAGCCAGATTCGTCCCTCGTAGATTGGCTAGTCCATACGATAAGACCGCCAGAGTGGCGAATATCATCGCCACAAGGAGAGTTGACGGACCCTTGAGGCCCGAATCAATCAGCTTGACCATATACGGCAAGCTTCGCACCGCAAAGTAGAGTGCAATTACCATCAAGACAGCTGCTGCCAGCGAGAGCGTAAAGACAGTGGGCTCCAGCTCAAACAGTCCGAGCAGGGTCGGTACGGCATCTGGGGCGTAAATACCTACGATGCCCGGGATCATCGCGATTACGATGACGACAGGTAGACCCAATATGTCCAATAGGTTAGGCGGTGCTCGGAAGAACCCAGTCTTCATCGATCCTTCGGACGTAGATTCCGTATGGCCACGCCGGCTCACCCATCTCGAACCCACCGCTACAAGACGGATGAACACGGCTATGAGGTCGATCACGACGGCAGCTACGATGACCGCTATCACGCCGAAGGCTGAATAGTAGACAAAGTACAGAACCGCCCGACTAACAATGATCGAATAGCCCAACCCAATGTCCTCAGCTGTTATGCCAAGGCTGTCGTAGAACGCGTCGTGGGCAACTCTCACGACGCCGTAGATGATTAAGGCTAGAAGCCCCAGGGCGGCCTTGGTCTTGTCAATCGACGACAGGAAGTCTCTGAGCCGTGTCTGCCTCACCGGCGGTTGTTCGGGAGAACTGGCCAACGCTGAAGTCTCGCTCATGACCCCACCTCGCCTGGTAGGAGAATATCAGCAGTCCGCGTTTGTTGCCGGTCAGACTTCACCGTATATCATTGTTGGTCAATGAGAGGGTAATGGTCGGCGGAAGTCGTTGCCGATTCGGCAGGGCGGCACGGCATCCGGGGTATGCGCTCCGGAGTCGCTCGCCGTAACCGATGTCCCACCTGGCCGGCGCTTCGGCGACACCCTCCTGGCCGGCGCTTCGGCGACACCCTCTCGGACAAGGGGGCCGGAATTGTGCGGCCCACGGCGATCAGCCGAGCTGCGAAGCCCGTCCAGCTGGGTGACCGCACGACGTCATGTCACGCCACCCCATACCTCGGAAGGCCCGCAGCACCGCAGATCTGGCGTTCGTTCGTCGGTCATCCAGCGGCTCTGCGCCCGTGCTCGGCCTCGCTGACGATCGTGACGATGCGGCTCGCCCGGGTGGCAGGCTTGCCGGCGCTCACCACCCACCACAGCATCTGCTTGCGGGCCGAAGCTGGGAACCCGCCCCAGGCCGCCCGGGCGTTGGGCGACGCGTCAAGCGCCTGGGCGAGATCCTCAGGTTCGACGAGGTCCTCAACGGCGTCGTAGATGGTCCACCAGCCGTTGGCCCTGGCGGTCTCGACGGCTCGCCGCCCGGCGTCTGTCATCCGGCCCTGCGACTCCAGGGACGCGACGCGCTCCCTGTTCCGACGGCTCCAGCCGCTCTTCGGCTTGCGGGGCGTCATGAGCTGAAGGCCCCGCTCGTCGTCGAGCACGTTCACCGTCGAGTCGATCCACCCGAAGCACAGCGCCTCCTCGACGAGCGCCTCGTAGCGCAACGCCTCCCGGCCGCTCCCCTTCCTCCATGCCGCCACCCACACGCCACGGGACGTGTCGTGGTTTGCGGCCAGCCATGCCCGCCACGCCTCGAGGTCTCGAGGGTGGTAGATCGGAAAACCGAACTTCCACGTCGCCGGGTGCTGCGAGGCCGATGACGGCACCGCCGTCACCGCGGTCGCTTCTCGTCGCTGGCGGTGACGCTGCCGGGAGCATCGGCGACCGGACGCTCGGCGACGATGCCACTGTTCAGATCGAACTGGGTACGCGCGGTGCCGTCGTTCATGACCGACACCACCCTTGCAGACCAATTGCCCGGCGGACCTCCAGACCAGCGCATAGCCCTCCGCTCCTGACGGCGGACCGGGTCGGCCGGGTGGCGGCGAGCAAGAGTGGTGCACATGGCGTTCACCGATGAGGAACTTGAGTACCTCCGAACCCAGCCTCTGGCCCGCCTGGCCACCGTCGCCCCGGACGGCCAGCCCGACGTCACTCCGATCGCCCTCGAGGTCGAGGGCACCACCCTGTGGGTGTGCGGGGCGGGCGACGCGGTGCTGCGGACGCGCAAGATCCGCAACATCACCGCCGGCCACCACGAGGTCGCTCTCGTGGTCGATGACCTCCCCTCCTTCGAGCCGTTCGTGGCGCGGGGCATCCGCATCTACGGGATGGCCCAGGAGCCCGTCGAGCGGGTCGGCATGGTCGGCCCGGGCCACTACGTCCGGGTCACCCCGACGATCTCTTGGAGCTGGAACCTCGAGGGCGCTCCCGTCGGCGACAGCTGGTACGAGGCGCGCCGCACGGTCCACGGGCCCGCGTAGGAACGGCAGCGCCGCGACATCCCGCAGAAGCGGGTGGTCCTCGTGCTGCAGTCGGGCGGCCGTCGACAG
>JBOGHG010000387.1:0-3259 GCA_050744525.1 Acidimicrobiales bacterium | reverse complement strand
GGATTGGTGGCTATGACCACCAATCCCGCGGCAGGTTTCCGGACCCTTGCCTGTCAGTGCTCATGGCCGGCCATGTCGCGGAGCTCGTCTCCCGGATCGTCGCCGGGTTCGACGAGGACGAACTGGCCCATCATCCCGTCGTCCTCGTGGGCGAGCATGTGGCAGTGGTACATGTAGGGCGTGTCCGGGTCGGGCTCGCCGTCGAACCGGGCGATGATCCGGATCGTCGTGTGGGGCGGCACGTAGATCGTGTCCTTCCAGCCGGACAGCTCGGGCGGCGGCGGGGCGCCGTCCACGTCCAGCACCGCGAAGTGCACGAGGTGGGGGTGGAAGCTGTGGGCGTTGCCATGGTCGTTGGTGACCTCCCAGATCTCGGTCGTCCCCTGGGTCACCACTTCGTCGATCCGTTCCATGTCCATGTCCCGGCCGTTGATCTCGGTGCCCTGGAGCGAGAACTCGCGGGTGGTGACGGCGTCCGACGGATCGGGGCGGTCGATGGTGGCCAGCTCCTCGGGTAGCGGCGCCGACTCGTCGAGTCGCGCGGCGCCCCGGACCTGCAGGATGTCGAACGTGTCGTCGCCGCCATTGAACCTCTCGTTGAAGCCCATGCCGAGCTCAGGCCCGAAGCTGCGGAGGACGGCCTCGTCGCCCGGCTCGACCGGCACGATGATCTCGGCCCGTTCCCCCGGCGCGACCTGGATCCGCCGGGTCTCGTGGGGCCGCTCGAGCAGCCCCGAGTCGCTGCCGACCTGCCAGAACCGGCGGTCGTCGGTGAAGCCGAGGTTGTAGACACGGGCGTTGGAGGCGTTCAGGACCCGGAACCGCACCAGTGTCGTGGTCGCCTCGACGTAGGGGTCGTAGGTGCCGTTCACCAGGATCGTGTCGCCGAGGATGCCGGTCGTGCTGCCGAGGGGGGCCGAGTAGTCGAGCGCACCGTCGTCGTCGAAGCGCTTGTCCTGGAGGATGAGCGGGATGTCGTCGACGCCGTAGGTGTCCGGCAGCTCGACGTCGGCGGCCGGGTCATCGACGATGAACATCCCGGCCGCGCCCCGGTAGACGTGATCGGCGGTCTTGCCGTGGAGGTGGGGGTGGAACCACAGCGAGGCGGCCGGCTGGTCGACCGTCCACGAGGGTGACCAGGTCTCGCCGGGATCGATCATCTGGTGGGGCCCGCCGTCCATGCGTGCGGGCAGGTGCATGCCGTGCCAGTGGACCGTGGTCTCCTCGTCGACGCCGTTGGTGACGTTGACCTGGACCCGCTCGCCGCGCCCGGCCCGGAGCGTGGGCGCCAGGTAGGTGCCGTTGAGCCCCCACGTCTCGCTCGGTCCGGCATCGACGAGGTCGGTCTCGCCGGCCATGAACCGCAGGTCGAACACCTTGCGGCCGTCGCTGCCGATCGTCGGCTCGGCGAGCTCCGGGATCGCGAGCCGATTGGCGAACGCCAGCTCTCCGACGTTCGACTGCTTGGCATCCCGGTAGAGCCACGCCGCCGCTCCCGTACCCAATGCGCCCAGCACGACGATGACGATGCCGAGGATCGCGAGGATGCGCTTCCAACGCCTGCGGAACGGTCGCTGTCGCATGGTGACGACGGTAAGGAAACGAGTGCTCGGTGCCGATGGAGCCTGCCGGTGTCTTCACGTGGGGCTGTCCCCACCGGGTCGGCACCCACCGGGTCGACTTGGTAGCCTTGTTACCGCCCGGTAACCAGACCGGTCGCGTCGTCGTCGACGAGGGCAGAGTCATGAGCGACTTCTCTTTGAACCTGAGTGAAGACCAGCAGCAGATCCAGAAGTGGGTCCACGACTTCGCGGAGGAGGTCGTCCGTCCCGCGGCACACGAGTGGGACGAGCGTGAGGAGTTTCCCTGGCCGATCGTCGAGGAGGCGGCCAAGATCGGGCTCTACTCCTTCGACTTCTTTGCGCAGGCGTCGCTCGGCGATCCATCGGGCCTGACGCTCCCGGTGGCGCTGGAGGAGCTGTTCTGGGGCGACGCCGGCATCGGCCTCTCCATCTTCGGCTCGGGCCTCGCCGCCGCCGGCATCGCCGGGGCCGGCCTCCCCGAGCAGGTCATGGAGTGGGTGCCGCAATGCTTCGGCACCGCCGACGACATCAAGCTCGGCGCCTTCTGCGTGTCGGAGCCCGACGCCGGGTCCGACGTCAGTTCGCTCAAGACACGGGCGAGGTACGACGAGGCGGCCGACGAGTGGGTGCTCAACGGCACCAAGGCGTGGATCACCAACGGCGGCATCGCCGACGTCCACGTCGTCGTGGCCACCGTCGACCCGAAGCTCAAGGGCCGCGGTCAGGCCAGCTTCGTGGTCCCGCCGGGAACCAACGGCCTGTCGCAGGGGCAGAAGTACCTAAAGCACGGGATCAAGGCATCGCACACCGCCGAGGTAGTCCTCGACGACGTGCGCGTTCCCGGGCGACTGCTGCTGGGCGGCAAGGAGAAGCTGGACGAGAAGCTTGCCCGGGCCCGCGAGCAGCACAAGACCGGTGCCAAGCAGCCGGCGATGGCGACCTTCGAGGCCACCCGCCCGGCCGTGGGCGCCATGGCGGTCGGCATCGCCCGGGCCGCCTACGAGTTCGCGCTCGACTACGCCAAGGAGCGCAAGGCCTTCGGCAAGCCGATCATCGAGAACCAGGCCATCGCCTTCATGCTGGCCGACATGGCCACCGAGATCGACGCCGCCCGGCTGCTCGTCCACCGGGCTGCCTGGCTGGCCCGCAACGGTGGCTACAAGAACGCCGAAGGTTCGATGTCCAAGCTCAAGGCCGGCCGGGTGGCGGTGTGGGTGACCGAGCGGGCCATCCAGATCCTCGGCGGCTATGGCTACACGCGGGAGTACCCGGTCGAGCGCATGCACCGCGACGCGAAGATCTACGACATTTTTGAAGGCACCGAACAGATCCAGCAGCTGGTGATCGCCAGGGCGATCAGCGGCCTCCGCATCGAGTAGCTGACCTGCGGAAACGGCCAGGTCATCGCCCGATCAGGAGGGCATCTCTAGTCTTCCTCTAGTTTCCCGTCGGCGTGCGGCTCGGCGCCCATCGACACGGCGCGAACCTGCTGGTCAGGCGGGCGACTCCGGGCCCGTGCATGCGACCGAGATCTCTGAGGACTGTGCTGCTAAGTCTCCGTCGGTCCATCGACTACCTCGCATGGCCGCAGCGCGGCTTCGGTTCGCCCGGCGGTGACCCCGGTCTTGCGCTCCGACGTTGTCAGGAACCAGGGCGGCGCCACCTGCTCGGCGCCC
>JBOGHG010000386.1:0-3305 GCA_050744525.1 Acidimicrobiales bacterium | reverse complement strand
GCCCGGACCGGAGTGTCCGCCAACGCCGGCGCCGCCGACGCGGCGCCCGGGCGGGCCGGGGCGGCCCGGCGGCTGATCAGGCCCATCGTCGTCCTGGCCGCCGCCACGGTCGGCGGCGCCATCATCGAGGGAGCGCCCTCCGACTGGTCCGCCATCCAGCTGGAACGCATGGGCGTGGCGCCCGGCGTGTCGGCGCTGGGCTTCGCGGCCTTCATGGCCGGCATGGTGGGCGGCCGGTTCGCCGGGGACCGGCTCACCGAACGGTTCGGCGGCGCGCTCGTGCTGCGGAGCGGCACCGCGCTCGTCGCGGCCGGGCTGGTGATGGGCATCGCCGTGAACCACCCCGCCGCCTTTGCGATCGGGCTGACGCTCGCCGGGCTGGGCGCCTCCGGCTTCTTCCCCCTGGCGTTCTCCGCCGCGGCCCGGACGGAGGGCGTGACTCCCGGATCGGGTGCGGCCACCGTGTCGCTCGCCGCCCGGCTGGGGTTCATGGTCGAGCCCGTGCTCATGGGCGCGGCCGCCGAGCTGCTGGGCCTGCGCTGGGCATTCGGGCTGGTGGCGGTGGTGGCGCTCGTGCTGGCGGCGACGGCGCCCCGGATCATCCCGGACCGCTGCCCGCCGGCGACCGTGCGGCTGGTCGACGTCCGGGAGCCTTGATCCGTCAGGCGAGGCTGGCGATGCCGCCGTCGACGGGGATGACGGCGCCCGTGAGGTAGGCGCCGGCCCGGGACGCCAGGTAGATGGCGGCACCGGCCATGTCGTCGGGGCGGCCGATGCGCTCGAGCGGGGCGTTGGCAGCGATCTGCTCGCCGAACGACTCCAGGATGGCCGCCATCATCTTCGACTCGAACGGTCCCGGGGCGATGGCGTTGACCGTGATCCGGGGCGCCAACCGCTTCGCGAGGTGGCGGGTGAGCATGTGCACGGCGGCCTTCGACGCCGAGTACGAGTAGCTGTCGAGCAGCGGCACCCTGAAGCCGTCGATCGAGCCGATGTTGATCACCCGGGCCGGTTCCTCGGCGGTGCCCGCTTCCTCGAGCAACGGCAACAGGAACTTGGTCAGGTGGAAGACGCCCTTGACGTTGAGGGCCAGCGCCCGCTCCCAGGCGGCCTCGTCGAACTGCTCGAGCGGCGCGCCCCACGTGGCGCCCGCATTGTTGACCAGGATGTCCAGGCTCGACTCCCGGGCGGCGACGGCCTCGGCCAGCCGCCGGCACCCGGCCTCGGTGGACAGGTCCGCGGCGATGGCCTGACACTCCCCGACCTTCGACAGCTCGGCCGCCACCTCGTCCAGCACGTCGGCCTTGCGTGACGAGATGTAGACCCGGGCCCCGGCCTCGACATAGCCACGCGCGATCATCAGCCCGATGCCGCGCGATCCCCCCGTCACGAGGGCGGTCTTGCCGGCGATGGAGAAGAGGTCGTTCATCTAGGGGATCTCACCAGGTGTCGACGTACGCCCGCTTCTTGGTGGCGCGGGGTCCCGCGGGTGGGGCGGCGCCGAAGCTGGCGGCGATCCAGCGCCGGCTGTCGGCGGGGTCGATCACGTCGTCAATCTCGAAGTGGCTGGCGGCGTTGAGGGCCTTGCCGTGCTCGTAGGCCTGGGCGACCATCCGCTCGAAGGCCCGGTCGCGCTCGTCGGGATCGTCGATGGCCTCGAGCTCGCTGCGGTAGCCGAGCCGCACCGCGCCCTCCAGGCCCATGCCGCCGAACTCGCCGGTCGGCCACGCCACGCAGAACAGCGGCGTCTTGAAGCTGCCGGCGGCCATGGCCTGCGCGCCGAGCCCGTATCCCTTGCGGAGGACGATCGTGCCGGTGGGCACGGTGAGGTTGGCGCCGGTGACGAACAGGCGGCTGGCGTGGCGCACCAGCGCCGTGGTCTCGGCGTCGGGGCCCACCATGATCCCAGGGGTGTCGCACAGGAACAGCAGCGGGAGGTCGAAGGCGTCGCAGAGCTGCATGAACCGCGCGGCCTTGTCGGCGCCGTCGGAGTCGATGGCCCCGGCCTGGTGGGCGGGGTTGTTGGCCACGATGCCGAGCGGCCGGCCCTCGACCCGGGCCAGCGTGGTGATCATCCCCGGGCCGAAGCCGGCGCGCAGCTCGAGGACCGAGCCGGTATCCGCGACCGCGTCGATCACCGCGCGGACGTCGTAGACCCGCCGCCGGTTCTCGGGGACCAGGTCCCGCAGGGTGGCCTGGTCGGCGCACGCCCAGCCGTCCCGGGGCCCGCCGAAGTAGGACAGGTAGCGCTTGGCCACGGCCACCGCCTCGGCCTCGTCGGCGACCGGGATGTCCACCACACCGTTGCCGACCTGGACGTCGAGCGGCCCGATGTCCTCCGGTGCGAACACCCCCAGCCCGCCGCCCTCGATCATGGCCGGGCCACCCATGCCGATGTTGGATCCGGCCGTGGCGATCACCACGTCGCAGCACCCGAGGATGGCGGCGTTGCCGGCGAAGCACCGCCCCGACGTGATGCCCACGAGCGGCACCCAGCCGCTGAGGCCGCCCCACAGGTTGAAGGCCAGGCAGTCGAGCCCCGAGACGCCCGGCGCGTCGGTGTCGCCCGGGCGCCCCCCGCCTCCCTCGGCGAAGAACACCACCGGCAGCCGCTGTCGCTCGATCACGTCGAACAGCCGGTCCTTCTTGCGATGGTTCTGATAGCCCTGGGTACCGGCCAGCACCGTGTAGTCATAGGACAGCACGGCCGTGGGGCGGCCGTCGACGGTGCCCACGCCGGCGACCAGGCCATCGGCGGGCGTGCGGGCGATGAGGTCGTCCAGCGACCGGCGGCGGCGCTGGGCGGCGAGGACGAGGGGCCCGTACTCGACGAGGCTGCCGGGGTCGACGAGGTCGGCGACGTTCTCGCGCGTGGTGCGCAGCCCGGTGCCGTGGCGGCGGGCCACGGCGTCGGATCGGCGGTCGTCGAGGCCGGCCGCATGGCGCTCGACCACCTCGGCCAGGTCCGCCCGCGGCGTCGGATCGGCGCCGTCGACCCGCGGCGCCCGGCTCGCGGCCTCGGCGGTGCCACCGGGCTCGACCTTTGCCGGGGCGGTCGCCGACTCCTCGACGACGGCCAGCAGGTCCCCGGCGCGGACCGGATCGCCCGGCGCCACCACCACCTTGCCGATCGTGCCCGCGGCCCCGGCCTCGACGACGTGCTCCATCTTCATGGACTCGACGATCACCACCGGCGATGACGCATCGACCGGAGCCCCCGGCGCGGCCACCACCCGCACGACCGATCCCCGCAGCGGCGAGCGGACCTCGGCCATTCAGCTCGCCGCGTAGTCGTGGAAGCCGCG
>JBOGHG010000385.1:0-3315 GCA_050744525.1 Acidimicrobiales bacterium | reverse complement strand
CTCGACTCCCGGGCGGCCACTGCAACGCTGGCGCTGCTGACCTTCGTGCCGGGGGCGGCGCACGCGCCCAGGGGCGTGCACTTCCCGGGCGGCGACCGGTGGATCGTCCTGGCCCGTGGACAGCACGGCACGAGCAGCTGGGCCACCGGCCGGTTCCAGTCCTACGCGACGGCGGTGGTGGCGGTGGCGGCGGCCGAGGCGGCGGTGAACCGCGGGCTCTCGCCCGGTGTCCACCACCTTCACCAGGTGCTGACGCTGGCCGACCTGCCGGCCAACTCCGGCATCGAGGTGCACGACGCAACGCATGCGGCTTGATCGCCGTGCTGCTCCTCGGGGCCACGGCGTGGATCGCCGGCATGCTCGTGTTGTTCGGCGTCGGGACCGGGTGCAACGTGCGACAGGTCGTCGCCCTGGCGGGGCGCGCTCCCGAAGCCGGCCACGCGCGCCAGCCTGCGGCTCGATGCTCAGGCGCCGGCGACCCGGAACCCGAGGGACCGAGCCGCATGCGCCTGGCGCGCGTCGAACGTGACGAACGTGAGGGCCGTCCCGAGCCGGCGAGCGGCACCGAGGTGGAGGGCGTCGAGTGTCCGCACGCCCGTCTGCTCGGCGATCGAGGCTGCGAGCTCACATGTGGACGCGTCGAGCTCGACGATGGCGAACGAGGCGAGGTCTGTTGCGAACGCAGCTCGAGCCGCGGTGACTGCAGTGCCGCCGAGGAGCCGAGCGAGGTTGCGCCGCACCTCGACGACCGTGTGTCGCCCGGTCACCAGGACCGGGTCGGCGGCCAGGTGCTCGTCGGCGAGGGGTGAGTCGGGCTCGTTCACGTAGCGCTTCAGCAATGCGCTGGCGTCGGCATAGGTGGTCATTCGCCCCGGTCCTCGGCGATGACCTGTTCGACCGAGGCGGGTGAGCGGTGGCGGCGCACCGGGCGCAGGCCGGTTGCCGTCGCAGCCTGGAGCCAGCCGGCCTCGACGGCCGCCTCGAGATCGACGGCATCGAGCACGGGCCCGAGCGTGGCGATCGGCCTGCCTCGGTCCGTCACCGTGATCAGCTCGCCAGTCGACGCTCGCTTGAGGTAGCTCGACAGCTTCGCCTTGAGCTCGCGCACTGCTACATCCATGTAGTCACTCTAGCAGTTGTAGTGACCACAACCCGGGACGAGCTTCGCGTCACTGCCGGGGTTCGGCGGGACGAGGTGCTGTCGGACCCGACCGTCCTTGGCGCCGCTGCGCCTGACGAGCCGAACGCGTGGCGGCGCATCACCGCTGTCGGGCGATAGCGGTGAGGGCCCCGGCCGCGCCGAGCGCCTCGAGCTCCCGGCGGCCCTCCGATCGAGCGGCCGCGTCGGGCGCCAGCGCCAGCTCCAGGCCGCGCTCGTAGCGGCACCCCAGCGCGGCCCAGCCGTCCGCGGCCTCCTGCCACATTCCGGCGAGGCCCGGCGCCCACGGTCCAACCCCCCGGTGCCGTGCAGTCACCCGGTGCCCGGCCCGCTGCAGGTAGCGGGTGACCTCGGCCTCGGTTGTGCGATGCCCGAGCTCGGCCGCCAGCGCCAGGGCGGGGGCGGCGAGGTCGGGCATGACGGCGGCGCGCCCCGCGAGCCACGCAGCCTCGAGCGTGGCCGTAGCAACGGGGCCGACCACGGCGATCTCGGATGAGCCCGATGTGCCGGCCACAGCATGACGCAGTAGGTTGGCTGCCTCCTCGTGGCGCGCTTGCCGCGCCAGCAGGCGGACCAGCAGGGACGCGGCCAGCGGGCGCATGATGCCGGGCTCACCGGGCCACTCGACGAGCGCCCGCAGGCCGGCCTCGGCCCCTCCCCATTCGCCGCGGCTGAGGTGCACCGCCTGCAGGGTGAGCTCGAGGCGGTAGGCGCCAGCGCTGAACTCGCCGCCGGTCGCCCGCTCGAGCCCGAGCAGCGCGTAGTGCTCCGCGTCGTCGAGGCGTCCGGCACGGTAGCTGCCGCCGGAGGCGTTCACGCAGGCGCGGGCGGGTAGCTCGTCGCGAGGGTCGAGCTCGGCGAGCTCGACGGCGAGGGCGACGTCGTCGAACCCGCCCGCGTCGCCGAGGGCGAGGCGACCGGTGCCGCGGTACTGGAGGGCGTGGGAGCGGAGGTACGTGTGGCCCAGGCGCTCCGCCAGTTCGAGGGAGCGCGCCGCGTGCTCGACCACCGCCGGATCGGGCTCGGCGACCGGCCCGACGGTCACCAGGTCGCTGTGGGCCCGGGCCAGCTCGGCGTAGGCGGTCGCCAGGCGCGCCTCGTCGCCCAGCTCCTCGAGCAACGGGATCGCTCGTTCGAGGGCAGCGGTCGCGGGACCGGGGGCGTCGGACCAGTACACCGTCCTCGAGAGCCAGAGGAGGGCGTCGGCGAGCACCACCGGGTCGCCCGCCGCCTCCGCCGCGGCCACGCCCCGCCGGCCGTGGTGGGCCGAATCGGCGAAGCGGCGCGCCATCGAGCTCGATCCGACAGTCGCCTGCAAAGCCCTGGAGGCCCTGGCGGGACGAACACCGATGGCTACCGCCTCGTGGTCGTCCCGACCTGAGCGACGGCGCGTCGACCCGGACCGTCAGCTGGTCTCGGCGCCGGCGCCCCCGACACGGCGTTGGAGGCGGTGCATCTCCTCGGACGGCTCCACGTCGAGGTCGGCCAGGGCAGCCCGCGCCCGGTCGAGGGTGCGGCGGGCGGCCAGGCGGTCGCCGCGGGCCAGTGCCGCCGAGACCAGCACGGCGTAGGCGTCCTCGGCCCACGGGTCGACCTCGACCGCACGCCGGGCCACGCGTTCCGCGCCGTCCACGTCGCCCCGGGCGACCAGCAGCTCGCCGGCCCGGCTGGCCGCGGTGACGAACAGGCTCCGGCAGCGCTCGCGCTCGAGCGCGATCCAGTCGGCATCGGCGACGCCCTCGTAGGCCTCACCCCGGTAGAGCGCGACGGCGGCCAGATTGTGCTCGAGCTCCAACGACGGCGTGCCGTCGGCCTCGGCCCGCGAGGCGCGGTCGACGTGTTCGTCGAACCGGTCGACGTCGATCCGCAGCCGGTCGCTGGTGACGAGCCTGACGGTCTGGCCGTCGACACGGACCTGAAAGGCCGGCTCACGCGCCGGGCGCTCGGGCTCGAGCACGCGGAGCAGGTACGCCATGGTGACCCGCAGGTTGTTGGCGGCAGCTCTGTCGTCCAGGTCGGGCCAGAGCGTGGCCATTATCGCCGCCCGGCTGGTCGTGCGGTGGCCCACGAGGAACGCGAGCAGGGCCCGCACCCGTTCGCGTCTCAGGTCGCCATCGGCGACGGGTCGGCCGTTGCGCGCGATCGCGAGGGGGCCG
>JBOGHG010000384.1:0-3323 GCA_050744525.1 Acidimicrobiales bacterium | reverse complement strand
AGCCCTTGGTACCGCGTGGCCGGCGCTACGAGGTTGCCGGCCGCTTGGCGGCGGACGGGACGGAGCTGGCTCCCGTCGACGCCGGTCGGCTTCCCGCCATCGACCCGGCCGTCGAGGCGGTGGCGGTCTGCCTGCTCCACGCAGACATCGAGCCGGCCCACGAGCGGGTGGTGGCCGAGGCGCTGCGCGCCCGTGGTCACGACGTGAGCTGCTCGCACGAGGTGTCCCCGGAGATGCGTGAGGTCGAGCGCACCGTGACGACGGTGATCAACGCCGCGCTGCGGCCCCGCTGCCGGACCTACCTGCGGGGTGTCGCCGACCTCGCCAACGACGCGCTGGTCATGAGCTCGTCCGGGGGACTGCTCCCGGCGGCCGAGGCCGCGGAGCTGCCGGCGGCGTTGCTGCTGTCGGGGCCCGCCGGCGGCGTGCGAGCGGGGGCCGCGGCTGCGGCCGCCAACGGTTTCTCCGATGCCATCACCTTCGACATGGGCGGCACGTCGACCGACGTGTGTCTCGTCGTCGGCCGGAGCCCGGCACCGGCCGCCGAGCGCGAGGTCGCGGGGTTCACGGTGCGGTTCCCGGCGCTCGACGTGCACACCATCGGCGCCGGGGGCGGGTCGATCGCCCGGATCGACGCCGGCGGGGCGCTGGTCGTCGGCCCCCAGAGCGCCGGCGCCGACCCGGGGCCGGCCTGCTACGGGCGGGGCGGACTCGAAGCGACCGTCACCGACGCCAACCTGGCCGCCGGGCGGATCTCGGCCGGTGCCGCCTTCGGTGGGCTGCGGCTCGACGCCGGCGCCGCCACGGCCGCACTGGATCGGGCGGGGGTGAGTGCCCACGGCGTCATCGCAGTGGTGGACGCCAACATGGAACGTGCGCTGCGGGCCGTGTCGGTGGAGCGGGGCGTGGACTCGGCGAGCCTGGCGCTCGTGGCCTTCGGCGGCGCCGGGCCGCTGCACGCCTGTGCCCTCGCGGAGGCCCTGCGGATGCCCGCCGTGATCGTGCCGGCGCGGGCCGGCGTGTTGTCCGCCGTCGGGCTGCTGACCGCCCCTCTGCGCCGGGACCTGGTGCGGTCGTGGGCGACGCCGCAGGATCACGCCGGCCTGGCGGAGGCGCTGACGGCGCTGGGCAAGGAGGCCGCCGCGCTGGTCGGTTCGGTCGCCGGCGAGGGTCTGGCGGCCACGGTCGAGACGGCCGTGGACTGCCGCTACCGCGGCCAGAGCCACGAGCTGACCGTGCCGACGGTCGACGAGTTCCACGACGAGCACCGCCGACGCAATGGCTACGCCCGCCCGGACGAGCCTGTCGAGGTGGTGGCGCTGCGGGCCGTCGCGACGCACCCGCCGACGGTCGCCTTCGGCGACCTGCCGTCCGCCGCCCGTCTCGACCGGGAGGTACGGGGCCCGGCCGTGATCGCGGAGCCGGACTGCACGATCTGGGTGGCGGACGGCTGGGCGGCGCGAGCCGGCGCCGGTGGGGCGTTGGTCATGCATCGCGAGCTCCGGACGTGAGTGGGTACGTCGTGAGCCGTCAGACGGCGAGGGCGATGGCGCCGAGGCACAACGACGTCATCGTGAACATGCCGACCAACCCGACCAGCAGCGTTCGGGTTTGCTCGCGCAATGCCCGCTCGAACCGGGACTCGGACGCGTGGAACCGGGCGTCCAAGCGGGTCTCGAGGTCGGTGAACCGAGCGTCGACGCCCGCCAGTTGCGCGTCGACGCCGGCGAATCGAGCATCGACCCGAGCGAAGCGGGCATCCATCCGGGCCTCGATGCGCTCTTCGAGTTGTCGGAGGTCTTGCTTCGTCGCGACGTCGGCCCAGCCGACCCCTGGCAGCAGGCTCATCAGCGTGTCTGCCCGTCCGCTACCGAGCAGCTCCTCCAGGCCACGGTACAGGTCGTGGCGAGCACGTTCGTCGATCACGGTCACGATCGCCCTCCGCATGTGGGCCCCGTCGCGGGGCTTCGCACTGGGGAGAGGACCGCTGCCGCCCGTCCTCGATGGCGTTGACGAGACAGTACTCGGCCTCTGTGACAGACAAGGGCGCCGCCGAGACACGATCGCGGCCATCCCATGAGCCTTGGCCCCGCCGAGCTGCAGGTGCTGATCTCGCGGCTGACCGGCATCGCCGAGGAAATGGGCGCGGTCCTGCGGCGGGCCGCCTTCAGCCCCAACATCAAGGAGCGGGCCGACTGCTCGGCGGCGCTGTTCACCCCCTCCGGCGAGCTGTTGGTGCAGGCCGAGCACATCCCGGTCCACCTGGGCTCGATGCCGGCGAGCGTCGGCGCCGCCATCGAGGAGTTCGGCGACGGGCTGGACCCCGGTGACCAGGTGGTGCTCAACGATCCATTCGCCGGCGGCACGCACCTCAACGACGTCACGCTGGTGGCGCCGTGCCTGGTCGACGGTGAGCTGGTGGGCTGGGCGGCAAACCGCGCCCACCACGCCGACGTGGGCGGCTCGGCGCCGGGGTCGATCCCCGCGGACGCCAGCGAGATCCACCAGGAGGGCCTGCGGATCCCACCCACGATCCTCGACGAGGGCGTGCGGCGCCTGCTCCTTGCCAACTCGCGCACGCCGACAGAGCGGACGGGAGACCTCGACGCCCAGCTGGGCGCCAACGTCGTCGGTGTCGAGCGCCTGACGGAGATATCCGGCGCCGATGCGCCGTTGGCCGAGGTGGTCGACTACGGCGAGCGGCGGATGCGGGCGGCGCTGGCCGACCTGCCCGACGGCACCTGGCGGGCGGACGACGTGCTGGACTCGACCGGTGCCGCCCCGGAGCAGCAGCGCCCGGCCCGGGTCGCCGTAACCGTCACGGTCACCGGCGACGAGGTGACGTTCGACTTCACGGGCACCGACCCCCAGGCCCGCGGCAACGTCAACGCCGTGGAGGCCGTCACGGTCTCGGCGGTGTCGTACGCCCTGCGCGCCGCGGTCGATCCGTCCATTCCCGCCAACGGCGGAGCCCTGCGCCCGGTGCGGGTGGTCGCGCCGGCGGGCACGATCGTGGCCGCGCGACCCCCGGCGGCCGTAGGCGCCGGCAACGTCGAGGTGAGCCAGCGTGTGGCCGACGTGTGCCTGCGGGCGCTGGCCGAGCCGTGCAGGGCGCGGGTGCCCGCCGCCGGCCAGGGCACGATGAACAACGTCCTGGTCGGCGGGGACGGCTGGGTCTACTACGAGACGGTGGCCGGCGGTCAGGGTGGCCGTCCCCGCTCACCGGGCATGAGCGGCGTTGGCACGATGACCAGCACCGTCAACGAAGGACACCGATCGTTGCCGTGCCAGCCCGGTCAGTCGGGCATTCACACGGGCATGAC
>JBOGHG010000383.1:0-3397 GCA_050744525.1 Acidimicrobiales bacterium | reverse complement strand
CGGACGGGATCTCCTCGTCGCTGAACAGGTCGGGGAACGCGTCCCTGTAGGCATCGATGATGGGGTCGTCCGGGTCCGTCACGTAGAGCGTGACCGTGCCGTCGTAGGCGTCGACCGTTGCCTTGACCGAGTTGCGCACGTAGTTGAACCGGTGGTCGAGCCCGCTCGTGGACGACACCTGGTCGGTGTCGGCCATCTGCCCGTAGGGATATCGAGAGGTCGTCGTGTACAGGTCGACGACCCATTCGACCCGCCCCCCGACCAGCGCCGGGTACGGGTCGGTGTCGGCGTGCAGGAACGGGGCCAGCTTGGTCACCCGCTCCACGACGTCGCGCACGTACACGACACGCGACTCGTCCGTCATGAAGTCGGAGATCAGCGGGTTGAGATCGCCGAACCGCAATGCGAACGCAGTCCTGCGCACGAGCGAGTCGGCCTCCACGCCGTCGGCGCCGGCGTAGACCGTCGTCTGCGTCTCGCCCTCGGCGTCCTGGAAGCCGATCTCGTCGCGGTTGGTGTTGACGACGATGTAGCCGTCGAGGTCCTCCCCGAAGTAGATGCCCTCTTCGCTGAGCGTCACGCCCGGGGCGTCGACCCTCTGGGGGATGTCGCCGAGCACGAACCGGGGCTCGTTGCCCTCGGCGGCGTTGGACGGCGCCATCACCACGCCGTACCCGTGGGTGTAGGCGAGGTGCGCCGCCTCCCAGGAGTCGCCGGGTACGCCGTCGGGGTTGATCGTGCGGACGCCGACGTTCACCTGCGTGGGCTGCCCGTCGATGG
This sequence comes from Acidimicrobiales bacterium, assembly GCA_050744525.1. GTDB lineage: Bacteria > Actinomycetota > Acidimicrobiia > Acidimicrobiales > VFJN01 > DASQUK01. The sequence goes on along the minus strand of JBOGHG010000383.1, from coordinate 2,617 downwards.
TGTACCGGTCGACGTCGACGTCGTTGATGTTGTAGAAGTTGCGGATCCGCTGCAGCTGCTCGAACGTCTGGCCCGACAGGCGCGCGGCGGGGTCCCACAGCCGGATGTTGCGAACGGTCGGTTCCGCGCCGGCCAGCTCCACCTCATCGGGGTTGACCTTGGGGTCGAACCGCTCCGTCCTGACGTTGTCGAGCCCCAGCGCCTCCCTCGTGGCTTCGATGTTGCGCTCGATGTACGGCCGCTCCCGCGCCGACTCGTTGGGCTGGACCCGGAATCGCTGGACGTACTGCGGGTAGATGCCCCCGGCCACGACCGCCACGAACAGCCAGAGGCCGACGGCGACGGCGGGGAGCGTCCAGCCGCGGCGGAAGATGTTCACGACGAACAGCGTCGCCGCGCACAGCGAGATCAAGACAAGCAGGTTGAGCGCCGGCAACTGGGCGTTGACGTCCGTGTAGCTGGCACCGTCGACGGTCCCCCGGGTCGAGGTGGTGAGCTCGAAGCGCTGCAGCCAGTAGTCGGCCGTCTTGATCAGCGCCAGCACCGCCAGCAGCACCGACAGGTGGGCCTTCACCTGTGGCGTCACGCGCGGCGACGGCGGCTGCACCCGGATGCCACCGTTGAGGTAATGCGCCACCGCCGTGACGATGATGACGATCAGCAGCGACGCGAACAGCCAATCGACCACGAACGACAGGAAGGGCAGCCGGAACACGTAGAACCCGATGTCGTTGTGGAACTGCGGATCCTCGATGCCGAAGTCGCCGCCGTTGGTGAACAGCACCCAGGAGTTCCACTCCGACGACGCGCCGGACCCGGCGATGATCGCCAGCAGCACACAGATGACGATGCGCAACCAGGCCATGCGGTCGTCGACGATGTCGTGGTAGCGCTCGAGAAGTTCGTCCTCCGGGCCGGCCAGCCGGTACGGCGGCGCGATGCGGTCGGCGATCAGCAGGTTGGCCCAGGCCAGCAGGAAGAAGCCAACCATGAAGATGAGCGCCAGGCTCAGCTTGGCCCCGAGGACCCCCCGCCACACACCCGTCTGGTCCAGCGAGTCGAACCACAGGTAGTCGGTGTAGAACCCGGCAATGCCCCGCAGCGACATGAGCAGGATGAACGCGGCGATCACGCCGATGATCAGGATCGTGCGCCCGCGCCTGCCGTTCTTGCGCCGGGGCGCTCGGCGCGGCAGGTCGTCGGGGGCTCGCATGGGGGCCGAGCCTACTGACCGGTGTCTGGAGGGTTGGAGCCGGCCCTATCGCCTGGGCCCGGATTCGGGTTGGGTGGACCCGATGCCGACCCCCACGGGCACCACCAGGCACCGACAGTCGGGATGCGCCGGCGGGCAGAGGACCCCGGTCGGGAACGCCTCACCCTTGCGGACGCCGCTCGCCAGGGCGTTGTCGTCGGCGTCGGGACAGGCCTCGCCGGTGCGGTCGACGAGCCACCGCAAATCGGCATCGGAGGGCGCCGCCTGGTAGACGCCCCAGGCGTAGGCGGCTGCGGCGTAGTGCCGCACGGCGGCGCCGATCCGCTGGCCCTTCCACTCCCGGTACAGGGACCGGAGCCGCTCGGTCACCTCCTCGAGGTCACCATCGCACTCGTCGAACGAGCGGGCGATCCGCTCGCGCATGGGCTCCACCAGCGACTCACCCAGCTCGGAGGCCAGGGCCGAGCACGACCCGGTGACCTCGCTGTCCACGCTTGCGGCGCCCGACAGGGCGGCGACATCGAGATCGGCCAGGGCGGCCGCGGCATAACGCTGGGCGTGCTCGTCGGCCGCGGGGACCACGTCGTCCAGGCCGGCCGGGATGTCGCGGCGAAGCAGGTCGAACACCTCGTTCTGCTCGTCGGCCAGGACCCGCTTGAGCCGGCGTCCGAGCTCGCGCTCGACCGGTCCGAGGTGGGCATCACGGTCGTGTAGCACCACCGCATCGGGATCGAGCTCGTCGGCCTCGAGGTCGGCGTCGCCCTCGCCGGCGTCGGCGGCGGCCACCGGGACATCCGGGGTGATCACCGCCTGGCCCTCGGACTCGCGGGAATCGTCGATGACGGCAACGGCCGTGGCCCCGACGCCCAGCGCCTCGTTCCCGTCGGCGGCGCCGGGTGCGGCAGGGACCCCGCGGTCGGCCTTGAGCCGCGCGAAGAGCTCCTCCACCTGATCGTGCTCGTCGCCCTCGGCGTCCACGCCCTCCGCCTGGTCGCCCGCGGAGTCGCCGGCGTGGACCTCCCCAGGGTGCGCGTCATCGGGCGGCGCGTCGTCGGGCGGCGCGTCGTCGGGGTGGGCCTCGTCGGCGACGGGCTCGACCCGGACGACGCGGTCGTCGTCGATGTCGTCGACCTCGTTGGTGCGCTCGATCGGCCGCTCGACCTTCGGGACCGCCTCGTGGGCCATCGCCGGCTGAGTCGGGCCGCTCGGCTGGTCCTCCGCCGAGCGGCGACGGAACGGCCAGATGCCCTTGCGCTCGCTCTGCTCCCCGGTCGCCATCCGGTACGGGCGGCCTCCCTCCTCGTCGGCGAGATGGCGGTCGGCCGCCTCCGAGCCGCCGTCGATCAGGGCGTCGATGTGGTCGACGTCCACGTCGTCCAGGGCGTCGAGGTCCTCCACCAGCCC
>JBOGHG010000382.1:0-3408 GCA_050744525.1 Acidimicrobiales bacterium | reverse complement strand
TCGTGTCCAACCCCCCGGGATAGGCGCACCGGCGAGGGTGTGACCCCGGACACCGGTGAATGGACGGAACTTAGCAGGATCGCTTGCCGAACTGCCGATTCGGTGACCCGCGTGACCCCCCGAAAGGCACCCAAATGGACATTCGCGTCAGTCTGTCGCGCCATCATCACACAACCTGCACTCGGCCGGAGCGCTGCCGTAGCTCCGTCCCCTTGCTGTGTAGCACCCCGTGGCGGTTGTCACATCATCTCGATCTCGGGATCAGGCCCGGTCCCGGTAGCGGACGATGGCGGCGAACGCGTCGCTCTCGAGGCTGGCCCCGCCCACCAGGGCACCGTCGATGTCGGGGCAGGCCATGAGGTCGGCGGTGTTCTCCGGCTTGACCGAACCGCCGTACTGGATGCGCAGCGCCTCCCCGGCGGCGCCGCCGCCGCCGATGCCGCCCGCGGTCGCCCGGATCGTGGCGCACACCGCCTGGGCGTCGTCGGGCGTGGCGGTCCGGCCGGTGCCGATGGCCCAGATGGGCTCGTAGGCGATCACCAGCGCGGCCACCTGGTCGGCGGACAGGCCGGACAGGCCCGCCTCGACCTGGCCCGTCACCTTGGCCTCGGTGATGCCCGCCTCGCGCTCCTCGAGCGTCTCGCCCACGCACAGGATCGGCGTCATGTCCCACTGGAGGACGGCCCGCACCTTGCGGTTGACGACGTCGTCGGTCTCGCCGAACAGCTCGCGGCGCTCGGAATGCCCGGCGATCACGTAGGCCACGTCGAGCTTGCGCAGCGCGGCGGGCGACACCTCGCCGGTGAAGGCGCCCTGCCCCTCCCAGTGGCAGTTCTGGGCGCCGATGGCGATGGGCACCGGGTCCTTCTCGGCCAGGAAGTAGGTCTGCACGGTCCGCAGGTTGGTGAACGACGGGTGGATCGACACGTCGACGGCGGCGTAGTCCTGGGGCGTGAGCTCGTAGGCCAGCTTCTGCACCAGCGCCGTCGCCTCGAAGTGGTTGAGGTGCATTTTCCAGTTGCCGCTGATCAGCGGCTTGCGGCCCTTGCGGGCGGCCTCGTCCATGGTGATCGTCCTCCAGCCCGAGGCAATGGGGACCGGCACCGAGCTCTCGAGGCAATCGGGACCGGCCCCCGGACCGTATTGCCTCCAGTCCCGCCGCCGCGGGCCCTATCGCCTCGCCAGGTCAGCGATTCCACTCGCCGCGGAGCGCCGCCAGCCCGGGTAGGTCGCCGTCCTCGAGCAGCTCCAACGAGGCGCCGCCACCCGTCGAGACGTGGTCCACGGCGTAACCCAGCCCGAACTGCGCCAACGCCGCGGCGCTGTCGCCCCCGCCGACGACCGTGAAACCGTCGGCATCGGCCATGGCCTGGGCGACCGCCCGGGTGCCGGCCTCGAACCGGGGATCCTCGAAGACCCCCATCGGTCCGTTCCAGAACACGGTGCGCGCGTCCGCAATGCGGTCGCCGAACTCGGCGGCGGTCCCCGGCCCGATGTCGACGCCCGTCCATCCTTCGGGAAGGCGGGTGCCCGACTGGCGCACCTCACCCCCGGCTCCGGGGTTCATGAGCTCGCCGCCCGGTCCCAGCGCAGTGATGTCCGTCGGCAACACCAGGCGGTCACGGTGCCGCTCGAGCAACCGGCGGCAGTCGTCGACCATGTCGTCCTCGAAGAGGCTGGCGCCGATCGGGTTGCCCTGCGCCGCCAGGAACGTGAAGCACATGCCGCCGCCGATGAGCAGCGCGTCGGTCACGGCGGCCAGCGCCTCGACGACGGCGAGCTTGTCGCTCACCTTGGAACCACCGAGGACGGCGACGAACGGCCGGCGGGGGTCGGTGCGCAGGCCGAGCAGGACGTCCACCTCCTCGGCCAGGAGCCGTCCCGCCGCCGACGGCAGGAACTGCGGCGGCCCCACGATCGACGCGTGCGCCCGGTGCGAGGCGCCGAAGGCGTCGTTCACGTAGGCGTCGAACCCCTCGATCAGCTTGGCCACGAAGGCGAGGTCGTTGGCCTCCTCGCCGGGATCGAAGCGGAGGTTGTCGAGCAGGTCGACGCCCGGCGCCAGCTCCGCCAGCCGCCGGCGCACGGGGTCGACCGAGTAGCGAGGGTCGGGCTTCCCCCCGGGACGCCCGAGGTGGGTGCAGGCCACGACCTCGGCACCTGCGCCGCCGCGGAGCCACTCGATGGTGGGCAGGGTGGCGTGGATCCGCAGGTCGTCCGCGATCTCGCCGTCGCGGAGCGGCACGTTGAAGTCGGCACGCAGCAGCACCCGCCGACCCTGGAGCGGTGGCAGGTCCTCCAGCGTCGGGACGCTGGTCACCTAGAGGCCCAGCGGATAGGCGCTCCGAAGGGCACCCCCGCGTGGCAATTTGTTGCTGGGTCACAGCTCAACAGCTGGGCCTCCCAGCAGCGCTGACCACCGTAGGCCAAGAGAACGTGCCCATCCGCTGATGCTCCTGGTGCCCTACTTCTGGTTGGCGGCGCCGACGATGAGGGCGAGATCGACCAGCCGTTGGGAGTAGCCCCACTCGTTGTCGTACCAGCCGAAGACCTTGACCATGTTGCCGATGGCCTGGGTGAGCAGGCTGTCGAAGGTGCAGCTCGCGGGCGAGCCGATGATGTCGGTCGACACCAGCGGGGCGTCGGAGTAGTCCAGCAGGGGGCTTGCCAAACGCCCCGACTCCGAGGCCGCCCTGAAGGCCTCGTTGACCTCGTCGACGGACGCCTCGCGGGCCAGCACCGCCGTGAAATCGGTGAGCGAGCCATCGGCCACCGGCACCCGGAGGGACTGGCCGTCGAGCCGGCCCTCCATGGCCTCGAGCACCAGTCCCGTGGACCGCGCGGCACCCGTGCCGGTCGGCACGATGTTGATGGCGGCGGCGCGGGCCCGACGCGGGTCCCTGTGTGGACCGTCCACCAGCATCTGGTCGCCCGTGTAGGCGTGGACCGTGGTCATCAGGCCCCGCTCGACCCCGAAGGCGTCGTCGAGCACCTTGACCATCGGCACGAAGCAGTTGGTGGTGCACGAAGCGTTGGACACCACCTTGTGCCGGGTGGGATCGAACGTGTCCTCGTTGACCCCGGGTACGAACGTGGCGTCGGCACCCTTGGACGGGGCCGAGACGACGACGTAGGGGGCCCCGGCGTCCAGGTGCATCGCCGCCTGGTCGCGGCTGGCGAAGATGCCGGTCGACTCGACGACGACGTCGACCCCGAGATCGCCCCACGGCAGCTCCTTGGGATCGCGCTCCGACAGCACCTTGAAGCTGTCGCCTCCGATTTTGATGCCGTCGTCCGCGACCTGGACGTCGTCGTCGATCGGCCCGAAGATCGAGTCGTACCTGAGCAGGCGGGCCATCGTGTCGACGGAGCCGATGTCGTTGACGGCGACGATGTCGATGTCGGCGC
>JBOGHG010000381.1:0-3445 GCA_050744525.1 Acidimicrobiales bacterium | reverse complement strand
GCCTGAGGACCTCGTTACTGCACCTTCGACGCGCCGTCGCGCTAGCCGAGTCGATCGGCGAAGCGCCACTGGTCGAGTGGGCACTCGGTAACTGCGGGGCCACGTTGGTCGAGCTCGGCCACCTCGCCGAGGCCAGGGACGTTCTCGAACGTGCGCTGGCGATCTCGACAGATCTCGATGACGCCTACTTCGGTGTGACCGCGGTGCACAATCTGGCCACCGTGCTGCGGCTTGAAGGCGAGTTGTGTCGAGCCGACGAGCTGCTCGCTAGCGGAGCGTCGGCCCTGGAGGCTCTCGACCACGTCGATGTCCAGGCTCACTGGTATGCGAACTGGGCTGTCGTGGCATTGGACCTTGGTCACATGGGGCGAGCGGCGGATCTGGCTGCCCTGTCGATGGCGAGGGCCAAGGAAGCAGGTGATGGGTTCGCGCGCTGCGAAGCCCTGTGGGCCGACGGCGAAGTACGGCTCGCCTGCGGCGAGCCGTCGGACGAGGTCTTTCGAGAGGGGCTGGCGCATGCCCACGAGCACGGACGGTGCGGCCCGATGCGCCAGCTCGAGCTGCTGGCTGGGCTTGCGTTTGGCTGTGACCGGCTTGACGTCGCCGCCCGATGCGTCGCCGTGGCGAACGCCATCCTTGAGGCTGACATGATCGTCTTGCCATCCGGTGTCACGACCCGCCTCGAGGTTGTGCACGACCGTTCAACTGGGGTGGTGGGGACTGAGCGATGGGCGCAGCACATCGCCGACGCATCGACCCGACCGATCAATGAGCTGCTGAGCGCCCTGGCCAGGATCGTGAGTCCTTGAGACCACGCAGCAGTGGTTGGCGAGGCAAGGTTGCCGGCAAATTGCCTGACGTCTTCCTCGATCCTACCGGTGAAGTCCGAGCACCCTGAGACGGCCCGCGGCAGAACCAGCAGGCGAGCCACGGGAGAACAGTCCATTCGTCGACTGCTTACGGCCGGATCAAGGAGATCACTGGATATGCCACGTGCGAAGCCAACCATCCGAGGGACACTTGTCCTTCTCATCAGCCTCATCGGCTCTTCCTTGCTGACCGCCGCCCCTGTCGGTGCCAATGACGATGCGCTGCCCCGACGCGCGGACGGAGGCCGTGGTCGAGCCTCAGAGCCACGAGCACAGATTCCAGGACTCCTGACATAGGTCGCTGAAGCCCTTGTCGGGCGGGGGGTATCCGCTGTTTGGGGTGGCCGAGCGGCGATGATAGATGATGTCGTGTGGTGGGGTGTTGGTGGGTGCTGGACTGGCGAGCGTGCGCCGAGGTCAGCCGTTGCCGCTTCGTCCAGCTGGGTCGGTCCGGGTGTCCGACGGCGCTGATCTGGTCGAAAACGATGAGGGCGGCGCGGTGTTCGTGTGGGGGATGGCGGTGTCGTGCTGGGACAGTGGCGACATCGTGGCTCGGCGGTTGGCGGCGGTGCAGTTGGTGGCGACAGGGACGGCGACCCAGGTCGAGGTCGGTGCCGGTTTCGGTGCGGGCGAGGCGACGGTGCAGCGTTGGGTGGCGGCGTGGCGTCGCGGTGGGATAGACGGGCTCGTGCCGGCGCAGAAGGGCCCGAGGCGACCGTCCAAGCTGACTGCGGAGGTGGTGGCGGGGATCCGGGCGCTGCGGGCCGGTGGGGCGTCGATGGACGCCATCGCCGCGGCGTCGGGGGTGAGCCGCAACTCGGTGTCGCGGGCGTTGGCCGAGGCCGCCGGCGACACCGGACTCGACGCGGTGGCGCTGGCATCGACCGACGACGGTTGCGGCGTTGGGGGGCTGACGCCGCTGGCCCGCCCGGCGCCTCGTGACGACGAGCGCCAGGCGGCGCGCCGGGGTGAGCTGGCCGAGGCTCCTGTGGTGATCTGCGAGGGAGCGTCGTTGCCGATGGCAGGGGCGCTGTTGATCCTGCCCACGTTGGCGGCCACCGGGCTGGTGGCGTGTGCCGAGGAGGTCTACGACAAGGCCAGGGCCGCGTTCTACGGCCTTCGTAGCCTGGTGCTGGCCGTGGTATTCGCCGCGCTGGTGGGAGAGGCCCGGGCCGAGGGGCTAACCCGGCTCGATCCCATCGACATCGGCCGGTTGCTCGGCCTCGACCGCGCCCCGGAGGTCAAGACGCTGCGCCGGCGCCTCGAGCGCCTGGCGGCGGCTGGCCGGGCCGACCAGTTGATGGCGGCACTGGCACGGCGACACGTCGCTGCCCATCCCGACGCCACCGGGGTGTTCTACGTGGACGGCCACGTGCGCGCCTACCACGGAGGCGCCGAGCTGCCCAAGGCGCACGTGACCCGCATGCGCCTGTCGATGCCGGCGACCGTCGACACCTGGGTGGCTGACGCTTTCGGCGATGGCGTGTTGTGCTGGACAGCACCGCCACCGGCGTCTCTCGTCGGTGAGCTGGCCCGGGTGGCCGCCACCATCCGCGACCTGGTTGGGCCCGACCGGCGGCCCACCATTGCCTTCGACCGGGGCGGGTGGAGCCCCAAGACCTTCGCCGAGCTGGCCGCCAAGGGCTTCGACGTCCTCACCTACCGCAAGCAGCCGCTGACCGCCGAGCCCCGCCGCGCCTTCACCGACCACACCCACACAGACGAGGCGGGGCGGTCCCACCACTACCTGTTGGCCGACCGCCGGGTTCGCCTCGCCTACAAAGACGGTTCCCGCAAACGCTTCTTCGCCTGCCGCCAGGTCACCCGCCTCGACCCCGACACCGATCATCAGACCCACATCGTCACCACCCGCACCGATGCCGTCACCGTGGTCGCGCATGCCATGTTCTCCCGCTGGCGGCAGGAGAACTTCTTCCGCTACCTGCGCGCCCACTACAGCCTCGACGCCCTCGACAGCTACGCCACCATCGCCGACGACCTACAACGCAGCGTCCCCAACCCGGCCAAGAAGCCCGCCAGCGCCCGGGCAGCCCAAGCCCGTCGCCGCCTAGCCGACATCGAAGACGACCTGCCCAAGAGTCTCCCAGCCGACCTCGCCACCGCCCACGCCGATGCCGTGACCTACATCAAGGGACTCAGCGCCACCGCCCGCGCCGTCCCCGCCCGGGTGCCCCTCGGCGAGCTGCACCCCGACGCTGTGGTCCACCACGGCGAACGCAAACGGATCCACGACGCCATCCGCATGGCCACCTACAACGCCGAAACCGCCCTCGCCCGGCTCCTCGCCCCCCACTACCCCCGGGCCGACGACGAGGCCCGCAGCTTGCTACGCGAGGCGTTGCGCAGCCCCGCCGACCTCCACATCGCCGGCAACAACCTCCACGTACGGGTCAACCCACTCTCCGCCCCCCGCCGCACCCGCGCCATCGCCACCCTCTGCGCCGACCTCAACTCCACCGACACCGTCTACCCCGGCACCGAGCTCATCCTCCGCTACAGCATCAAGAACACCTGAACACCCCACGGACTACTGCACTTAGGTCAGGAGTCCTGGA
>JBOGHG010000380.1:0-3469 GCA_050744525.1 Acidimicrobiales bacterium | reverse complement strand
GCTGCCGAACGCCTGATCCGCAACGGTGCTGCCGTCGCCGCCGCCGAGCACGTGATCGGGAGTTTGCCATGAGCGAGCGTCCCGCAGGTCGTCGTGTCGTCCGGGCGCCGCGGGGTTCCGAGCTGACCTGCCGCGGCTGGGTGCAGGAGGCGGCGCTGCGCATGCTGATGAACAACCTCGACCCCGACGTGGCCGAGCGCCCCGACGACCTCGTGGTCTACGGCGGCACCGGCCGCGCCGCCCGGTCGTGGGAGGCCTTCGACGCGATCGTCTTCAGCCTCCGGGACCTCGCCGACGACGAGACGCTGCTGGTGCAGTCGGGCAAGCCGGTGGGAGTGTTCCGCACCCACGAGTGGGCGCCCCGGGTGCTCATCGCCAACGCCAACCTGGTGCCCGACTGGGCCACCTGGGACGAGTTCCGCCGGCTCGAAGGCCTGGGCCTCACCATGTACGGCCAGATGACGGCGGGATCGTGGATCTACATCGGCACGCAGGGCATCCTCCAGGGCACCTACGAGTGTTTCGCCGCCATCGCCGCCAAGCGCTTCGGCGGGTCGCTACGGGGCACCGTGACCCTCACCGCAGGGCTGGGCGGGATGGGCGGCGCCCAGCCGTTGGCCGTGACGATGAACGGGGGAGTGGCCATCTGCCTCGACGTCGACCCCGAGCGGATCGAGCGCCGGCGCCGGCCCCGCTACCTCGATCGGGTCGCCGCCAACATGGGCGATGCCTGGACGCTGGCGGCCGCGGCCAAGGCGGCCGGGGAGCCGCTCTCCATCGGCGTCCGTGGCAACGCCGCCGAGGTGGTGCCGGCCCTGGCCGACGACGGCGAGCTGGCCGGGCTCGTCGACATCGTGACCGACCAGACCCCGGCGCACGATCCGCTGTCGTACGTGCCGGTCGGGCTGGACGTGCAGGCCGCCGCCGACCTCCGCCGCCGGGACCCCGACGACTACCTGGCCCGCAGCCGCCAATCGATGATGCGCCACTGCGCCGGCCTGGTGGCCTTCGCCCGGCGAGGCGCCGAGGTCTTCGACTACGGCAACGCCCTGCGCGCCGAGGCAGAGGCGGCCGGCTACGACGACGCGTTCGCCTACCCGGGCTTCCTGCCGGCGTACATCCGCCCGCTGTTCTGCGAGGGCAGGGGACCGTTCCGCTGGGCGGCCCTGTCGGGCGACCCCGCCGACATCGAGGTGACAGACCGGCTCGTGCTCGAGGAGTTCCCCGAGAACGAGACGCTGGGCCGCTGGATCCGCATGGCCCGCGAGCGGGTCCAGTTCCAGGGCCTGCCCGCGCGCATCTGCTGGCTGGGCTACGGCGAACGCGCGCGGCTCGGGCTGCGGTTCAACGAGCTGGTGGCGTCGGGGGAGATCCGCGCCCCGCTCGTGATCGGCCGCGACCACCTCGACTCGGGGTCGGTGGCCTCGCCCTACCGGGAGACGGAGTCGATGCTCGACGGCAGCGACGCCATCGCCGACTGGCCGATACTCAACGCCCTGCTCAACACGGCCAGCGGGGCCTCGTGGGTGAGCTTCCACCACGGCGGCGGGGTGGGCATCGGCCGGTCCCTGCACGCTGGCATGGTGGTCGTGGCCGACGGCTCTCCCCTGGCGGCCGAGAAGCTGGAGCGGGTGCTCACCACCGACCCCGGCCTGGGTGTGGTCCGGCATGCCGACGCCGGCTACGACGAGGCCCGCGGGGTTGCCGCGCAGCACGGCATCCGCGTCCCCATGGGGCCCCGCCACTCATGACCGTGTTCCCTCGGGGGCTGCGCCCCCGGACCCCATCGCCGCCCGGCTCCCTGGCGGTCGCACGGTCGGCCCGTCACGAGGGCACCTCATGACCGTGTTCCCTCGGGGGCTGCGCCCCCGGACCCCATCGCCGCCCGGCTCCCTGGCGGTCCCACGGTCGGCCCGTCACGAGGGCACCTCATGACCGTGTTCCCTCGGGGGCTGCGCCCCCGGACCCCATCGCCGCCCGGCTCCCTGGCGGTCGCACGGTCGGCCCGTCACGAGGGCACCTCGTGACCACGTGGTTCGCCGACCTCGCGTGGATCGGCGGCGAAGGCTTGGCGTCGGCGGTGGTGCTGGAGGAGGCGTGCGACGGGCGGTTCGCCCGCGTGGCGGCCGGTCAGGACCCACCCGCGGGAGCCGTCCACCTGACCGGGATCGTGGTGCCGGGACTGGCCAACGCCCACTCGCATGCCTTCCACCGGGCGCTCCGGGGGCGGACCCAGGCGGGTGCCGGCGACTTCTGGCGCTGGCGCGACCGCATGTACGCGCTCGCCGCCGTCATCGACCCCGACGCCCTGTTCGAGCTGGCCCGGGCCGCCTACGCCGAGATGGCCCTGGCGGGGATCACCGCGGTGGGGGAGTTCCACTACCTCCACCACCGACCCGACGGTCGGGCCTACGCGGAGCCGAACGTCATGGGCGCAGCGCTGGTGGCGGCTGCGGCCGACGCTGGCGTCCGCCTCACCCTCCTCGACACCTGCTACCTGCGGCCGGGCTTCCGTGGTGGGTCACGGCCGACGGGGGCCCAGGTCCGGTTCAGCGACGGGGACGCGGAGCGGTGGGCGGACCGGGTGGAGGGCATGGCGCGGTCGGCGGGGAGCGGCTGGCGGCTGGGGGCGGCGGTCCACAGCGTGCGCGCGGTCGACGAGCGGTCGATGGGCGTCGTGGCCGACTGGGCGGCGCGCCATGGCGCTCCCCTGCACGTGCACCTGTCGGAGCAGCCCGCGGAGAACGAGGAGGCGCTCGCCGCCACCGGCCGCACCCCCACCGCGCTGGCGGAGGGCTCCGGCGTCCTCGGGGCCCGGACCACGGCGATCCACGCCACCCACGTGACCGACGGGGACGTGAAGGCGCTGGGCGCGACCGGGACCGGCGTGTGCCTGTGCCCGTCCACCGAGCGTGACCTCGGCGACGGCGTGGGGCCCGCGGCCCGCCTGGCGGCGGCCGGATGCCCCCTGTCGCTGGGGAGCGACAGCCACGCCGTGGTCGACCTCTTCGAGGAGGCGCGGCTGGTCGAGCTCCACGAGCGCCTGGCGCACCACCGCCGGGGTGGGCACCCGGCAGCAGCCCTGCTGGAGGCGGCCACGGCCGGCGGCCACCGGGCGCTGGGCTGGTCGAGCGACGCTGGTCCACCGGCGGGGGCGCTGGCCGCCGGGGCACCTGCCGACTTCGTGGCCCTCGACCTCACCTCGGTCCGCCTCGCCGGGCTCGACCCGGCCGAGGGTGCCGCCGGCGTGGCCTTCGCCGCCACTGCGTCCGACGTGACGGACGTCGTGGTGGGTGGCCGCACGATCGTCCGGGATGGCAGCCACACCACGATCCCGCACGTCGCCGGCCTCCTGCACCGAACGATCACGTCCCTGTGGTCACGAGTATCGCCATGACCCGAGGCAGTACGGTCCGCCCGGGAGGTCTCGAGGCAATGCGGTCCGGGGGCCGGTCCTCATTGCCTCGAA
>JBOGHG010000379.1:0-3516 GCA_050744525.1 Acidimicrobiales bacterium | reverse complement strand
CATGTGTTCGATCATAGCAGGAAACCGGCAGCCGGATCCAGGCTCATTCAGGTCTTTTCGAGCCTTGGGGCCGACCGCGCGTGGCCGGCGGCCGGCCTGGTCGGGGGTGGCTCCGGAGGGTCGATCGTGGTCGGCGTGGTGAGGCGGGGGAGGGACGTCGGCGGTGCCAGCGTCGTGGACGAGCTCGTGGACCGTGCCGTCGACGAGCTGCTCGTGGAGCGTGTCGGCGGCGTCGTGCTGGGCGGCTCGCCGTCGTCGCCGCATGTGGTGAGCGGCACCAGCGCGGCCGCCAGCGCGCCGAGCCACGCGACGAACCGGCGCCGGGTCATGCGGGCCCGTCGCGCTCGACCGTCGGGTCGTTCGCCGCCTCGGCGCCGGGGTACCCGGGCGTTTTCGAGTCCTAGCCGCCGATCGCGTAGCCAAACCGGTGCTCGGTGTGAGAGGTCGTGACGATCGGATGACGAACGCCGCGTTTCGTATTGGACGCGCCTCCAACGGAAAGTTGGCCCATGACCCCCCTCGATGTCACCGGCGAGGGCTTCGTGGGCGTCGACAACTATGCCGATGTCATCACCTCGGTGTTCTTCGCCTTCCAGCGCTACTTCATCCAGGGTCTCCTCGCCGGCTCCGTCAAGTAGACAGGTAGGAGGTGATCGAGCCGTGATCCGACCCCTGGCCATGCTGGTTGTCGCCCTCTCGGCCCTCGTCGCCTGCCAGGCGGGGGATGACGACGACAGCGATGGTGCCACCCGGGCCCGCGGCGCCACCGCGCCGCGCGTCGATGAACGCGCCGGGGACGGTGGGGTGTTCGGGCGCATCCCCGACGTCGTCCGGGAGGTGGAGCCCTCGGTCGTGGCCATCCTGACCGACCGCGGCGAGGGGAGCGGGGTGATCTGGGACCAGGACGGCACGATCGTCACCAACCACCACGTCGTCGCCCAGGCCACCGATCCGGAGGTCGCCTTCGCCGACGGCAAGCGCAGCCCCGCCGACCTGGTCGCCTCCGATCCGATCACCGACCTCGCCGTGCTGAGCGCCGACCGGGACGGCCTCCCCGCCGCCGAGCCCGCCCGGACGCTGCCCGAGGTCGGCGAGCTCGCTATCGCGATCGGCAACCCCCTCGGCTTCGAGAACACCGTGACCGCCGGCATCGTCTCCGGGCTGCACCGCTCCATCCCCGGCTCGGCTCGCACCACCCCGGCGCTGGTCGACCTCATCCAGACTGACGCGCCGATATCGCCCGGCAACTCGGGGGGTGCCCTGGTCGACGCCGACGGCCGGATCATCGGCATCAACGTCGCCTACATCCCGCCCGCGGCACGGGCGGTGTCGATCGGGTTCGCCATCCCGGCGCCCACGGTGCGCGACGTCGTGGGTCAGCTCCTCGACGACGGCGACGTCTCCCACGCGTTCCTCGGCATCCGGCCCGCACCCCTCACCCCCGAGATCGCGAGCCGCCTCGGCGCTGACGTCGACGCCGGCGTCGTCGTGCTCGATGTCGTGTCCGGCGGACCGGCCGAGGACGCCGGCATGACGCCCGGCGACGTGATCACGGCGATCGACGACCAGCAGATCGACACGGTCGAGGACCTGCTTGCCACCCTCAGGGACCACGCACCCGGCGACGAGATCACGGTCGCGGTCGCGCGCGAGGGCGACACGGTCGAGCTCACCGTCACCCTCACCGACCGACCGCAGACCGGCTGAACCGGTCGCCGCCCGCGGCACGCTCCCGCTCGCCGTCAGCCGGTGGTGGCGGGCACCCGCCGGCCACCCCGCCACCGGACCGCCGGCGGCGTGTACCCGGTCTGTTGCCACGAACCGTCGAGGCGGAACGGACCCAGCAAGGTGTCGGTCCGCCAATGCTGGATGTCGCTCGGATCGTAACCCCGGGCCACCGTCGTGATGGCCAGGTAGCCGGCCGCGGCCGCCTGGGCAGCCAGGTAGTCGGGCACATGGCCGAAGCGCCGCTCGAAGCCACGCACGAACGCGGGTCCGGTCGGTCCGACCGCCACCGGCTCGTCCCTGCACCACCACTGCGCAGGACCGACGACCCCCTCCGCCAGCGGGCCCAGCCGACGACCGAACTCGTCGATCCCGGCGGCCACGCAGCCCACCAGGCCGACCTCCACCCGTTGCGCCCGACGCAGCCGTCGGATGGCGGCCACATCCTGGTCGAACGTGCCGGCGAAGACCAGGAGCGCCCGCCGGAGGGCCCCGGCCCGCATCGAGACGGTCGCGTCTGCCAGGTCGACCCCACTGGCCGGGCCGATCCGCCGGGGACGCAAACCCAGTGCGCCTGCGGCCCGGCGGCCCCCAGCCGCGACGTGCTCGGCGAAGGGGCCGCGACCGGTGGCGATCACCACATCGTCGAGACCGGACGCCTGGGCCAGCTCGACCAGCGGGCGCAGGTACGTGGACGCCGGGGCGACCACCGTGGCCAGTCCGGGCGTGGCGAGGTCGTCGGCAGCGCCGCCGTGGTTCCACAGCACCCGTCCCGTCTCGCAGACCACGGGAGCCACGCGGCGAACGATCCCGCTGCCGTAGGGGCCGAGGAGGATCTCGACGCCTTGATCGAGCAGGTCCTGGTACGCGGCCACAGCTCGGGTCGCTGAGCCCTCGTCGTCGACCACGACGAGCTGAACACGATGATCGGATGCCCACAGTTCGAGGCCGGTCTTCACCTGCCGGGCGTGGAGCGCGTACCGGCCGGTCATCCCGAGGCTCGCGCCGGCGCGCAGGACACCCACGACACCCAGCCTGGAGCGTGCCGCCCGGTCGCCACAACGGGTCGGAAGGATTGGGCCGAGCTGCGGGGGGAAGCAAGCAGGAGAATGACCACCCCGCGACTGGCCCTGGCCCTCGGAGAACCGGCGTGACCGAGGTCGAGCGGCTGGCGGCGTTCACCTCGGGCACCGACTGGGAGGACTTGTCCTCGGCCACCCGGGACGCACTCAAGATCCGGTTGCTCGACAGCATCGGCTGCGCCATCGGCGCGCTGGGTTCGGTGCCGCCGCAGCTCGTGCGGGACCACGTCACCGACTTCGGTGGCACACCGTCGTGCACCCTCATCGGCGGGGCCCGGTCGGCACCCGACCGGGCCGCGCTCCTCAACGGCGCGCTGGTCCGCTACCTCGACTTCAACGACTCCTACTTGGCACCGGGCGAGACCTGTCACCCCAGCGACAGCCTCGGGGCCGTCCTCGCGGCGGCCGAGTACGGCCGGCGCCAGGGGCGGGACCTGTTGGTGGCGCTCGCCGTTGCCTACGCCGTCCAGTGCCGGCTGTCGGAGGTCGCAGCCGTGCGTCATCGCGGGTTCGACCACACTGTCCAGTTGGCGTACGGGGCGGCCGCCGGCGTTGCCCGGGCGCTGGGGCTCGACGCCGGCACCACGTCCCACGCGGTGGCCATCGCCGGGACGGCGTTCAACGCTCTGCGCGTCACGCGTACCGGCGCGCTCTCGCATTGGAAGGGACTGGCGGCGCCGTTCACCGCCGCCGGCGCCCTCGACGCCGG
>JBOGHG010000378.1:0-3527 GCA_050744525.1 Acidimicrobiales bacterium | reverse complement strand
GCCGCCGACCGAGCACATGATCGACCGGGCCAAGGCCGAGGGCCGGCGGATCGGGGCGCTGGCCGGTGCCGCCCATCACGCCGAACGTCACGTGCGGGCGGGGGTCGATCTCATCGTGGCGCAGGGCTACGAGGCGGGTGGCCACACCGGCGAGATCGGCTCATTGGTGCTGATCCCCGAGGTGGTCGACGCGGTCGGCGACATCCCGGTGCTCGGCGCCGGCGGCATCGGTCGGGGCCGGCAGATGGCCGCGGCGATGGCGCTCGGGGCCGCCGGCGTGTGGTGCGGCTCGGTGTGGCTCACGACCGAAGAGGCCGAGACCCACCCGGTGGTCAAGCAGAAGTTCCTGGCCGCGGGGTCGGCCGACACCGTCCGGTCGCGGTCCCGTACCGGCAAGCCCGCCCGTCAGCTCCGCAGCGCCTGGACCGACGAGTGGGACGATCCGGGCACCCCGATGCCCTTGGGCATGCCGATGCAGCCGGTGCTCGTCGACAGCGCGCTCCAGCGCATCGATCGGGCGGCCCACCGCCAGGGGTCAGGCGCCGAGAAGCTCGCCAACTACTTCGTGGGCCAGATCGTCGGCACCATGAACCAGCCCAAGCCCGCCGCGCAGGTCGTCTACGAGATGATCGACGAGTTCATAGACGCCACCCAGGCACTCGGCCGCCAGCTCGGGGCCGACTGATCCAAGCGGGTGGTGGGGTGTCCGGGCCGCCGCCTGTGGTGCCGCTCCCACCGCCCTGGACAGCATGAGGAGGCACGATGCCCTACGTCGTCCACAAGGTGGTCCTCGAGAGCGTGTCGGACTCCTCGGGCCTGGCCGGCCTGATCGAGTCCGGCGCCTTCGCCGCCGACGACGTCGTCGCGGTCATCGGCAAGACGGAAGGCAACGGCGGCGTCAACGACTTCACGCGCATCCTCGCCGACCAGGCATTCCGGGGGGTGTTGCTCGGGCGCGGCACCCGGTCCCGGACCGAGGTCGAACAGATCCCGATGGTGTGGTCGGGTGGGACCGACGGCGTGCTCACCCCCCATGCGACCGTCTTCGCGCGGGTGCCGGGCACGCCGGGCGACGAGAACGGCGGCGCGGCGCGGTTGTCGGTCGGGGTGGCGATGAGCGACGTCATCCTGCCCGAGCACATCGGGCGGCCCGCGATGGTGGCCACGGTGGCCGAAGGCGTGCGCCGCGCCATGGCCGACGCGGGGATCGACGATCCCGCCGAGGTCCACTACGTCCAGACCAAGACGCCGCTGCTCACCATGGCGACCATCGAGGAGGCCCGAGGCAGGGGTGAGGACACGGTCACCGACGAGCCGCTCGAGTCGATGAACCTGTCGAACGGCACCACGGCCCTCGGCGTCGCCGTGGCGCTCGGTGAGATCGAGACGCCGGCGGCCGAGGCGATCGGGCGCGACCTGGCGCTGTTCTCGAGCGTGGCGTCGTGCTCGTCGGGTGTCGAGCTGGATCGGGCGCAGATCGTCGTCGTCGGCAATGCCCCCGGTGTCGGAGGCCGCTTCCGGGTCGGCCACTCGGTCATGCGCGACGCGCTCGACGTCGACGGGATCTACGGCGCCGTCCGGTCGGCCGGGCTCGACCTCCCCGGCCGCCCCGTCGCCGCCGACCTCGGTGACCGGCTGGTCAACGTGTTCATCAAGTGTGAGGCCGATCCCACGGGGCGGTTGCGGAGCCGGCGGCAGGTGGCGCTGGACGACTCCGACGTCCATCATCACCGGCACATCAAGGGCGCGGTCGGCGGCGTGGCGGCGGCGGCCGTCGGTGACCCGGCGGTGTTCGTCTCGGTGGCCGCCCTGCACCAGGGTCCGTCGGGCGGGGGGCCCGTGGCGGCGGTGGTCGACGTCGGCGACGCCTGAGCGCAACCGCGGTGCGTGCGGGCAGAATGGCCCTACCATCCAGTACTTGAACGCACGGACCGCTCGCCGCATGGTTGTCGCGCTCGGCGGCCACGCCATCGTCCCCCCCGGGGCGGCGGGGACCGCCGAGCAGCAGCTCACCACCATCGGGCGGGCGATGGCCGAGGTGGCCACCCTGGTGTCCGAGGGCTCCGACGTCGTGGTCACGCACGGCAACGGACCGCAGGTCGGCAACCTGCTCACCAAGAACGTGCTGGCGCGGCACGTGGTGCCGGCGATGCCACTGCACTGGTGCGTCGCGCAGACGCAGGCGACGATCGGGCTGGCGATGCTCACCGCCCTCGAGTCCAAGCTGCGGACCGCGAGGGTCAGGCGACCGATCGTGCCGGTGCTGTCCCGGGTTCTCGTCCGTCGCGACGACCCGGCCTGGCACGAGCCGAGCAAGCCGATAGGCCGCTCCCTGACGGCCGGAGAAGCCGCCGCCGCCATGGCCGACGACCCGGCCCAGGTCTGGCGGGAGACGAGCACGACGGACGGGGCGGGCTGGCGGCGGGTGGTGCCATCGCCGGAACCGGTCCGCAGCCTCGAGGCGGACACGGTGCGGATGCTCCTCGACGCCGGCGCCGTGGTCATCGCCAACGGCGGCGGCGGCGTCCCCATGGTCGAGGACGACGACGGCCGCCTGGCGGGCGTGGACGCCGTGGTCGACAAGGACCTGGCGGCGGCGCTGCTGGCGGTGGAGCTCGGCGCAGACCGGCTGGTGATCCTCACCGACGTCGACGGCGTGGCGGTCGACTTCGGTGGCGCGGACCAGCGTTGGCTCGACCGCGTGGGCACCACCGAGCTGCGGGACTTGGCAGCCCGGGGGACGTTCGGCGTCGGATCGATGGCGCCCAAGGTCGAGGCCGCCCTGCGCTTCGTCGAGGCGACCGGTCATCCCGCCACCATCGGCCCGCTCGAGCAGGCCGCCGACGTGCTCCACGGGCGGTGCGGCACGCGGGTGACGGCGTCGGGCGCCACGGTTGGAGCGGGGCGATGACGGTTGCCCCCTCGCCCGGTACGGCCGCTGCCAGCGTGCTCGTGCGCGACCTCCTGGTGGCGCGCCCCGTGCGCCCGGCGACGGTCCTTGCCGCCGGGCCGGCGGCCGCGTACCTGGACGTCGGGGGACGGGTCCTGGCCGTCGTGAGGGCCGGCGGGGTGCGGCTGCCGTGCGCCGCGATGCTCGCGGGCGACGGGCGGCTACCGGCCGCGGGAGCCCGGCTCGCAGTCGGGCGTGGCTCTGTCCACGAGGACGGCCGCCAGCTGGTGGCCGTCCGTCGATGGTTCGATCCTCGCGTGCGACTGGCGGGCGTCGATCAGCGGGCGGTGTCCCGCTTCGCGGGCATCGTCCGGTCCCGGGCGGGGTTCGACCCCCTGTTGCCGGGCGACGCGGCCGAGCGGCTGGCCGACGACCTCGTGCGTGGCGCCGCCGGCGGCGCCGCTACGGCGCTGCTGGGCCGGGGGACGGGCCTGACGCCGGCCGGCGACGACCTGCTGGCGGGTGCGCTGGCGGCCCTGCGGGCCCTCGGCTCGCCGGCCGCCGGTGACCTGGGTACGGCCGTCCGGGCACTGGCGCCCGTCGCCACCACCCGGTTGTCGGCGGCGCTGCTGGGGGC
>JBOGHG010000377.1:0-3532 GCA_050744525.1 Acidimicrobiales bacterium | reverse complement strand
CCCGCGGCCGGCCCCGCAGCGCCTCCACCGGCGGCAGCAGCCGATCCACCGCCAGCGCCTCCAGCGGCAGCGCCTCCTCCTCGCCGAACGGCCCCACGGCGGTGCGCCGCAGGCCGCGCAGGTGGGCACCGCCGCCCAGCGCTGCGCCGAGGTCGGCGGCCAGCGCTCGCACGTAAGTCCCCGACGAGCAGGTGACCGACACCGGGAACACGTCCTGCGCCACCGGCTTGCCCACATCGAACCGCGAGACGTGGACGGGAACCGGCTCGCGTTCGACCTCCACGCCGGCGCGGGCCAGCTCGTGCAGCCGGCGGCCGCCGACCTGCTTGGCCGACACCATCGGGGGCACTTGTCGCTGGTCGCCGGTGAGGCCGGCCGCGGCCGCCCGCACGTCGGCGAGCCCGACGCCCGACATGTCCCACGTGCCGGTCACCTCGCCCGACGCGTCGAGGGTCGACGTCGCCGTGCCCAGGACCACCTCGCCCGCGTACGACTTGTCGAGCCCGCTGATGTAGGTGAGGAGCCGAGTGGCGCGCCCGACCCCCAGGACGAGCACCCCGGTGGCGTCGGGGTCGAGGGTGCCCGAGTGACCGACCTTGCGGGTGCCGAGCAGCCCCCGGGCCTTGGCCACGACGTCGTGTGACGTCCACCCGGGCGGCTTGTCCACCACGGCCACGCCCGCCGGCGCGGGCCCGGGCCCGGCCCCCGGGCGCCGCCGCGCCATCAGCGGCGCTCGTCGCCGGAGATCTCGCGGATGATCTCCTCGATCCGCTCGGCCTGGCGGATCACGCTGTCCTGCCGGAACACCAGCTCCGGCGTGCGCTTCAGGTGCGCCTGGCGCCCGATGGCCGCCTGCAGGCGGCCCCTGTGCTGCGCCAGTGCCTCACCCAGCTGGTCGCTCTCGTTGTCGGCCGTCGCGGCCGACAGGCTCGTGTAGAACACCGTGGCCCGCCGCAGATCGGGCTCGACGTCCACCGCCACCACGGTGAACAGCCCGAGCCGATCGTCGTCGAGCCGCTCGATCTCGTCGGCGACGATCTCCTGCACGAGGTGGTTCAGCCGGGCCGTCCGCGGATAATCCCGGGCGGTCCCGTGCAAACGGGAACGCTTGCCGCTCATGGCTTCTCCTCCTCTTCCTCGATCCACAGGCGATCCATCCTGAGGACCTCGACCTCCGGGAACGACCACACGAACCGCTCCACCTCATCGAGCACCTCGTGGAGGTGCGACAACGTGGGCGCCACCGCGGCCACGCCGATGGTGCTGAGGTGCCACGCGTTCTGATGGGCGATCTCCGACGCCGAGACCCGGTAGCGGCGCCAGAGGCCCTCGACGATGGGCCGGACCGCCGACCGCTTGGCCTTCAGCGAGCGGCACTCGCGCAGGTAGAGCTCGAAGCGGACCGCCGCGGCATGCACCGTGCCAGCGTAGAGCCGGTGCTCCCGAGCGCCGGCTCGCGCCCGGCGGCGGGACTCACGCCCGCGGGATTTCCCGCTCCTCGTAGGTCTCGATGACATCGCCCTGCTTGAGGTCCTGGAAGTCGGACAACCCGATGCCGCACTCGAAGCCCGAGTGCACCTCACGGACGTCGTCCTTGAAGCGCTTGAGCGACGAGATGGTGCCCTTCCAGATGACCGTGCCGTCGCGCAGGAACCGGACCTTCGACCCGCGGGTGATGACGCCGTTGGTGACGTAGCAGCCGGCCACCCGGCCGACCCGGGGCACGGAGAAGATCTCCCGCACCTCGGCCTCGCCGGTGACCACCTCTTCGAAGGTGGGCTGCAGCATGCCGAGCAGCGCGTTCTCGATGTCCTCCAGGACCTGGTAGATGACTTCGTAGGTCCGGATCTCGACGCCCTCGGCCAGTGCCAGCTCGCGGGACGTGCGATCGGGCCGCACGTTGAAGCCGATGATCGTGGCGTTGGACGCCGCCGCGAGCTGCACGTCGCTCTTGGTGATGCCACCGACACCCCGCTGGACGAACGAAAGCTTCACGTCGTCGCGCTCGAGCTTGCGGAGGGCCTCGGTGAGTGCCTCGAGCGAGCCGGTGACGTCGGCCTTCAGGACCAGGTTGAGCGTGGCCACCTCGCCCTGCTGGATCTGGTCGAAGATGTCCTCGAGCTTGGCGCCTCCACCCGTGATGACCGCGGCCTCGCGGCCCAGGCTGGCGATCCGCTGCCAGTGCTCGCGGGTCTCGGCCACCGACCGGGCCAGCTTCTCGTCGGGAGCGACGATGAACTGGTCGCCGGCGTCGGCCACCTCGTTGAGTCCCAGCACCTGGACCGGCATGGACGGCCCGGCCTCCTTCACGTTCTCACCATGATCGTCGATGAGCGCGCGGACCCGGCCCCAGGCGGCGCCCGCCACCAGCGGATCGCCCACGTGCAGCCTTCCGCGCTGCACGAGCACCGAGGCCACCGGGCCGCGGCCCACATCGAGGTTGGCTTCAAGCACCACCCCGACGGCGCGGCCCTCGGGGCTCGCGGCGATCGGCGGGTCCTGCAGGTCGGCAACCAGCAACAGGGTCTCCAACAGCTCGTCGATGCCCTGGCCCGCCAGCGCCGATACGGGCACCATCTCGGTGTCGCCGCCCCAGTCGCTGGGGATGAGGTCCTGCTCGGAGAGCTGCTGCTTCACCCGATCGGGGTTGGCCTCCTCGCGATCGATCTTGTTGATGGCCACCACGATGGGAACCTCGGCCGCCTTGGCGTGGTTCAACGCCTCGACCGTCTGGGGCATCACCCCGTCGTCGGCCGCCACCACCAGCACGACGATGTCGGTGGCCTGCGCACCCCGGGCGCGCATGGCGGTGAACGCCTCGTGGCCCGGCGTGTCGATGAACGTGATGTGGCGGCCGTTCTTCTCGGCCTGGTAGGCGCCGATGTGCTGGGTGATGCCACCGGCCTCGCCCTCGACGACGTTGGCGTTGCGGATGCGGTCGAGCAGCTTGGTCTTGCCGTGGTCGACGTGGCCCATGACGGTGATGACCGGCGGGCGCGGCTCGAGCTCGCCGGCACCGTCGTCGGTGAACAGCTCCTCGACGCCGAGCTGGCGCTGCAGCTCGACCTCCTGCTCCTCGCCCGGGTCGACGAGCCGCACCTCGGCACCGATCTCGGCCGCAAACAGCTCGATCATGTCGTCGGACAGCGATTGCGTGGCCGTGACCATCTCGCCCTGCGCCATGAGGAAGCGGACGACGTCGGCCGCCGTGCGGTTGAGCCTGGGGCCGAGGTCCTGCGGTGTCGAGGCACGCTCGATCACGACGACACCCTCGGGCACGGGGGCGGACGCCGGGGTGTACGTCGGAGCCTCCATGGGCTGCAGCTCTTCACGGCTGCGGCGGCGGCGGCCACGACGGCGGGGCGGGGGCCGCTGCGCGCCGCGGGGACCGCCACCGGGACGACCACCCGGGCCACCGGCTCCGGGCCCGCCCATGGGCGGGGCGCCCCCGGTTCGGCCACCGGGACCGCCGGCGAAGGGGCGACCGGCGCCACCGGCGCTGGGACCACCGGTGCCGGTGCCCACACCCGGT
>JBOGHG010000376.1:0-3543 GCA_050744525.1 Acidimicrobiales bacterium | reverse complement strand
GCGTAGGGCGGTGGACAGCAGTTCGCCGGTCTCGGGACCGAGGTTGGCGTCGAGCCGCCACCGGTCCGCGAGGGTGCGGGACAGGTGCAGGCCCTGGGCGGGTTCGGGGCGGGGGTCGCGCCCGGCGGTGGCGCATTCCCGCCACGTGCGCATGGCCGTGGCCGTGTCGCGTACCGGCAGGTCCACGAGGGTGGGTAGGACCGCGGTTTCGTGGTCGGCGAACAGACCGAGCGTGTCGGCGTCGAGGTTGGCGGCGATGGCCTCGACCTGACCGCCGGACAGCACACCGTGACGCCACGCATCGGCGGTCTGGGGTAGTTGGGCGACCTTGCGGGCCCGCGACGACATCGCGGCGGCGCGGGGGAGGGGCATGGCCGCCCGGTGGGTGAGCCAGGCGGTCATGGAGGTGGCGCCGTCGAGCTCCCACAGCCCGGCGCGGTCGTGGGCGGCGACGGTGTCGCTGATGCGGGCGTCGAGCCGGTCGCGTAGGGCCAGGATGGCGGCCAGGGCGGAGTTGTCGGCGGGGATGTCGAGCTCGTCGATGGCGTTCCCGAGCTCCTCGAACATGCCCTAGATCGTACACCTGTTCGCCTATCCGGATCAAGCATAATCCCTGCTCAGCACCAATTTTTGGGCTCACGACGGTGCCCCGGGAGCGGCCGGGCTTGCCGCCGCCGAGCCGGGGTCAAGGGCGGCCGCAGGCCGGCGCAGCGGACCCTTGACGCCGGCGCAGCCAAACCCGTCCGAGACCCCACAATCACCACAGGCCCCGGCCCAAGGCCGGGGCCCTGACCGCCATCGTCTGCCCCGCGACCCCACCCCCCGATGACGGAAGGCCAACGCCCGCCAACACCGATGACCGAAGCTCAACGGGGTCCGTCGAGTTGTGCGAGTAGCTTCTCGAGGAACCGGGGCAGGTTGGGGTCGAGGCGGGTGGCATCGGCGGCATCGAGCTCGTCGAACGGCCACCAGCGGGCGGCCCGGAACTCCCGGGGATCGGACTCGACGGGCCGGCCGGCGTCGGCGTCACACACGTACCACAGGCTGACATCGAGGTGCCCTGCGTCGAGACCACCGGTGACGCGCTGGGTCACGAACAGCGGCTGGCTCGTCAGCCCACCGAGCAGTGGCGCCGTGAAGCCGACCTCTTCCCTGCACTCCCGGGCCGCGGTCGATGCCGGGTCCTCGCCGGGCTCCACGTGCCCGCCGGTGGGCAGCCACAGTCCGGCCAGCCGGTGGTCCACGAGGAGGCAGCAGCGGGCACCGGCGTCCACCAACACGAAGTACGCCACGAGGTGCTTGGTCGGCGTCGCCGGCTTCGCAGTGCGCCAGATCGGGGCGCCGCTCTGAACCCAGGCCAGGGCATCGGCGCGGTGGTCGGCCTCCCGTGGGTCCCAGGGCTCGATCGCCCGCAGCGCGGCGTCGACTCGGGCCCGTGCGTCTCGGTGGTCGATCTCCGGACGCTACCGATCCCGGCGCGGGGAGCCGCCGTCACCCACCACCGGCGTCGCGGCCAGAGTGGTTCCCTGA
The DNA here is from genome assembly GCA_050744525.1 of Acidimicrobiales bacterium. Classification (GTDB taxonomy): domain Bacteria; phylum Actinomycetota; class Acidimicrobiia; order Acidimicrobiales; family VFJN01; genus DASQUK01. Next base: position 2,013 of record JBOGHG010000376.1, on the reverse strand, counting down.
TCGAGGCGCATCGCGGAGGTTATGAGGATGACGCGTTGGTGGCTGGACGAGCGGGCTCACGCAGGCCGGGAGCACCTCGACGCCGGTTATGTGGCCGGCTATGACCGCAAGGCCGGGTTCGATCCCACCGAGGACATCGACACGCTCCGCCACCACGGCCTGGGCCCCGACTCGCTCGTCGTCGATCTCGGAGCCGGTACGGGGACGTTCGCGGTATCCGTGGCGCCCCTGTGTCGCCGGGTCATCGCCGTGGACGTCTCGGGAGCCATGACGGCGGCGCTCCGTGCGCGAGTCGCGCACTTCGGCCTCGACAACGTGGCCGTCGTCGACGGCGGCTTCCTGTCCTACGACCACGGGGGCGAGCCGGCGGACGTCGTGTTCACGCGCAACGCGCTGCATCAGCTCCCGGACTTCTGGAAGGCGATCGCGCTCGACCGGATCGCATCGTTCCTCCGTCCCCAGGGGACGCTGCGATTGCGCGACCTGGTCTTCGACTTCGCTCCCCAGGAGGCCGAGGAACGCATCGAGGCGTGGATGTCGGGGGCCGTGAGCGATCCGGCGGTCGGCTGGACGGCAGAAGAGCTGGCCGAGCACGTGCGCAGCGAGTTCAGCACCTACAGCTGGCTGCTCGACGCGATGCTGGACCACACCGGGTTCGACATCGTCGAGCGAACGTTCCGTCGCTCGGCCTACGGCGCCTACACCTGCAAGCGCCGCGTGTCCTGAGCGCATGCGCGCCACCGGCGACCTGGTGGCAGGATGCGGGCATGACAAGCGAGGAGACCACGAGCGGGGAGACCACGACCGGGGCGACCACGAGCGGGGCGACCACGAGCGGGGCGACCACGAGCGGGGCGACGGCGAGCGCGGAGACGACGATCGAGCGGCTGGAGGTTCAGCGGACCATCCCCGCGGACGCTGCCACGATCTTCCGGGTGCTGTGCGATCCGCAGGGTCATGTCGCCATCGACAGCTCGGGGATGCTCATGGATGCCACCGGCGAGCCCGTGTCCGCCGTGGGTGACAGCTTCGTCGTGCACATGGACCGCGAGGCCCTCAACGACTATCCCCTGGGCCGCTACGACGTCACCGTCAGCATCACGACCCTTGTTCCCGACCGCGAGATCGCATGGACGATCCTCGGCAGGATTCGCCCGCAGATCGGCCACATCTACGGGTACACGCTCGCACCGGTCGACGAGGGGACGCTGGTGACGTCGTACTACGACTGGTCCCAGATCGACCCGGTGTGGAAGGAGGCCGGGATCTTCCCCATCCTGTCCGAGGGTGCCCTGCGGGCCACCCTCGGGATCCTCGACCGGACGATCGCCCGAGGCGGGATCGGGACGTCGGCGTCGGACTAGGCCACGGCCTAGGCGACGCACCAATCCGGATACGGTGGGTCGAATGTTGCGTCCTGACCGGCACCTCGGGCGACGGTCCGCCTGCCGCGCCGGGACCGCGCCGGGCGCCGAGGCTGGGAGCGAGGCGCCGTAACCGATGGCGGCGAGGGTGACGACGAACCCGGTGAGCTGCAACGGTGACAACGACTGGTCGAGGATCGCCCAGCCCAGCGCGGCCCCGGTGACGGGGGCGGCCAGGCCCAACAGGGGAGGGGCGGCGGTGGGCAGGCGCCGGATGCCGTTGAACCACAGCACGAAGGCCAGGGCGGTGGCGGCCAGGCTGAGGTAGGCGAAGCCGGCGACGTTGCTCCCGGTCGGCGTCCCCGGCGCGCCCTCCGCGAGGGCGCTGAGCGGCGCCAGGATCACGCCGCTCATCAGCAGCTGCCAACCGGTGGCGGCGAGGCGGTTCGAGGGCGCAGGGAAGCGCTTCGTGAGCACGACACCGACGGCGAACGAGACGTTCGCACCGATGGCGGCGAGCACTCCCACGGGGTCGAGCCCCGCACCCGGGCGGATCACGACCAGGGCCACGCCGAGGGCCGCGGCGGTGCCCACCAGCAGCTCCAGCGGTCGGGGCCGCCGCCGGGCGATCTGCCATGACAGGGCCGCG
>JBOGHG010000375.1:0-3553 GCA_050744525.1 Acidimicrobiales bacterium | reverse complement strand
GGGCGCAGCGCCGTCGCCGCGTTCGCGGTCGGTGGGTACATCGCCGGCGCCTACTACTTCACCTCGTCCACCAGCTTCGCCAACCCCGCGGTCACGATCGGGCGAGCCTTCACCGACACCTTCACCGGCATCGAGCCCGCCTCGGTCCCGATGTTCATCGTCGCCCAACTCGCCGGCGCCGCCGCCGCCACCGCTCTGATACTCGTCATCTACCCCCGGGTCCACGAGGTCGCCGACCCGGTCATCGTCCCCCACGAACCGACGGGTCGATGAACCGGCGCTGATCGCAGCTCCAACGACGAGGCGCCGACACGTCATTTCCTGCCTCGGCCGTCCGATCGGGGGGCATCGGCGGGGTCAGGCGCTGGAAGGGACGGCCAGCTCGAGACCCTCACCGAGAGCGGCGCGTACCGCGGCGAGCCGATCGGCGCGGAGCCGGAACCAGGCCCATTTGCCTCGCTGTTCCCGGTCGACCAGCCCGGCGTGCAGGAGCTGAGACAGGTGGTGACTGACGGTCGGCTGGGACCGCGCGAGCAGGCCCGGAAGCTCACAGGCGCAGATCTCACCGGTCGGCGCGGCCGCGATGATGCTCACGATCCGCAGGCGCACCGGATCGGCAAGTGCCTTGAGGACCCCCGCCAACTCCGCCGCCGCAGCTTCGTCCAGCCGACCGGCGGTCACCGGCGGGCAGCACAGCGCCTCGACGGGGATCCGATCCCTCATGGCCAACATATTGACATTCCTCGATCCGTATGCGATATCGTATCGACAAGCATCGTATCGACCTCGGTCGAAGCAACATCGTACCTGGTCTCCCCCGAAAGGACGGACCATGCGTCTCCAACTCGCCCTCAACGTCTCCGACCTCGACAAGGCCGTGGACTTCTACACGCGGATGTTCGGCGTCGAGCCGGCCAAGACAAGGCCCGGCTACGCCAACTTCGCCATCGCCGATCCGCCCCTCAAGCTCGTGCTCTTCGAGGGCCAGGGTGAGGGGGGCACCATCAACCATCTCGGCGTCGAGGCCGAAACCGCCGACGAGGTGGGCGCCGCCGAGGCCCGGCTCACCCATACCGGGCTCGAGACCACCGGTGTCGACGACACCGAGTGCTGCTACGCGGCCAAGACCGAGACCTGGCTGACCGGCCCCGACGGCGCCCGTTGGGAGTGGTACGTCAAGATCGCCGACATCGACCAGTTCGCCGCCATCGCCGCCAGCAACACCGGCGGCAACGCCTGCTGCGCTCGGTAACTACACGGCTGAGGGGGGTCACCTCTAGGCAAGGCCTCGGATTGGCCTGGCGGGAACCGCCATCTCCGTGTCCGCGCACGGTCAGCGCCGGGCGGATCACGCGTGGGCGCGGGGCCGATGACGGCTACGAGCCCGCATGGCGATGTCGACGATGCGGTGCAGCGACCGCCGGGTCCGGTCCTGACCGACGGTGGTATGGTCATCGGACCGGCGACGTCCCATCGCCGAACCCTCGATCCGGTGCTCACGCCACCGGCCCGTGAGGACAAAGGGAGTCCGGCTCTCGGGACGCCGGTTCGATCATGTGTCCCTTTCCGGCGGGGTCGTCGCGAGCGTGAGTCGCGAGGTCCCGGCCGTCGAGAGGAACACGATGACCGTCCAGAAGTCGTTCAAACGACTCGTCCGGGCCCGCATGGCCAAGACCGGCGAGAGCTACACCGCAGCGCGGGCGCAGCTGCTCGCCGGCGTCGACGAGGGGTCCACCGACGAGGAGCTTCCACAGCTCGCCTGCTCGGACGGGCGGATCCGCGAGCGCACCGGCCGCGGCTGGGAGGAGTGGTTCGACCTGCTCGACTCATGGGGCGCCCAGTCGACGGGCCACACCGAGCTCGTCGGGCAGGTCGCCGAGCTGCTCGGTGAACTGGGGTGGGACGCCCAGGCGGTCGCGACGAGCTTCGAGCGCGCCCGGGGCAAGCGGGCCGTCGGCGAGCGGATCGGGGGCGACGGGTTCGTCGCCACCGCATCGAAGACCATCGCCGCGAGCGCCGAGCGGGTGTTCATGGCGTTCCTCGACCCGTGGCTGCGAGCCGGGTGGTTGCCAGACGTCGAGCTGTCGGAGCGGACGGTGTCGAAGCCCAGAAGCGCCCGGTTCGACGTGGGCGACGGCACGTCTCGACTCCTGGTCTGGGTCGATGCCAAGGGGCCTGGCAAGTCGACCGTCGTGGTGGAGCACTCGAAGCTGGCCGATGCCGGCGAGCGCGAGGCCCGCAAGGTGTACTGGCGCCACGCGCTGGCGACCCTGCAGGGGGAGCTCGAGCGCGATGCGTAAGCTCGAGGTTCTCCCGATCGCGGTCGCCACTGTCGTGCTGCGCGACCCCCTCGTGGTAGCCGTCCCGACCTCGCGGGGGTGGCGCTGATGTCGGTGTACGAGCCGCGGGTCCTGCTCGAGGGCTTGGCCTATGTCGAGTCGCCCCGCTGGCACGACGGTCGGCTGTGGTTCTCCCATTGGGGCTGTGAGGAAGTCCTCGCTGTCGACCTCGACGGGCGCTGTGAGGTCGTTGCGCCGGGCCGGCAGGGCTTCGGCTGGGCGACCGCATGGCTGCGCGATGGACGCCTGCTCGTCACCGGCGAGACGCTCCTACGGCGCGAGTCGGACGGGTCGTTCGTGGTGCATGCCGACCTGAGCGGCGCCTTCACCGGGGGCTGCGACGAAATCGTCGTCGACGGTCGCGACAACATCTACGTGAACAGCATCGAGTTCGACTTCGTCGGCGGCGGCGAGCCGACCGGGGGCATCATCGCGCTCGTCACGCCGGATGGTTCCGTCCGCCAGGTCGCCGACGGCCTCCTCTTCCCGAACGGCATGGCGGTGACGCCCGACAACTCGACGCTGATCGTGGCCGAGTCGTACGGCCGGCGGCTCACCGCGTTCGACGTCGAGGTCGCCGGCAGCCTGTCGAACCGGTGGGTGTGGGCCGACCTCGGCGGCGGCGCGCCCGACGGGATCTGCCTCGACGCTGACGGCGCCGTCTGGTCGGGCGACGTGCCCAACAAGCGCTGCGTCCGCGTGCGCGAAGGCGGCGAGGTGCTCGAGACCATCGAGCTCGACCGCGGCTGCTTCGCCTGCATGCTCGGCGGTCCCCACCGTCGCACGCTGTTCATGCTGACGGCCGAGTGGGCCGGCACCGCGAACGCTGAAGAGCAGCTCGCCCGCCGCACCGGGCGGATCTACGTCGCCGAGGTCGAGACCCCCGGAGCGGGATGGCCCTAGGGACAACCCCATGCGCAGAAAACGCAAGGGAAACGTCCCGGTCCGAACGACGGAGGGTAGCTGCTGTGCACGTCCAATCACCTGGACCGACGTCCGAGGATCACCCTCCCCCCACAGGGTCCACGGCGGCATGGCGGCCCGGACATCCTCGGCGAGCAGATCGGCGACGGCGGCCAGGTCGACTCGCTCGACCACCGCCATGGACCGGCGGACCACGGCCCGCGCCTCGGCGGTCGGCTCGGTCGCAGGTGCCCAGTCCACCCGACGATCAGGCAGCCAGGGGACGCCGGTCCGGGCGATCAGCTCGAGGG
>JBOGHG010000374.1:0-3581 GCA_050744525.1 Acidimicrobiales bacterium | reverse complement strand
CTGGAGGACGTGGCCCGTACGTTCAACTGCGGCCACCTGCTCACGATGCTGCAGTTCGGCAACATGAGCGACGAGCTCACCCGCTACAACTCCAAGCTCTTCGGGGAGAAGGTCGCCCCGGGGCTCCGGGACCTGTTCGCCGACGCCGAGGACCACTGGTGGCCGACCAATGCGGTGCCGGCATGAGCAGTTCGGGCCACACCGCGACCCTCGTCTACCTGCCCGGGATCGCCGACCACCCGGCCGACTCACCCGCGCTCGACGCCCTGGGTGATGCCGGCTGGGACGTCGTGGTCCCCCGGATCCCGGGCCTCGACGGCCGCTCGGGCTTCCAGCCGCCCGACGACTACCTGGGCTGGCTCACGGTGGTGTGGGACTCGCTGGACGCCACCGGCGCACTGCCCTGCCCGGTCGTCGGCGCATCGCTCGGGGGCATGCTCGCGGCAGACCTCGCCGTGTTCCGGCCCGAGGCCGTCACCGCGTCCGTCCTGCTGGCGCCGTTCGGCATCTTCGACGAGGCCGAGCCCGGGCTCGACATCTACGCCCTGCCGACCGCGGAGCGGATGAGCCACCTGTTCGCCAAGGGGGTGCCCGATCCGTTCGTCGAGCGCTTCGCCGAGCTGGGCCCGGACGACGGGCCGGTGGCCCGCTACCTGTCCGACGTGGCCGCGGCCAGCCTGTTGTGGCCGCTTGGCGACCGGGGCCACGCCGGGCGCGTCCACCGCATCGGCTGCCCGACGCTGGTGCTCTGGGGGGAGCTCGACGAGCTCCTCCCCGTCGCCGGGTCGGCGGCATGGGCGGCCCGCGGCCTGCCCGTGGAGGTCGTAGCCGGCGCCGGGCATCTGCTCGAATGGGACGAGCCCGACGGTGTCGCCGCCCGCCTGGTCGAGTTCCTGGCCGATTTCCACGGCAGCGCCTGAGGATGTACGACGGGCTCCTGTTGGACATCGGCGGTGTCATCCTCGACCCGTGGCGAGCGCTGGACGCCTACGCCACGGTCACCGGTCTTCCGCTGCCGGGCCGCGGCCCGATCGACCCGGCGGGTGACCCCCTGTGGAGGGAGAAGCTCGCCGGCACGCTGACGTTGAACGGCTACTGGGATCGCGTGGCGCGGAGGGCCGGCCACGACGACTGGCGGGTGATGTTCCGGGACATCACCGAGCTCGTGCCGGACGAGCTGTTCGACGACGACGCCGTCGCCCTCATGCGGGACGCCCGCGCCGCCGGCCGCCGCGTCGGGGTCCTCTCGAACGACGCCTACGCCATCCAGAGCCGGGCGTTCTTCGATGCTCGCCCGGCGTTCAAGGAGCTGGACGCGTTCGTGGACGCGTCGGACATCGGCGTGAGCAAGCCCGAGCCCGACGCGTACCTCGTCGCGGCCGGGGTCCTGGGGCTCGCCGCCGAGCGGATCGTGTTCCTCGACGACGCCGCGGAGAACGTCGAGGGCGCCCGCGCCGTCGGCATGGTCGGGATCCAGGTCGACGCCGGCGCCGCCACCACGGCGTTCGACAGGGCCCGCGACCTGCTCGGCCTGGCGTCGTGACTCAGCCCGGTGGCCCCCGGTACCCGTTCCGGCGCTGTTTCTGCCCGAGGACCGCAAGAATTCGGCGCCGGAACCGCCTGCGGCCAGTGCCGGTGGACCATCGGGCGCCCCCGGGGCGGTGATTCAGCCCGGTCGGACCGTGTAGCCGCCGTCGGCGATGGCCTGGGTGAGCCTGCGGGCACCGGACTTCAGGATGCGCGCATGGCGGGTCTCGTGGTCGCCCACGACCCGGGGCGTCGGGCCGACCATCGAGATCGCCGCCACGACGGGGCCCTCCGCCGAGTCGCGCACCGGCACCGCCAAAGATGACATGCCGAGCTCGGTCTCGTCGACGCTGCGCGCGTAGCCGCGTTGCCGGATCCGGGCCAGCTCGGCGACCAGTAGTTCGGGCACGACGATGGTGTAGCCGGTGGTCGGCGGCAGCCCGGCGCGCAGCCGGGCCTCCGCCAGCTCCGGGTTGAACGCAGCCAGCACCTTGCCGGAGCTGGACCGGTGCAGCGGCGAGCGGCGCGAGTTGGTCGAATAGCGCAGCGCCCGCTGCCCCTCGACCCGCTCGACGTAGACGACGTCGACACCGTCCGCCACGCCGACCTGGACGGTCTCCTCCAGGGTGTTGCGCAGCTCGACCAGGAGGGGCAGCGCCTCTCGACCCAGCGCCGTGCGCTCCGTAGCCAGATGCCCGTACTCGACCATGCGGAGCCCGAGCCGGTAGCCGCGGTCGGGGGTGCGGTCGACGAGGCCTCGCCCGGCCAACACCGCGCAGGTCCGGTGCGCCGTGCTCTTGGCGACACCGACGCGCCGCGCCAGCTCACTCAGGCTCAGCTCGTGCGCCGCGGCCAGCGCATCGATGATGTCCAGCGCGATACCGACCGATTGCAGCGCCGGATGCGCCGACGTGGTCCCCTCGGCGCCCTGGTCGTCATGGTGGTCGCCCCGGAGCGCGCTCACCCCGCCAGTGAACCACCGTCGGGCCACCCGTCGCGACCTCGGCACTAGTTCGGAACGCGACCGCCGTTGACCAGGAGCGTCTGGCCGGACACGAAGGCGGAGTCGTCGGAGAGCAGGTAGCAGAAGGTACCGAGGAGGTCGTCCGGACGCATGACACGGCCCAGCGGGGTGCGGCTCGGGTCGTAGGTACCGAGCACCTCCGATCCGGGGGTCGGGGTGAAGCCGGGCCCGACGCAGTTCACGCGGACTCGGCGGGGGCCCAGCTCGTTGGCCAGCGCGCGGGTCATCGAGATCACCGCGCCCTTCGACGCCACGTAGTGCACGAAGCCGTGGGAGCCGGTGACGGCGGTCTCCGACGCCACGTTCACGATGCTCCCGCCCCGGCCTCCCATCGCCGCCGCCGCGGCCCGGGCGCACAGGAACGACCCCCGCACGTTCACCGCGAACATTCGGTCCCACTCGCCCAGGTCGATCTCGTCGTATGCCTTCCGGCTGACGAGCAGCGCGGCGCAGTTTCACCAGCCCGTCGACGTCACCGGTCTCGGCGAACAGCGCCGACACCTGGCCCGCGTCGCTGACGTCACAGGTCACGTCGGCACCGGCCGCCACGTCGGCTGTGATCGCGGTGGCACCCCGCGAGCGGAGCTCGGCCACCAGCGCGGCGCCGATCCCGCGTGCCGCCCCGGTGACGACGATGCGCTTGCCGGTGAGCCCGCTCACCCGGCCCGGCCCTCCGCCGTGCGGACGATGTCCGCGAGGACGGCGTGGATGCCGCCGTTGCTCGCGAGCACGTTGGCGACGCCCGGGCCCAGATTGAGCGGCCCGCCATCGAGGTCCTCGATGTGGCCCCCGGCCTCTGTGATCAGCAGCGCACCGGCGCCCACGTCCCACGCGAAGGTGGCGTCCCGTTCCAGGAACCCGTCGATGCGGCCGGCGGCCACGTAGGCGAGGCACAGGGCCGGTGAGCCCACGCAGCGGACCCCGCGGCACCGCCGGCTCAGCGCCACGATGCGCCTGCCGAACGCAGCGATCGCGTCCGGGTCGTCGGACTGGATGCCGGTGCAGACGAGGGCCCGGGCGGGCGAATCGA
>JBOGHG010000373.1:0-3586 GCA_050744525.1 Acidimicrobiales bacterium | reverse complement strand
TGGCGAGATCGACGCCCTCGGGCCGAGTCAGGTCGAGCGTGACCGACCGCTTGCCGACGTTCACGCCGTGGAACAGCCAGCTGTGCTCCCACCAGCGCTCGGTGCCCTCGGGCGGACCGGCGGCGAAGCGGATGCCGTCGGGCCGCTGGATCGACTCGATCTTCACCACGTCGGCGCCCAAGGCGGCGAGGAAGTGGGTGGCCGAGGGCCCGGCCCAGAAGGCGGTGAAGTCGACGATCCGGATCCCGGCGAGCGGCAGCTCCCCTTCCCCCACCCCGCGTTCTGTCAGCGCTGAGGTCCGATGCGGTACCTGAGGTCTGACGGAACTGATTTGGTACGGGCGTCGCGGCTGGCGGAAGCCCGCCGGGTTGGATCGGAACACGCCCCGCTCGACGAAGTGGTCCATGTCCGGGATGGACGCGCCGTTGCCGAGGGGCGCCATGGGGATCCGGAACAGGCTGGCGGTCTCGACGACCTCCTGCACCGTCCGCTCGGCGAACCACGGATGGATCAGCTCGTAGACCTCGTGGCGCCGCGGCCAGCGCCCGAGCTGGAACCGCAGCTCCTTGTCCTCTGCCAGCCTCGGCTGCTCCACCATCGCCGCGAAGTCGAGCCACTGCTGGCCCGTCACCATCGACGTCCCCACCCAACCGTCCTTGGCCGGTTCGATCGACGGCACCTCGATCGAACGGGCGAACCCGGGCAGGTCCATGAGGCGGACGTGCAGCCACTCGAAGGCCTGCATCGCCAGCGTCATGCACTCGAGCAGCGACACGTCCACGTGGTCCCCGACGCCCGTGGCCGCGGCCCGCCGCCGCGCCGCCAGGGCACCGGCGGCGGCGCACACGCCCCCGACGTACTCCCCGACGTCTCCCCCGACCGACACCGGCGGTCGCTCGGGGATGCCGCGGAAACCGGTGGCGCCGCACCACGCCTGGAGCGTGAACTCGGTCGCCGGTCGCTCGGCCCAGGGGCCCGTCCAGCCGAAGTCGGAGATCGTCACCACCACAGCCCGCGGATCGGCCGAGCGCACGACCTCGGGGTCCACCCCCAGCCGGGCGGCGCCGGCGGGGGTCGCGGTCAGCACGACGATGTCGGCGGTCGCCAACAGGTCGGGGAGCTCGGCCGCGGCGCTGCGCTTGCCGGCCGCCAGGTAGTGGTACAGCGGTCCGTCGCCATCCAGCGGCGTCCCGCTGGCCGACCAGCGGCGCAGCGGGTCGCCTGCGGGCGGCTCGACCTTGATGACGTCGGCACCGGCGTCCACCAGAAGCTTGCCGCAATACGCACCGGCGACGCGCTCGCTGAGCTCGACGACGCGCAGCCCCCTGAGGGGCCGGTCAGGGCCGGACGACGTAGCCGGCCCGCTCACGGTCCCAGGTGGCATCGCTGACGCCCCGCGCCCGGAGCTCGTGCTTGAGGACGCGCCCGACGGCGTTCTTGGGCAGCTCTGCGCAGACCTCGACGTACCGGGGGACGGCGAAGTAGGGCAGCCGGTCCCGGCAGAAGTCCATGAACGGGACGATCTCCAGCGCCTCGCCCGGCTTCGCCACGACGCACACCATCACGTCGTCCTCGCCCAGCTCGCTGGGCACGCCGATGGCGGCGATCTCGGCCACGGCCGGGTGCCGCAACAACGCCTGCTCCACCTCGAACGACGAGATGTTCTCGCCGCGGCGCCTCATGGCGTCCTTCTTTCGGTCGACGTAGGTGAAGTTGCCGTCGTCGTCGAACCGGCCCAGGTCGCCGGTGTGGAACCACAGGTTGCGCAGCTGCTCGAGCGTGGCCTCTGGCCGGCCGTCGTAGCCCTCGAACATCGAGTGGGGCCGGCGGGGCCGGCAGACGATCTCGCCGACCGTCCCGGCCGGGACCTCGTTGTCCTCGTCGTCGAAGATCTTCACCTCGAACCCAGGGTTGGACCGGCCCGACGCACCCGGCGGGTTGTCGACGGCGACGCCGGCGTAGGTGAGCGGGAACGCCTCGGTGGTGCCGTAGACCGTCACGATCCGGCACCCGTAGCGCTCCTCGATGTCGTGGTAGATCTCCTTGGGCACCGGCGCCGCGGACAGGAAGCGGATGGGTAGGTCCCTGTCGCCCTCGTCCGGGGGCAGGTTCCACAGCATCACCACCAGGGCCCCGGCGAGCGCGATGCCGGCGGCGTCGTAGCGGCGCACCTGGTCCCAGGTGCTGGTGACGCTGAACACCTTCTCCAGCACGCCGGTGCCGCCCGCCAGCATGGGCCCGAGGACGGTGCCCACCGCGCTCAGGTGGAACAGCGGCAGCGGGCCGTAGACCGTCTCTCCGGGCTGGAGCTGCCAGCAGTCGACCATGGTCTGCGCCGCGGACAGCAGGTAGTGCTGGGTGACGAGCGCGCCCTTCGACCGGCCGGTGGTGCCCGACGTGTAGAAGATGGCGCCGGGCCGGTTCCACGCCGGGGCCGCCCCGCCCGTCACCTCGCCGGTGTCGCCCTCACGCAGCCGCTCGATCGGGTGCACGTCGATGCGGTCACGTGCGATGGGCGTGTCCGCAGCAGTGTCGGTCGCCCCGTCGGCGCGGACGAACATCGTCCGCAGGCTGGGGACATCGGCCACCACCGCCAGCAGCTGCTCGGAGAGGGAGGCGTCGACGGCGATGGCCTTGGTCTCGCTGTCGCGGAGCTGGTTGGCCAGGAAGTCGCCGCGGTAGGCGGCGTTGACCGGCACCGTCACGGCCCCGAGATAGGCGGCACCGAACCAAGCGTCGATCCACTCGGCCGACGTGCCCATGTAGATGGCGACGCGGTCGCCGGGCTCGATGCCCGAGGCGGCCAGCATGTTGGCACTCGACACCGCCCGGGCGCGCATCTCCGCGTACGTCACCGGTTCGTCGAGGATGTGGAGGAACGGCCGGTCGGGGCGCTTCTGCGCCTGTGCGTCCAGGACCGCGGGAATGGTCAGGCGCTCGCCCACCGTCCTTGCCCTGCCCATCACGACCCGTCCTCGGTGCCGGCGGCGGCCGGAGCGCTTTCGGGCGGCAGCGTGTCGGGCGGGTAGAACCGCTGGGCCCAGCGCCGCAGCGCGGCGTAGTCCTTGGCTTCCTCGACGGCGAAGTTGGGCTTGGGCAGGTACTTCATGTTCTCCCAGGTGAAGAAGTCCTGCTTGATGATCTCCTGCTGGAGCTGGATCCACCTTGCGGCGCGGCCGTTGGGCTTGTCGCCGGTGTCGCCCGGCTCCCGGATGCAGGCCATCGTGAAGTAGTAGTCGGTGTAGTCCTCGTCGACCGGGGTGTGGCCCGTGATCTGGACGGAGGCCAGCACCTCGGCCGGGAACCGCACGAACCCGATACTCAGGCCGTAGGTGTCGTAGACCACGGTTCCGTCGACGGGGCCGTCCGGCGTGAGCCACGTCGTCTCGTGGGCACCGCCGTAGTTGACGTCGACCGTGGCGTGAAGGTGGTTCTGGTGCAGCTCGAACGACGTGGTCTGCGCGGGCCGATCGCCGTGGTGCACCGGCTGGATGTGGTACGGATCGGCGGCGTTCTCGACGATGATCTGCGGGTGCACCTTGACCCGGTTCAACATGCGCGAGTGGGGGTGCAAGGGGTAGTAGTC
>JBOGHG010000372.1:0-3604 GCA_050744525.1 Acidimicrobiales bacterium | reverse complement strand
GCCCGGCGGGGCCGGGACGCCTACCGGCGGGTCGCCGCCCAGCCCGACGCGACGGCCCGGGCCGTGGTGCGGCGGCTCCCCGACCCGGCCCAGGAGGTGGCGCGCCGCGCCTGGGCGACGACCGCCCGGGCCCGGCGACGGGCGGCGCGGCGGATCTCGGACCCGGCGCCGCGGCCCGCCTCGGTTCCCAAGGGCCCGCCGGCGCGGCTGTGGAGGACCGCCTACGGGGCGATGGTGCGCGACGCCTGGACGGGGGACGACCCGTGGCTGGTGGCGATCCCGGGGAGTCCCGGCGACGTGCGTGGCGCCCGCTCGCCCAACGGGACGCCGTTCCCGGGCACGCGCCGCGCCCGGGCCCTGGCCGACGACCTGTCGCACATCGCGCACCTCGAGGCACAGCGCTACGCCGGCCACGGGCACCTGGTCGTGCCCGAGGGCTCCCGTCCCTGGTTCCGCCAGCGGGCGGAGCTGTGTGACCACCTCCTCCGGGCGTACCGGACGGCGGTCGACGAGCCGGGCGCCGGGCTGGTGTTCGACCTGGCGAAGCCGCCGGAGCCGGGCACCCGCTCGCTCCGGGTGGCGATCGACGAGCTGGCTGCGGGCCGCGACGCGGCGCCGGCCGTCCTCGACTGCACGGCGGGCGCCCTCGAGGCGGAGCTGCCGGACCTGGCCGTGTTCGCGCCACCGCATCAGCGAGGTCGCCTGCCGTACGTCGACGGCAGCGTCGACGTCGTGGTGGTCGACCCGGACGGCGACGCCGGCGAGGCGCGCCGTGTCGCCGCGCTCGGCGTGATCACCGTCGCGTCCGGCGGCTCCGCTCCCGTCGTGTGGTCGGTCGACCCCGTGGCGCCCGCCGTCGCGTCCCCGTCGCCACGGGTCCTCGTCTGGTCGGGCCCGGCGTCCGATCCCCGCTGGGAGCCGGCGCTGTTCGAGCGGGCCGTGGAGGCGGGGGCGTCGCTGCTCGTCGCGCCGATCGGCGCGGAGGCGGCGGGCGGGCTGGCCGACCACGACGTGGTGCTGGCGCTCGAACCGCACGTGCTGCCCCTCCCGGGCACGATCCGCGCCGCGGCGGCGGCCGCGAGCGCCGACCCGGCCATGGCCGTCGCCGGCAAGGTGGTGCGGGCCGACGGCCACCTGGAGTCGGCCGGGGGCACCGTGTTCTTCGACCGCTCGGTGGCCCTGGTCGCCGGTGCGTCGGCGGACGTGCGGGCGCCGTGGCACGACTACGTCCGCCCCGTGTGCTGGGCGCCCGGTCTCGTGGCCGCCGCCTCGCCCCTGTGGGCCGGCGTGCCCGGGCCCCCGGTCCTGGAGGGCAGGGCCTACCTGCGCGAGTGGTGTGCCGCGCTCTGGGCCCACGGGGCCAGCGTCTCCTACCACCCCGACGTGGTCGCCGTGCGGGTCGCCGGCGACGGCGGCGAGCCCTCGGTCCCCCTGGAGGAGTCGGCCTGGCAGCGCGTCCTCGACCTGCGCCCGCCGAGGCCCGCCGAGCTGGGCGACGGGGCGTGGCGCTACCTGTTGGGCCACGACGACGTCGAGGCCTGCCTGCCATGAGGAGCCGGCGCCACGCCCTGGTCACGCACATCCGGATGCCGGCGGTCGATCGCGACGCCGGGTCGCAGCTCGTCGACCACACGATCCGCTTACTCCTCGACGGCGGCTGGCGGGTCACGTTCGTGGCGAAGGAGGAGCCGGGGGTGGCGGAGCGGCGCCACGCCGACCGGCTGCGCCGCATGGGGGTCCCCGCCTACGCCGGGTTCGGCTGGGTGGAGCGGCTGCTCGGCTCGGCCACCTTCGACCTCGCCCTGATCTCCTACTGGGAGCCGGCGGCGTCGCTCGTGCCCCTCGTGCGGCGGCTGTCCCCGGGGACCCGGGTGGTCGTGAACACGATCGACCTGCACTTCCTGCGTCACGCCCGGCGTTCGCTGGCGCAACAGCTCGCACTCGACGGCGCCTACGGCGCCACCGCCGCCAGGGAGCTGAACGCCTACAGCCAGGCTGACGCCGTGCTCGCCGTGTCCGACAAGGAACGCGACCTGCTGGCCGACTTCTTCGGCGACCGGGCCTTCACGCTGCCGCTGGTGCACGACGTCGAGCGGTCGACGCACCCGCTGGACGAGCGCCGGGGCATGGTGTTCGTCGGCAACTTCCGCCACCTGCCCAACTACGAGGCGGTGGAGTTCCTGTGTCGCGACGTCCTGCCGCTGCTCGAGCCCGGGCTCCTCGAGCGCCACCCGCTCACCGTGCTCGGCAACCGGCTCGACCCCGCCCGGCTGGCGATCGACACGGCGATCCTCGGCGTCGACCCCGTGGGCTGGGTGCCGTCGGTCCAGCCCTACCTCCACCGGGCCCGGCTGGCGTTGGTGCCATTGCTCCACGGTGCGGGCGTCAAGGGCAAGGTGGTGGAGCCGATGATGGGCGGCACGCCGGTGGTCACCACGCCGATCGGCGCCGAGGGGCTCGACCTCGTCCAGGGCGAGCACGTCCTCGTCGGCTCCGACGCCGCCGATCTCGCCGCCGGGGTCACGCGCCTGCTGACCGACGACGCGCTGTGGCACCGCCTCGCCCGCCAGGGCGCCGACCACGTGGACGCCCGGCTCCGCCCCGAGGTGGTCGCCCCCCGGTTCCATGAGATCGTCGACCACGTCATGGCCCGTCCGGTGCTCGGCGACCCCGGCTCGGCCGGCACGGGGGGAAACGGGCACCCCGCGTCCGGGCGGGTGCTGGCGGACCGCATCCGGACCATCGCCGCGCCGGGCGACGTCGTCCTCGTCCCGGTCGGCGCCGACGGCGCCCTCCCCGACCTCGCGCCACAGCGCGCATGGCCGTTCCCCGAGACGCGTGACGGCGAGCCCGGCCCCGACCCGGTGGACGGCAAGGCCGCGGTCAACCACCTGGAGTCCCAGCGGCAGCGGGGCGCCCGCTGGTTCGCGCTCCCGAGCGCAGCGTCGAGCTGGCGCCACCGCTACCCAGAGCTGCTGGACCACCTGGAGACGCGCCACCGGCGCCAGCACCACGACGAGCACCTCGCGCTCTACGACCTCGACGGCGGCCACCCCCACATGGGCGCCGCCCCGACCGCGGCCGCCACCGTGCGCGTGCTGGGCACGTACGCCGCGGGGCGGGCCGGGCCGTCCCCGACCCTGCTGGGGGCCCTTCGGGACCACGGCAGGTTGTCGGTCACCCAGTCGTGGCGCTCGGCCGCCGAGCCGGCATGGTCGCTCCCGGACGACGCACCGGACGCCGACTACGTGGTCACGATCGACGACCGGGCCGTCCTGCCGGCACGGCTCCTGCCGGAGCTGGTCTCAACCCACGAGGCGCTGGGGGCCGACCGGTTGCAGCCGGCGCACCACGGCGGGCCGACGGGCGGACCGCCGGTCACGGAGCGGCAGCTCGGGACCGTCGCCCGGGAGGTCGACGCGGCCACGCCGCTCCCCGTGCTGTCGGTGCGGCGCGGGGCCGCGCCCACCGGTCCGACGGTGCTGTCCGACGAGGTGACCGTGGGCCTGCGGGCGCCGCTGGCGATGGCCGGACCCGACGGCGACGTCAGCGACGTACGCCGGGTCTGGGTGCGCGGTCCCGACGGGGTGGTGGCCCTCACGCG
>JBOGHG010000371.1:0-3630 GCA_050744525.1 Acidimicrobiales bacterium | reverse complement strand
CGTCCGACGAGGGCGGCAACGGGCGGCGAGGCGCGGCGAAGCCGGCGGCGGCCCAGGCGAACACGCCGCTCGTGAAGTCGGAGTGGGACAAGACGCCGCGCAACGCTCCCTGCCCCTGCGGATCGGGCAAGAAGTTCAAGCAGTGCCACGGCCGGTGACGCTCCACCCTGTCAGGGTGGTGGCGTCGTACGGTTTTGAGGACTGCTGATGAGAGATCTCACCGATGAGCTGAGGGCCCTGAAGGCCCGGGTCGACGAGGCGGCCGGGTACCTCAAGGTCGACGAGCTGCGGGCTCGCCAGCCTCAGCTCGAGGCCGAGGCCTCGAGGCCCGACCTCTGGGACGACCCCGACAAGGCCCGACGGGTGACCTCGGAGCTGGCGGCCGTCAACGACGACCTGGCGGCGTTCGAGGCTCTGAGCGGGCGCCTCGACGACGCCGAGACCCTCTACGGGCTGGCCCGCGACGAGGGCGACGATGCCGCGCTGGAGGAGGTTGAGCAGTCGCTGACCGGCATCGACGCCGACCTGCGGGGCGTCGAGCTGCAGTCGATGTTCTCCGGTGAGCACGACAAGCGGGACGCGCTGGTGACGATCCAGGCCGGTGAGGGCGGTGTCGACGCCCAGGACTGGGCCGAGATGCTGCTGCGGATGATCACCCGCTGGGCCGAGCGGCGTGGCTTCGACGTCGAGGTCGACGAGTTCACCCCCGGATCCGAGGCCGGCATATCCTCGGCCGAGGCGATCGTCAAGGGCCGCTACGCCTACGGCTACCTGCAGGCCGAGCGGGGCGTGCACCGGCTGGTCCGCATCAGCCCGTTCAACGCCCAGGGGAAGCGGCAGACTGCGTTCGCCGCCCTGCAGGTGGTGCCGATGCTCGACGCGGGGGACGCCACGGTCGAGATCGACGAGAAGGACATCAAGATGGACGTGTTCCGGGCGTCGGGCGCCGGCGGCCAGCACGTCAACAAGACGTCCTCGGCGGTGCGGCTGACGCACATCCCGACCGGCATCGTCGTGTCCTGCCAGGTCGAGCGCAGCCAGTTCCAGAACCGCGACCGCGCCATGGCCATGCTGCGGGCCAAGCTGGCCGACCGGGAACGCCAGCGCCGCGAGGCCGAGCTCGACGAGATCCGGGGCGACCAGCAGCGCGTCGGCTTCGGGAGCCAGATCCGGAGCTACGTCCTCCAGCCGTACCAGATGGTCAAGGACCTGCGGTCGGACCACGAGACCGGCAACGTGACCGGCGTGCTGGACGGCGACCTCGACCCGTTCATGGAGGCGTACCTCCAGTGGCGCCGGAGCCAGGGCGGAGCAGCGGCCTAGCATGTCCGGCCGCTGGGATTGCTCGGGTGTACATTACGTCCGTAACCTGATCGCAATGCCTGGGGCAGCCAATCGCCGAAGGGACACAGCCGCGCGCTGCGGGCGAGGTCGATGATCACCTTCGAGAACGTCAGCAAGATCTACAAGGGCGGCGTCGAGGCGCTGCACAACGCCTCGGCCACCATCGAGAAGGGCGAGTTCGTCTTCCTGGTCGGGCCGTCGGGGTCGGGCAAGTCGACGATGCTGAGCCTCATCAACCGCGAGGTGACGGCCGATCGGGGCCGCATCTTCGTGGCGGGGAAGGACATCGCCCGGCTGTCGTCGTGGCGCGTGCCCTACCTGCGCCGCAACATCGGCTGCATCTTCCAGGACTACAAGCTCCTGGCCAACAAGACGGTCTACGAGAACGTGGCGTTCGCCCTCGAGGTCATCGGCCGGCCCCGGCACGTGGTCAAGACACAGGTGCCCGCGATCCTCGAGCTGGTCGGCCTGGAGACCAAGGCCGGCAACTTCCCCCACCAGCTCTCGGGCGGCGAGCAGCAGCGGGTGTCGGTCGCCCGCGCCTTCGTCAACCGGCCGCTGATCCTGCTCGCCGACGAGCCCACCGGCAACCTCGACCCCGCGACCTCGGTGGGCATCATGCGCCTGCTCGACCGCATCAACCGCACGGGCACGACCGTTGTGATGGCCACACACGACCGCTCGATCGTCGACACCATGCAGCGGCGGGTCATCGAGCTCGACGAGGGCATGCTCGTCCGCGACCAGCTCCGTGGTGTGTACCAGTGAAGTTCGACTACATCCTCCGCGAGACGGCCATCAACCTGCGCCGCAACATCACGCTGACCCTGGCGGCCATCGTCACGGTGGCGGTGTCGCTGGCCTTGTTCGGGTCGACGCTGCTCCTGCGGCAGGGGGTCGAGAACCAGTCGGCCCGCTGGCAGGACGGTGTCCAGGTGCTGGTGTTCCTCCAGCGCACCATCACCGACGAGCAGCGGGCCGCGCTCGAGGACGCCATCGAGGGCAATCCCGAGATCGCCAGCTACCGCTACGTCGACGTCGAGGAGAGCAACGAGGAGGCGCGTCGGCTGTTCCGGGGCAACGCCGCAATGCTGGAGCGACTCGACGCCGACCCCGAGATGATCCCGCCGTCCTATCGGCTCGTTCCCGAGGCCACCGAGGCGGGCGCGGTGGAGAGCCTGCGCCGCCAGTACGAGGGCCAACCCGGCGTGCAGGCGGCGACGGGCGAGACCGAGGGCGTGAAGACGGTCCGGGGCGTGTCCGACTTCTCGCAGCGGGCGATGCTCGCGATCGCCGTGGGCCTGCTGGTTGCGGCGCTGATGCTCATCCTCAACGCCATTCGCATGGCCACGTTCGCCCGGCGGCGCGAGATCGAGGTCATGAAGCTGGTCGGCGCCACCAATTGGTTCATCCGGGTCCCGTTCATGCTCGAGGGGATCATCCAGGGCCTCGTGGGTGGGCTGCTGGCGTTGGGGGCCGTGTGGGCGCTCGACAACGCCATGCAGGGCGCGTCCCGCAACCCCGACTACGACGACATCCTGGGCGGCTTCGTGGCATCGACCGGTCAGTTCACCTGGACCGCGGTCGTGGTGGTGGTGCTGGGCATCGCCATCGGCGCCGCCGGATCGGGATGGGCGCTCAGCCGCTTCCTCAAGGTTTGACGCTGACCGGCAGGGCGTCGAGCCCCCGGAGGACCACCCGCCCGTTCCAGGCCGGCCGGTCGGCAGCGAGCTCCATGTCCGGGAAGCGCCGCACCAGGGCGGGGATCGCCTCGGCGCCTTCGAGCCGGGCCAGCGCCGCCCCCAGGCAGTGGTGGACGCCGCTGCCGAAGGACAGGTGGGCGTTGGCTCCCTCCCGGCCGAGGTCGAGATCGTCGGCGGTCGGCCCCCACTTGGCGTCGTCGTGGTTGGCCGAGCCCAGCAGCGTGAGGACCATCTCGCCCGGCTCGGCGGTCTCGCCGCCGACCTCGATCTCGGCCATGGCGATCCGGCGCGAGAGTTGGACGGGGCTGTCGTAGCGCAGGAGCTCCTCGATCGCCGGGGTGTCGAGCGACGGATCGGCCACCAGTCGCTCGTACTGGTCGCGATGGCGCAACAGGGCCAGGGTGCCGTTGCCGATCAGGTTGACGGTGGTCTCGTGGCCGGCGAGGTAGAGCAGGATGACCTGCACCTGGAGCTCCTCGGCGGTCATCCGGTCGCCGTCCTCCTCCGCGGCGATCATGGCGCTGAGCAGGTCGTCGGAGGGGTGGCTCCGCTTCCACTCGATGGCCTCGTCGACGTGGCCGAT
>JBOGHG010000370.1:0-3637 GCA_050744525.1 Acidimicrobiales bacterium | reverse complement strand
CGGAGCGAGGGATCCCCTCCCACCAAGGAATTCCGTGACAGACGTCCAAGGAATTCCGTGACGGCAGATCAGGGAATTAAGTGACGGAGAAGCGGCTCAACCAGGGAATTTCGTGACGGCTGACACGGTACGAGCGGCCCGGCGCGGTAGCCATCGAGAAACTCGGCGGGAGACCCGCTGGATCCGGCGACTGCGTTGATGACGGCGCCACCATGGCGACAACGGCGCGCCGCCGAACTGGGACGACGTGTTGCGACGGGGGCAGGGCGGCCGATGCGGGGAGCGCACCGACGTCGCCAGCGCCGCCGCCGCGCCGGCGAGCGCGGCCAACGCTCGGCCGCGACGGCGGGTGGGGCGAGCGGTCGAGCTCATTTGCCGTTCCTTCCGAGTGTGATCCCACGTCGGGGTGCCGGAGGTCGCCCGGGCCGATCCGACGGGGCCACGCTCAGCCCGGGTCCCGTCCCGCCGAGCCGCACCCGGGCCGGGGGATCGCGGTGTCAGGCCGTCATCAGCCGCGGGAGCCCGGGCAGCGTCTCGGGCGGTGAGCGGTGGACGGCACCTGGGGACATCCCGACCGTGCGCTTGAACGCTCGGCTGAACGCGGCCTCGGACTGGTAGCCCAGCCGCGCCGCCAGCTCGGCGACCGGCACGTCGTCGTGCTGGAGCCAGTCGAGTGCCACCTGCATGCGCCATCGGGTCACGTAGCGCATGACCGGCTCGCCCACGAGCTCGGTGAAGCGGGCGGCGAAGGCCGAGCGCGACATCGCCGTCGCCCGCGCCAGTGACGCCACCGACCACGGCTGCGCGGGATCGCGGTGGACGAGCGACATCGCCTGGCCGATGCGCGGGTCTTGCAGCGCGCCCAGCCAGCCGGTCTGGCCCTCGGGCTCGCGGGCGATCCACGCCCGGATCGCCTGGATCACCAGGATGTCGGACAGCCGGGTGATGACCGCCTCACCCCCGGGTCGCAGCGCGCTCGCCTCGGCGGCGATGAGGCGCAGGGTGGCATGCATCCACTCGGTCTCGGGCCCGGGCGTCGGCCCGCTCGTCGTCTCGACGACGATCATCCGCGGCAGCAGCGCCACCAGGTTGCGCGCCGCGGGATGCCCGAACCGCACCGTGCCACAGACGAGGCTCGTCGCCGCTCCTCCGCCGCCGTGCCGCAGCACCGCGTACCGGTCGCTGACGTAGTCGTGGGGCAGCGCCTCGACCCGAGGCGCGGGCGCCTCCGGGTCGCTGCGGATCCGGTGGCCCTCGCCGTGGGGCACGAGGGCGAAGTCACCCGGCCGCAAGAGGCGGGGCTCGGTGCCCTCGACCTCGAGCCAGCCGCCGCCAACGTTCACGACGTGGAACCACAGGGAGTGCGGCTCGGGCGGCAGCGTCAGCCCCCAAGGTGCGCTCAGCTCGGAGCGGACGTAGAAGGTGCCGGACATCCGGAGCACGTGCAGCGCCTCGACCATGGGATCGGGTGTGGCCCACGGGTCCTCGCCTCGCATGCCGCCAGTGTGCCGACCGGGTCCGCCGTTCGTCCATAGCGGCTGGACGATTGGGCATGAATCGGCGACGCACGGCCATTGTTCTGCCGGCGCGTCACCCCCAGAGTGGACGGCAAGCAAATGACTCACGAGAGGACCACGCAGATGATCACCATCATGGGAGCCACAGGACAGACAGGCGGCGCCACCGCCCGCCGCCTGCTCGAGGCCGGCGAACACGTCCGGGCGCTCGGCCGGTCGGCGGACCGGCTGGCCGCCCTGCGTGACGCCGGGGCCGAGCCGTTCCCACTCGACGCCAGCGACGCCTCGGCGCTCACCGAGGCCTTTCGCGGCGCCGACGCCGCCTACGTGCTGCTGCCGTTCGCACCCGAGGTGCCCGACGGGTACGCCCACATGGCCCAGCTGGGCGAGGCGATCGTCACCG
This sequence comes from Acidimicrobiales bacterium, assembly GCA_050744525.1. Taxonomy (GTDB): domain Bacteria; phylum Actinomycetota; class Acidimicrobiia; order Acidimicrobiales; family VFJN01; genus DASQUK01. The sequence continues at coordinate 1,717 of JBOGHG010000370.1, read as the reverse complement.
CCGTCCGGGCCGCGGGTGTGCCGCACGTCGTGGCGGCGAGCGCCGTCGGCGCAGACCTGCCTAGCGGCACGGGGTTCCTCACGGGCCTGTACGCCCAGGAGCAGCGTCTGCAGAGCCTCACCGACGTGGCCCACGTGCTCGCCCTCCGGGCCGGCTGGTACTTCGACAACGCGTACGGCTGGTTGCCGGTCATCGCCGAGCAGGGCGTCATCGCCGACTCCGTCGCTCCCGACGCCCCACTCCCGATGATCGCGACCCGCGACGTCGGCGCCGCGGCCGCCGCCGCGCTGCGGTCACGCGACTGGACCGGCTTCGCCGTGCGCGAGCTGCTCGGGCTCCGCGACCTCACCTACGCCCAGGTCGCCCGCATGATCGGCGCGGCGATCGGCCGGCCCGACCTCGCCTACGTGCAGATCCCGGACGACGACCTGCGGGCCGCCCTCGCGGCTGCCGGCTGGTCGCCCGACGCCACGCGACTGCAGGTCGAGATGAACCGGGTGTTCAGCGACGGCAGCGTCGCGGCCCGCGCCACCCGCACGGCGGGCTCGACGACGCCGACGCGGTTCGAGGACTTCGCCGCCACTGACCTGGCGCCCGCGTTCGCCGCGCTCGCCACCATGTTCAGTGACCGGTGACCTGATCACCGTCGGGGCGGTCGCCGCCGCAGTCGCGTCCGCCCTCGTGGCCGGGATCATGTTCGCCTTCTCGACGAGCGTGATGCCTGCCCTCGGGCGGCGCCCGGCCCCAGAGGGCATCGCGGCGATGCAGGCGATGAACTCAGCCATCCTCAACCCGGCGTTCGGGCTGGCGTTCGGCGGGGCGGCGCTGCTGTGCGCGGCGCTAGCGATCACCGCGCCGTTCACCGTCGACGAGCCCCACGCCCTGCTGCGGGGCGTGGGTGCGGCGCTGTACGTCGTCGGCACGTTCGGCGTGACGATGGCGATCAACGTGCCGATGAACGTCGAACTCGATGCCGCCGACGCCGCAGCGCCCGAAAGTACCGCGGTCTGGCGCCGGTACCTCCGCCGGTGGACGGCGTGGAACACCCTTCGCACGATCCTCGGGGCCGCCGCCTCGGCGCTGCTGGTGATCTCGCTGGTGTGAACCCGGCGGGTCGGGATGCGCGAGTGTGAGCCGGCTGGGAACCACATCGGGCGTGCCAGATCGGCCGCCTGGGGGGTGCGGCAGTCTCATTGGGCAGGCAACATTCCGAACGTTCAGGCAATTGCTTTGCTTGTGAGCGTGCTCGACCTCACGCCGGATCAGTTGCTGTCGACAACTCGGGCGGTTCGTAAGCGTCTGGACTTCAAGCCCGGACGGAGGGTTCCCAGCGACCAGAACGTTCACTGGGATCGTTGGTTCCGCAAGCACCGGGCGACCGGCCGCGTGCGTTCGCCCTCTCGACTGACGGCCCGCACCGCGCGCCACATGACGACGGACAGGAGCGCTCGCCGCCCAGAGATCAAGCTGTCCCAGAATGCGCGGCCGGCCCGCTCGTACTGCGTCCCCAAGGTGCCGTTATCTCGAGTTGCTGCTCGCTTTGGTGCGCTGCGCTGGTGGTCTGCGACGTGGACATGTCCGCGTCGCAGCGGTTAGCGCCGATTTTCACGCAGCGAATTCGGCCCTACTTTCAGGCGAACTCGAAGGCGAGCCGGCGTCCGCCCCACCAGGGGACGGCGATGTCGGGGATGGCGGCGGAGCGGAGCACTGGTGAGTA
>JBOGHG010000369.1:0-3637 GCA_050744525.1 Acidimicrobiales bacterium | reverse complement strand
AGCGGGCGCGTCCGGGGGGCGTGACCACCACGGCGATGGGCACCGAGGTGAAGCTGTTGCGGGCGGCCCGGGCGGCCGGTGTCCCGGTGCCCGCCGTCGTCCTGTCCGCCGGTGAGGAGGACGGCGGAGGCCCGGACGCCGGGCTCCTCGGGCGGTCGTGGATGGTGGTGGAGCGGATCGAGGGCGAGACCATCCCCCGGCGGATCCTGCGCGACGAGCAGTTCGCGCCGGCCCGGCCATTGCTCACGGCGCAGTGCGGCCGGGCGCTCGCCGCCGTGCACACCATCGATCCGGCACGCGTGCCCGGCCTCGACCCGACCGACCAGTTCGAGCAGTTCCGCGAGCTGCTCGACGCCATGAGCGAGCCCCACCCGGCATTCGAGCTGGGGTTCCGCTGGCTCGAGCGCAACCGGCCGCCCACGCGGGCCGACACCGTGGTCCACGGCGACTTCCGCAACGGCAACTTGGTCGTGGGGGTCGATGGGTTGCGGGCGGTGCTCGATTGGGAGCTGGCGCACCTCGGCGATCCGCTGGAAGACCTCGGCTGGCTGTGCGTGCGGGCGTGGCGGTTCGGGGCCTCGCCGCGGGTCGGCGGGTTCGGGGAGGTCGACGAGCTGGTGGCGGCGTACGAGGCGGCGGCGGGCTCGATCGGCGCCGTGGACCGCGACGCCCTCGCCTGGTGGGAGGCGATGGGCACGCTCAAGTGGGGGGTGATGTGCATGCTCCAGGCGGCCACCCACCTGTCGGGCACCGTGCGCTCGGTGGAGCTGGCCGCGATCGGCCGGCGGGTGTGCGAGGCGGAGCACGACCTGCTCCTGTTGCTGCCGTGAGCGAGCGTCCGTCGAGGACGCCGCACGACGCGCCGAGCGCCGTCGAGCTGCTGGAGGCCGTGCGCGAGTTCCTCGAGGGCGACGTTGCCGACGCCACCGATGGGCAGGTGCGCTTCCACGCCCGGGTCGCGGCCCGGGCACTCGCCATCGTCGAACGCGAGCTCGCCTCGGCTGACCGGATGGCGGCGGAGCACGCCGAACGCCTGGCGGCGCTCGGGTTCGGCTCCGACGCGGAGCTGGCGGCCGCCATCCGATCGGGCGCGTGCGACGACCGTTGGGACGAGGTGGTGGCCGTAGTCCGGGCGACGGTGGCCGACAAGTTGGCCGTCGCCAATCCCGGCTACGCCGGGTAGCTGAATAACACCGCCGTAGGCGGGTAGCTGCCAAGCATGAGATTCAAGCTCGGAGCAGCCATCGGATTCGCCGCCGGCTACCTCGTCGCCACCAGGGCCAGCGACGAACGCCGTCGGCAGGTCGACGACGCCATCGAGCGCGTCCGCGAGAACCCGCGGGTGCGCCACGTCAGTGAGGTCGTGACCCGCGACGCCAAGCGGATCGGCGACGCCGTGGAGGACCGGTTCGCCAAGACGGCCGACCACGTCGTCGAGACGGTGGCCACCACGGTCGAGCCGGAGTCGTCGGCCGTCTCGGACACCCCGACGTCGTCGTCGGGAGCCGGCAAGACCAGCAAGAACGCCGCCAAGAGCGCCTCGAACCAGTAGTCCGTGGGGCGGTCGCGGCCGGGATATTGACGCGACGGGGTGCGATTCGGGGGCCGTAGCGGGATCATCTGTGCGTGGACGAACCCCGCACCGCGACGCCGTGCCGCGGCCCCGACGGCGACGGGCTCGCCCAGGCCCACGTCCCGGTGCGCGAGGCGGCGGGGCCCGAGACCGAGGAGCCGGCGGGTTGGCGGGGGCACGGGTCGGCGCTGCTGCGCCGCTGGGGCCCGGCCGCCCGGGTGGTCCTGTTCGCCCTGGTGGGAGCGGCCAGCGCCCTGGCGCTCGCCGGCCGGGTCCCGGCCCACGTGGGGCCGTTCGACACCACGGTGGGGGCGCGGCCGTCGCTCCACGGCGGCACCGTGATCCACCTGGCGCCCCTCGGCACGATCGCGCTCGACACCCACGACTGGCCGATCGGGCTGGACCTCCGGGTGGAGGAGCTCGGCCTCGACGAGGCCGAACGCATCGCCGACAACCCCCAGGTCATCGACGACCTGGGTGACGACGTCGCCGACGACGTCCGCGCCGCCCTGGTGCGCCTGGTACTCCGGTGCGTGCTGGTGGCGACCGTGGGCGGGATCGTGGGCGGGCTGGCGGCCCGGCTCGGCTGGCGTTCGGCCGTGGCGGGGTTGGCGACCGGTGCGGTGCTGGTCGCGGGGGCCGGCGCAGGTGCCGCAGCGACGTTCGACACCAACGCCGTGGCCGAGCCCCGCTACACCGGGCTGCTTTCCCGGGCGCCCAACGCCGTCGGCGACGTGGAGGACATCATCGATCGCTTCGGGGAGTACCGCGAGCAGCTCAGCGATCTCGTGGGCAACGTGGTCACCCTCTACCTGGCGGCCGAGGACCTGCCGACCTTCGCCCCCACCGACGACACCATCCGGGTGCTGCACGTGAGCGACATCCACCTCAATCCCCAGGCGTTCGACCTCATGGAGCAGCTGACCGAGCAGTTCGACGTCGACGCCATCGCCGACACCGGCGACATCGTCGACTGGGGGACCGAGCCCGAGAGCCAGTTGCTGGGGCAGATCGGCGACCTCGCGGTGCCCTATGTCTTCGTTCGAGGCAACCACGACTCACGCACCACCCAGCGGGCGGTGGCGGACCAGCCCAACGCCGTGGTGCTCGACGGTGACGCCGCCGAGGTGGCGGGGCTGCGCTTCTGGGGCGTCGGCGATCCCCGTTACACGCCGGACAAGGACCAGCCCGCCGGGCCGTCGCAGCAGGAGCGGGCGGAGGCGTTCGCCCCCGAGGTGGCCGACGAGCTGGCCGCGGCCGAGCCCCCCGAGGTCGATGTCGTGCTCGTGCACGACGCCCGCATCGCCGCCGACGTCGGTGGCGAGGTGCCGCTCGTCTTGGCCGGTCACACCCACGAGCCCAGCGACGAGCGGATCGAGCCGATCGAGGAGGAGGACGGGCCCGGCGACACCGACACCACCGACGAGCCCCCTCCCGACACCCGGCTGCTGGTGGAGGGGTCGACAGGGGGCGCCGGGCTGCGCGGCCTGCAGGGGGACGAACCCAAGCCGCTGCAGGCATCAGTCCTGTACTTCGATCCCGACTCCCGCGAGCTGTTGGCCTATGACCGTGTCAGCGTGAAGGGGTTGGGCGAGACCGGCGCCACGATCGACCGCCACATCCTCGTCCACGACGGCGACGACCGAGAGACCCCCTGATTCTGACGTTCCTGGCGCCGAGATGTCGGCGTGACGCCAGAATCCCTGGGTCAGGTCGCCAACCGGCTGGGCCGCCGTCGCAGCGCCTGGCGCGCCTCCTGCACGGCCAGGACCACGAAGAACTGGCCCACGGCCAGCCCGGCGATGGTGGCCCCGCCGGCGGTCCCGTGGTGGAAGCTGATGACCAGGCCCAGTACCACCGCCGACGCGCCGAGGGCCACCGCCGTCAGCATGATGCGGGGGACCCGGCGGACCAGCAGCCCCGCAGTGGCGGGCGGACCGATCAGCAGCCCGAACACGAGCAGGGTGCCGATGGCGTCGAACGACGCCACGATCGACACGGCCAGCAGCACCATGAGCGCCGCGTGCGTGACGACGGGTCGCATGCCCAGGGTGGCGGCCTTGT
>JBOGHG010000368.1:0-3639 GCA_050744525.1 Acidimicrobiales bacterium | reverse complement strand
GCCGCGCCGCCAGCGATCTCGACCAAGTGGAGGCGCGTCGGGGTGATGTCCGCACCGGCGAGGGGGTCGACCACGCCGTTCGGGACGTCGACGTGGTGGTCCACGCGGCAACCAGCCCCCGACGGCACGCACACAAAACCGAGGTGCTCGGCACCCGGAACGTCCTGGACGCCATCGGCGAGTCGGGCGCCCACATCATCTATGTGTCGATCGTCGGCGTCGACCGCAACAGGTTTCCGTACTACAAGGCCAAGTGGGAGGCCGAGCAGTTGATCGAGTCGTCGGCCGCAGCGTGGTCGATCCAGCGGGCCACCCAGTTCCACGATCTCCTCGATGGGTTCCTGAGCGGGCCGGTCTTCGTTCGGACCCCAAACCTCTCGTTTCAAGTCGTCGATGCCGCCGAGGTGGCTGGTCGAGTCGCCGACCTGGTCGAATCCGGTCCGAGCGGGCGGGCTCCAGAGTTCGGCGGGCCCGAGGTGCTCAACATCCGCGAACTCGCGAGTACCCGGCGGGAGGTCACCGGCAGGGTTGCTCGGCTCATCCCCCTTCCCCCGCTCGGACCGCTCCGGGACTTCGACGAGGGGGACCACCTCTGTCCCGACCACCGGTCGGGCCGAACCACCTGGCGGCAGTGGCTCGCGGCAACAGGTGGCGGTGCAACCACGACCTGATCCCACGACACGGGTGGTCTCGACAAAACCTTCGATGTGCCCGGCACCGTGTCACCCGGCCAGCGGTCTGGCGCCCCGATGCGGAGGCTGGTGCCTCCGCCGGCCGTGACCGACGCGCCTACGGGGTGCGGCCGATGAACGCCAGCAGCCTTGTCTGGATGTCGGCGTCGTCGGGCACGTCGACGCGTGGCCCGTAGTGGCCGCTCTGGCGCAGCGCGTCGTCCATCGGCAGCATGGCTTCGAGCATCTCGGCGCATTTGTCCGGGTCCAGCGTCTCATCCTGCCCGGTGGCCCGGGCGAGATCCCAGCGGTGGAGGAACACGTCGCCGGTGTAGATCATGTCGATGGCCTGCCCGAGCGGCATCCTGCCGAGGTGCGGGAGCTCGTGCTCGCGCTCGGCGGTGGCCGGGTCGTCGAGCAGTGCCTGCACGGCGTCGGTCTGGGTGCGCCAGGCACCGATCGGGTCGTCGTCGACCGAGGGACCGGCGGGCAGCGTGATCCCGGTCGCCCCCTGGAGGAGCGCCGGGAACCAGTCGACGAGGTGGCGGACGACGTCGCGGGCGACCCAGCCCTCCGGCGGCGCAGGGTGGTCCCACGCCGCCGGAGCGGTGCCCTCGACCGTCGCCGTGAACTCGCCGGCGATGCGCCGGTGCTCGTCGGGGCTGCCCATCACAGCTCGGCGACGAGGGCGTCGAGCTCGGCGTAGCCCTCCTCGACCCCGGTCTCCATGCCGCTGGCCAGCCACTGGTCGCGGGACTCGAAGCTGTCGACGAGCGACTGGGCGTGCAGCCGGGTGCGGCCGTCGCCGAGGTCCTCGAACCGCAGTGTCTCGAGGGCGACGCCGTCGGGCTGACCGTCGAACGTGAAGGTCTGGACGATTCGGTCCTCGCCGACCTCGTGGAAGCAGCCGTGGAAGCCGTATTCCTCGCCGTCGCGCCCGGCGACGTAGCGCCAGCGGCCGCCCGTGGTGGCGTCCCAGTCGAGGATCTTGGTCTCCATCCCGTTCGGGCCGACCCAGCGAGCAAACAGCTCGGGATCGGTGTGGGCCCGCATCAGCTGGGTCGGTGTGGCGTCGAAGTCACGGGTCATGCGGATGATCGGCAGTGTGGGGTCGGCCTCGATCGAGACCTGGTAGCGGCTGCTGGCGGCGTTCATGACGCTGCTCCTAGCTGTGGGTGTCGGGGGTGGGTGGGTTGTTCGTCGCCCTGCATCTCGGCGAGGACGGCGTCCAGGCGCTCGTAGCGCTCCTGGGCTTGTTGGCGGTATCGCTCGATCCAGCGCGTCATCAGGTCGAAGACCTCCGCCTCGAGATGGCACGGTCGCCGCTGGGCGTCCCTGCTCCGGCTCACCAGGCCGGCGTCGGTGAGCACCTTGATGTGCTTGGACACCGCCTGGACGGAGACGTCGTAGGGCTCGGCCAGCTCCCCGACGGTGGCGTCGCCCACTGCGAGGCGGGCCACCATGTCGCGCCTGGTCGGATCGGCGAGGGCGGCGAAGACTCGGGACAGCTGGTCGTCGACCACGGACGACTCCTTGTTCAACTGATTGGTTGAAGAAGAAGCTACGCCTGCGTCCCGCCGTTGTCAACCATCGGGTTGAAGAACGATGACGCACCCCCGCGGGCGTGTGGCGCTCCTCAGGGCCAGGCGCGCCAGGCGGTGACCTCGATCACCACCACGGGCCCAGAGGGGATCCGCTCCCGGTACTGCTCGTACTTGGCGGCCAGAAGCCCCAGGGCCCGTTCACGGTCGTCGCCGGCTTCCGTCACGCGCCCCCGGCCGTCGATGCGGACCCACCACAGCCTCGCCCAATCCTCCTCGTAGTGGTCGACCAGCAGCGAGGCGACCCCACTGGACCGCAGGTTGTCGAGCCGGACCAGATCGAAGGTCGACTTCGGCTTGTCGTCGACCGCGGTGAAGACGGTGTCGCCGTCGAGGACGAAGCAGCACGGGACGATGTGCGGGCGCCCGCTCGGCGTGACCGTGGCCAGCCGGCCCACCCGCGCATCGGCAACGCGACGCCGCATGGCCTCGTTCTCCACGCCCCTCGACCGTAGCCCTCGCCTCACCATCCCCATTCTCCGAGGTTCGCCGGGGTCGAGCGCTACCCGCGGGCTCTCCACCGCCACGGCGCGTGACGGTTGAGGGAGCGCTAAGGTACGAGCCGGACAGGCGGACTGGGAGGCCGAGAGTCCGTGCGGGCACCGTGACATTTCCGCGCGACGAGATCTGGATCGACATGATGCAGTTCGACGTCCGCGCCGCCGACCGGCTGTGGGAGGGCGTCGCCCCGGCGCATGGCGCGCCCGAGTGGTACCACGACGTCTCGGGACTGATCGAGACGGCGCACGGCCCCGCCGAGCCCCATGAGTTGGTCGACGAGCCGATCGTCGTCGACGACATGCACCGCACGACGCGCGGCAGGCCGCCCTGCCACCGTCACCACAAGCCGACGATCGGCCGGGTGATCGCCATGAAGGCGGTTGCGACGACCGCCAGCGTGCTCGGGGTCGCCGCCGCAGCGGCGGCCACCACGGGGATCGCGGCGACGGTGGCCAGCGTGGTCGGGCCGGTGATCGAGGAACATGTCCTCACGGCCGAGGACGACGAAGGCGAATCCGCCACCCCGGCGGCAGCGCCCCCTGGAGCGCCCGCGAACGCTATCGACGCCGGCCTCGACGACCACCTCATGGCACTTGCCGGGGCACCACCCGCCACCCCGATGCCGGCGCCGGACACGCGACCCGCCGATCCGAAACCCGTGGCCACGGAGCCGCCGCCGGCCACCGAACCCCCGGCGGTCGACAGACCACGAGCCGAGCCGCCGCGGTCCGCCGGGCCCAAGCCTCGCGTCGAGTCGCCGGTGGACGGCGGCCCGCCCGCGCTAGCCGCCCGCGCTAGCCGCCCGCGCTAGCCGCCCGCGCTAAACCCCCGGCCTGGCGCTCATCAGTGGCCGACCGGACGTCCCG
>JBOGHG010000367.1:0-3642 GCA_050744525.1 Acidimicrobiales bacterium | reverse complement strand
CGCTCGGCGCGCCCGCGCCCGCGGCCGCGCCCGCCCCGGCCGCCTGCCGGTTGACCTGCACCTGCACGTGCATCACGTAGCGGATGAAGTCCTGCCAGATGCCGTGCATCATCTGGCCGAACATGTCGAAGCCGTCGCGCTGCCACTCGACCAGCGGGTCCTTCTGGCCCATTGCCCGCAGGTTGATGCCCTCGCGCAGGTAGTCCATCTCGTGGAGGTGGGCGCGCCAGCGCTGGTCGATCACCCGAAGCATCACCTGGCGTTCGACCTGGCGCATGACGTCCGGCGTGAGCTCGGCCTCGCGTCGCTCGAAGTGGGCGAGCGCCTCGTCCATCAGCATCTCGTAGAGCTCATTGGTCGACGTCGCCTGTTGCAGCTGCTCGACCGACAGCGTCGAGGGCCAGAAGGTGCGCGCCTCCGCCTGCAGACCATCGAGGTCCCACTCCTCGGCGTACTCGCTCACGCAGTGGGTCTCGACCAGCCTGTTGACCGCATGGGGGAGGGCCTCGTCCACCAGCTTGTCGCGCAGGTCGGACTGGTCGAGCACCTGGTCGCGCATGGCGTAGACCACCTTGCGCTGCTCGTTCATGACCTCGTCGTACTTGAGGACGTTCTTGCGGATCTCGGCGTTGCGCTGCTCGACCGTGGTCTGCGCCCGCTCGATGGCCTTGGTCACCATCTTGGCCTCGAGCGGCACGTCGTCGGGGAGCGTCTTGCCCATGACCCAGTTGACGGCGCCGGTGGCGAACAGGCGCATCAGGTCGTCTTCCAGGCTCAGGTAGAAGCGGCTCTCGCCGGGGTCGCCCTGGCGGCCCGAGCGACCACGGAGCTGGTTGTCGATGCGGCGGGAGTCGTGGCGCTCGGTGCCGAGCACGTAGAGCCCGCCCAGCTCGCGCACCTTGTCGCCCTCGGGCCTGGTCTCGGCCTCGTGGCGGGCCATGAGCTCCTCGAGCCGGGGCCGATTCTCCTCGACGTCGGGATCGAGGTCCTCGGCCCGCAGGTCGCGCTTGGCCAACCCCTCGGCGTTGCCGCCGAGGATGATGTCGACGCCGCGGCCGGCCATGTTGGTGGCCACCGTGACGCCCTGGAGCCGACCGGCCTGGGCCACGATGTCGGCCTCGCGGAACGCCCGGTCGGGCTTGGCGTTGAGCACCTGGTGGGCGATGCCCTGCTTGTCGAGCAGGCGCGACAGGCGCTCGGACTTCTCGACCGAGATCGTGCCCACCAGCACCGGCTGGCCGGTCTCGTACCGCTCGGCGATGTCGCCGGCGACCGCCTCGAACTTGGCCTCCTCCGACTTGAAGATCAGGTCACCCTCGTCCTTGCGGATGAGCGGCATGTTGGTGGGGATGGGGACCACCTGCAGCTCGTACGTGGCGGCCAGCTCGGCGGCGTCACTCTGCGCCGTGCCGGTCATGCCCGCCAGCTTCTCGTACATGCGGAAGTAGTTCTGCAGCGTGACGGTGGCGAGCGTCTGGTTCTCTTCCTTGATCCGGACGCCCTCCTTGGCCTCGACCGCCTGGTGCAGGCCCTCCGACCAGCGCCGGCCCTCGAGGATGCGGCCCGTGAACTCGTCGACGATCTTCACCTCGCCGCTGACGACCACGTAGTCCTTGTCGCGCTTGTACAGCTCCTTGGCCCGCAGCGCCGCCTGGAGCTGGTGCACGAGGTTCTGGGCGACGCCGTCGTAGAGGTTCTCGATGCCGAGATCGCGCTCGACCCGCTCGATGCCCTCCTCGGTCGGGGAGACGGTGCGCTTCTCCTCGTCGACCTCGTAGTGGGCCTCGGGCTTCAGGCCCCGCACGATCGAGGCGAACTTGTAGTAGAGCTGCGCGGCGTCGGCGACCCGGCCGGAGATGATCAGCGGGGTGCGGGCCTCGTCGACGAGGATCGAGTCCACCTCGTCGACGATGGCGTAGACGTGGCCCCGCCCCACCTGCCGGGCGCGGGACGGCGCCATGTTGTCGCGCAGGTAGTCGAAGCCGAACTCGTTGTTGGTCCCGTAGGTGATGTCGGCGGCGTACTGAGACCGCTTGTAGTCCGGGTCGCTCTGGCCGGGAACGACCAGGCCGACGGACAGGCCCAGCGAGCGGTGCAGGCGGCCCATCCACTGGGCGTCGCGGGTGGCCAGGTAGTCGTTGACCGTGACGAGGTGCATGCCCCGGCCGGACAGCCCGTTCAGGTACGCGGGCAGGGTCGACACCAGCGTTTTGCCCTCGCCGGTCTTCATCTCGGCGATCCAACCGAAGTGCAGGGCGGCGCCGCCCATGAGCTGCACGTCGAAGTGCCGCTGACCCAGCACCCGCTTGCCGGCCTCGCGGACCACGGCGAACGCGTCGATCAGCAGGTCGTCGAGGCTCGCACCCTGGTCGAGCCTCTGGCGGAACTCGCCGGACTTGGCCCGGAGCTCGTCGTCGGAGAGCCGCTCGATCTCGGGCTCGAGGGCCGAGATGTCGGGCACCAGCGACTGCAGGGCCTTGACCTTCTTGCCCTCACCGACGCGGAGGAAACGATCGAGAACGCTCATGCGGGCTACGAGTCTACCGGGGGGCCAGGAGCGGCATTCGGTCAGGCGCCGGCCTGCACCTTGGGTGCCACCAGGTGCGTGACCGGGATGTCGAACTCGCGCTTGATGCGGCTGACCACGTCGAGGCCGAGCCAGTGGGAGAGACCCGGCGGGAGCGTGGACACGATGATGCCGTCCCACTCGTCGTCGCCGAACGGCCGGTTCCGCAGGGCGGTGGAGACCGCGTAGACGGGATTGGCGTCGCCCACCTCGCCGGTGGTGTCGACGCCGAGCTTGCCGAAGGCCTCGAGCCCCTCGTCGAGGCGGGCCCGGGCTGCGGCCTCGACCTCGCCCTCGGACCAGGCGTGGTCGCGAGGATGCGTGACGGGCACCACCAGGTAGAACCGGCACCGGTCCGCACCGGCACCCCCACAGAGCGACCGGACGTGGTCGAGCAAATGCTCACCGACCAGCGTGCGATGGGCGACAACCAGGTAGGTCCGCATCACCCTCCTCGGGACCTGAGCGGAGCTCAGCTCAGGCGATCGCAGATGGTCCGGCGCACCATCATCTCGGCCACGACGTCGGCCGATGGCTCCTCACCCGCCTCCAGGCGCGCGTGGGCCGCCTCGATCCGCTCGACGCTGACCCAGTTCCGGTCGTCGAGCAGCCGCCGGCGGATGGACTCGATCGTGCTGCGGTCGACCGTCGTGCGACAGCCCGTCCTGCGGTCGACCGTGCCAGGCGCGCCGCCCCGGTGGGGCCGCAGGCGGCGGCGACGCCGCGCCCAGGTGCGCCGCTGCGTGCGGCGCAGCATCATGAGCGCCCGCGCAGCCTCTCGGTGCGACACCTGCATCACTGCTGGACATCGGCCCGTTGGCCGCGGAACTTGAGCAAAGGTTCCACATCGGGTGGTGCGACCGGTACGGATAGGGGTACGGCCGGGACCATCATGGGCCGCGTGGCCGCCATCCGGGGCGTGCGGGCGGCGGTCAGCGCCCCGACCCAGGGTGAGCCGGCGGCCCGCAGCACCCACGCGGCGGCGACGAGCGTCGACCCGGTCGTCACCACGTCGTCGACGACGACCACGGGCACCGCCAGGCGTGCCGGGCCCGGCCCGGGCGCCGGCATCGGGG
>JBOGHG010000366.1:0-3679 GCA_050744525.1 Acidimicrobiales bacterium | reverse complement strand
GCGGCGGGACGCGTGGGCGACCCGGCGGTTGCGGCGGACATCTCCACGAGGATGCCCACGGATCGTGACGGCGCGGGGCGCAAGACCATTGCGATCCGGTGACGACTTGGCATGTCGGTGACTCACGACACATTGTGGGCGCCCAGAGAGCGGAGCAGTTCACGCAGCGTATTGAACACCCCGGGACCTGCCGCCATGATCGAGCCGGCCTCCGGCCCCACGGGCCCCCCGTCGACGGCGGACACGCGCGCACCGGCCTCGGCGGCGATGAGGGCGCCGGCCGCCAGGTCCCACCACGCCAGCCCCCGTTCGAAGAAGGCGTCGACGCGCCCGCACGCCACCGAGCACAGGTCGACCGCCGCCGCGCCCATGCGACGGATGTCGCGGATGCGGGGGAGGAGCCCGACCAGCACCTCGGCCTGGCCACGCCGACGCTCGGCGGCGTAGCCGAAGCCGGTGGCCACGAGCGCCGTGCGCACGTCGTCCAGCGTGGAACAGGCGATCGCCTCGCCATTGCGCCACGCCCCGCCGCCCCTGGTGGCGGTGAACACGTCGCGATGCATGGGGTCGATCACCACCCCGGCGACGACGCCGGCGTCGTCCTCGGCGGCGACCGACACCGCCCAACCCGGATGGCCGTAGAGGTAGTTCGTGGTGCCGTCGAGCGGATCGATCACCCAGCGCAGGCCGCTGCTGCCCCGCGAGGCGCTGCCCTCCTCGCCCACCAGGCCGTCGTCGGGGCGGGCGGCGAGCAGCGTCGACACGATGAGCCGCTCCGACGCCCGATCCATCTCCGACACCATGTCGGTGGCCGTCGACTTGGTCTCGACGCTGGTGCGCGCCCGCCCCATCCCGTCGAGCAACAGGTCCGCGGCCCGCTGCGCGGCGTCGGTGGCGAGGTCCAGGAGCGCAGCCGGACCGGTACGCGCGGCCATGGCGAGCGACGGTACCGTGCTCGCCGATGGCCCGCGATGCCCCCGCGGTGGTTGACCTGCGCAGCGACACCGTGACCCGGCCGACACCCGCCATGCGGCGGGCCATGGCCCAGGCCGAGGTCGGCGACGACGGCTTCGGAGACGACCCGACGGTCAACCGCCTGCAGGAGGTCTTCGCCGCCCTGGTGGGCAAGCGCGAGGCGCTCTTCGTCCCGTCGGGGACGATGGCCAACCAGATCGCGCTGCGGGTCCTGGCGGCCGCCGGCTCGCTGGTCGTGGCCGGCCGCCGGCAGCACGTCGTGACCCACGAGGGCGGCGCGTTCGGCGCGAACCAGTCCGCCCAGCTCCACCTGGTGGATGACGACGACGGCACGCTCGACCCCGGCGAGATCGCCCACCTGGTCGCCGGCGCCGAGCACCGCTGGCCACCGCCGGCGGCGGTCGTCGTGGAGAACACCCACCTGGCTTCGGGCGGCCGCCCCTGGCCGCTCGAGCGGCTCGAAGCCGTCGCCGCCGTCGGTGTCCCGGTGCACCTCGACGGGGCGCGACTGTTCAATGCCGCCGTGGCGACGGGCGTGACCGTGGCCGACCTGGCGGCCCCAACCACCCTGGTGACCGCCTGCCTGTCGAAGGGCCTGGGAGCACCCATCGGGTCGCTGATGGCGGGGCCCGCCGACCTGATCGGCCGGGCGCGTGTCGAGCGCAAGCGGCTGGGCGGCGGCATGCGCCAGGTGGGGATCGTGGCCGCCGCGGGCCTCGTGGCGCTGGACACGATGGTGGAACGCCTGGCCGACGACCACGCCCGCGCCCGGACGCTGGCCGAGGCCGTGGCCGAGCGGTGGCCCGGCGCCGGCTGCGATCCCAAGGAGGTGGAGACCAACGTCGTGCTGTTCCGCCACCCGGATCCGGCGGGACTGCTAGACGCGCTGGCGGCGGACGGCGTGTGGGCGGTGACGCTGGGCCCGCACATCGTGCGGCTCGTCACCCATTGCGACGTCGACGATGCCGCGATCGGTCGGGCCGTCGCCGCCGTCCGCCGGGCGCCCTAGTTCCATGGCCACCGCGCTGCTCGACGAGCCGCCGGCGCGGGCGTTGGCCGTGTACGCGCACCCCGACGATCCCGAGGTGTCGTGCGGGGGCACGCTCGCCCACTGGGTGCGGGCCGGGGCCGACGTGCGCCTGGTGGTGGTCAACGCCGGCGACAAGGGATCGCCCGACGCCGCCACCGATCCCGCGGACCTCACCGAACGCCGGGCGGCGGAGGTCGCCGCCGCCGCCGCCGTTCTCGGGCTGGCCGGGGTCGAGCGGATGGGGCTGCCGGATGGCGAGGTGACCAACGATCTCGCCCTGCGGGCCCGGCTGGTGGAGCTGATCCGCACCCACCGCCCGGACACCGTCGTGTGCCCGGACCCCACGGCGGTCTTCTTCGGCGACAGCTACGTCAACCACCGCGACCACCGCGAGGTGGGTTGGGCGGTCGTCGACGCCGTGGCCCCGGCGGCGGGCAGCCCGCTGTACTTTCCCGAGACCGGCCCGCCGCACCAGGTCAACGCCCTGTTGCTGTCGGGCACCTTCGAGCCCGACATCTGGGTCGACATCTCCGACTCGCTCGAGCTCAAGGTGGCGGCCGTGCAGTGCCACGAGAGCCGGGTCGGTGGCGATCCCGCGCTGGTGGCCGATCTACTGCGGACCCGCACGGCCGAATCGGGCGCCCAGGCCGGCGTGGCCCACGCCGAGTCCTTTCGCCGCCTGCGCTTCGGCTGACAGCCCCAGAGGGATCATTCGGGTCGTAGCTGTGCGGTCGTACGCCGCACAGCTACAGCCGGTTGGGGGTCTGGTCGCCGGGGTATCCCTCCTGGCGGTGCTGGACCGTGCGCCACTCGCCCATGGCTCGCAGCGCCAGGGTCGCCACCACCGCCACGCCCAGGGCACCGACGACCGCACCGCCCAGCCCGGCGAGCCCGGCGAGCACGCCGGAGTCGTCGGACGCCACCGCCAGATCGACGAAGGCGCAGCCGATCAACCCGCCGCACAGGCCCCCCACGAGGATCGAGACGAAGGCCAGCACCCGGGCGGCCGTGGAGGGCAGGGCGCTGGGCGCGTAGCCGCCGTCGGAAGCAGGGCGTCCGGGCGAGGGCACGCGGTCACTCTACGGAGTCGAGCGGATAGTGCGGTTCGTGCAGCCTACGCGTGGGGATTCGGCGTCGACCGCCGGCCCGACAGCTCGGCTCCCCGGCATCGCTGGCCACCGTGAGCCGAGAGAACGTGCCTACCCGCTGAGGTCCAGAGGGACACGTGCCACACTGGGCCGATGCGGGATTGGCTGGTGGGAGGTGGCCTGATCCTCAACGGGGACGGCTTGCTCCTGGTCCGCAACCGGCGCCGCAGCGGCGAACACGACTGGACCCCGCCGGGCGGCGTGATCGACGCCGACGAGACGCTCATCGACGGGCTCACCCGGGAGGTGGCCGAGGAAACCGGCGTGACGGTCTCGCGCTGGCGGGGTCCCGTGTACGAGGTCGAGGTGGTGGCGCCGGGCCTCGGCTGGCGGCTGCGGGTGGAGGCGCATCTCGCACTCCAGCACGCCGGCGAGCTCCACGTCCACGATCCCGACGGCATCGTCGTCGAGGCCGCCTATGTCGACACCGGAGACTGCGAGGGCCACCTGGCCGGCTGCCATCGCTGGGTCAGCGAGCCGCTGGCGGAGTGGCTTTCCAGCCGGTGGGTCGACGGCCGGCGGTTCC
>JBOGHG010000365.1:0-3683 GCA_050744525.1 Acidimicrobiales bacterium | reverse complement strand
CAAGGCCGAGGAGTACCTGACATCCACCGGCCTCGCCGACACCTGCTACGTGGGGCCCGAGGCCGAGTTCTTCATCTTCGACGACGTCCGCTTCGACCAGAACGAGCACGAGGGCTACTACTCGATCGAGTCGGTCGAGGCGGCGTGGAACACCGGGCGCGACGAGAACCCGAACCTGGGGTACAAGCCCCGCTACAAGGAGGGGTACTTCCCCGTCCCGCCCATGGACCACTTCCAGGACCTGCGGTCCGAGATGATCCTGGTGCTCGAGCGGGTGGGCGTCGAGATCGAGATCCACCACCACGAGGTCGGGACCGCCGGCCAGGCCGAGATCGACATGCGGTTCGACAGCCTGCTGCGCATGGCCGACAAGCTCATGCTCTACAAGTACGTGGTGAAGAACGTGGCGCGGCAGGCGGGCAAGAGCGCCACGTTCATGCCCAAGCCGGTGTTCCAGGACAACGGCTCGGGCATGCACACCCACCAGTCGCTGTGGAAGGGCGGCGAGCCGCTGTTCTACAGCGAGGCCGGCTACGCCGGGCTGAGCGACATGGGCCGTTGGTACATCGGTGGGCTGCTCACGCACGCACCGGCGATCCTCGCCTTCTCCAACCCCACCACCAACAGCTACAAGCGGCTCGTGCCCGGCTACGAGGCGCCGGTCAACCTGGTGTACAGCCAGCGCAACCGATCGGCGGCCGTGCGGATCCCGCTCTACAGCCAGAGCCCCAAGGCCAAGCGACTGGAGTTCCGCTGCCCGGACCCGTCGTGCAACCCGTACCTGGCGTTCTCGGCGATGCTGATGGCGGGGCTCGACGGCGTCCAGAACCGCATCGAGCCCCCCGACCCGTTGGACAAGGACCTCTACGACCTGCCGCCCGAGGAGCTGTCGAAGGTGCCGCAGGTGCCCGGCTCGCTCGACGCCGTGCTGTCCGCGCTGGAGGAGGACCAGGCGTTCCTCAAGGCGGGTGGCGTGTTCACCGACGACCTGATCGAGACGTGGGTGACGTACAAGCGGGAGAACGAGGTCGACGCCCTGCGCTTGCGGCCGCACCCCTGGGAGTTCGCCCTCTACTACGACCTGTAGGGCACCGCTCGCGGGGCGCCGCTCGCTCTCACTCGAACGGGAACGGGGTCTGCAGCCACGACGGGCGGTCGTCGAGCTGGACCGACGTCACCCACTTGATCCACCACGGCCCGCGGCGGCCGGGTGCGACGAGGCGCACAGGGGCGCCATGGCGCCGGCGCAGTGGTTCGCCGCCGTAGCCCACGGCGAGGTAGAGGTCGTCGAGGGCCGAGAACGGGAACAGCCGGCTGTAGCCGGTGCTGGCGGTCACCTCGATGCTCCGGGCGGACCGGTCGGCGATCAGGTCGCGCAGGGGTACCGCGTCCCAGGCCTGGATGCTCCACCAGCCCCCGGTGCAGTCGAGCGCAGCGGTGACGCGCCGGGCGTGCACCGACAGCCCGGCTACGTCCACTGTGGCGCCGAGCACGTCGAGGTGCCAGGCGCTGGCGTCGATGGACGCCGGCGCCTCGTCGTTGATCCAGGACACGGTGGGCATCCGCCGAGGATCGAACGAGCCGATCTCGTGTGACCCGGTGAAGCGGCGGGAGCCGCCGGCAAGCCCGGCCACGCGTGCCGCGACCTCCTGGGCACCATATGCGGTCGCGCCGATGGTGAGGGCCGCGCCTCCTCGCAGCAGCGCCCGGCGATCGAGATCCGCAAGCTTGGGCCGGTCGGGGCGGCTGAGGACATGCCAGGCGAACAGGGGCAGCAGGGTGAAGGCCAGCAGGAAGTGGGTCCACAGTGCCGACCAGTAGCCGACGCCGAACCACAGCCCGGTGGCGTGGAGGAGGCCGAACGAGATGGTGGCGATGACGAGCGCACCGAAGGTCACGGACAACCAGCGGCTCGGCCGCCGCCGATGCATGCCGGTGTGGACGGAGCCCCGCAGCTTGGCGCCGGCCAACACCAGGACGGTGAGGCCGCACACGGCGTGCAGCACCGTCGCCACCCTGGACCAGTGGGTGCCGACCGCCCACGACGTGAGCCCGGTGGCTACGGCTCCGAGGAGGAGCAGCTCGAGCAGAACGTCGACCTGGCGAGGCGTCAGGCGACCGAGCCGCATCGTCCGTCTCCTCTCGTCAACGACCGTCACATGCGAACGCCGGTCCCTCAGCCGGTGACGCCGGCGCCGGTCGCCGCGAGGTCCTCCGGCACCCCGTCGACATAGGTGACCCGGTTGGTGCGGACGGCGGCCACCGTGTCGCCCGGGACGATCAGCCCCACCAGGTTCAGCGGATCGGTGGCGTTGAGGGTGACGCGTTCGCCGGTCGTCGGCAGCTTGCGCACGTGGGAGAGCTGCTCGGCGGCCGAGGGCAGCGCGTACTGCTCGCCCGAGAACCCACTCACGAACCGCCCTCCCCGCACGAGCCCACGGTCCTCGAGCCTGCGCAGCGCCCACTGCAGGTCGCGCCACGGCAGCCGCGGGGAGTCGCGCAGCGCCAGGTCACGGAACACCACGCCCCAGCGGTTGAGAAGCTGCTCGGCCACGGTCTCGGCCAGCTCCTCCCGGTCGAGCCGATCCCCGTGGGCCCCGTCGAAGGCACCGTCGGCCGGATCCACACCGGGCACGAGCGACCATCGACCGGCCGACGCCGCCGTCGCGCGCTCGAACCGACCCCGCCGGGAGAACCGCGGCGGGCGCGGGCGGTAACCAGCACCGGCACCGGGCCGGGGGCGCCCGGCCCGCGGGGCCCCGGCCTGTGGGCGACCGGGCTGTGGGCGTCCCGACGGTGGGCGCCCGGCCACCCGGGCGCGTATGGCGCCGAAGCCGTCGGACATGACGAGGCCCCGGGCGACCCCGTCCCACAGTCCCCGCTCGATGTCCTCGGGCAGGCGTCGGGTCGTCGTGGCGAGGTCGCCGGCGAAACAGGCGCCCCGCCCCCGCAGCACCTCGATGATCTCGGCGGTGGCGCCCGCCGTCGGCTCGAGCGGCTGGGAACCGGAGCGGGCGGCGGCCAGCAGCCAGCCGAGGTCGTCGCGCAGCACGACGGCGATCGGCGTTGCCTTGGATGGCGCCGTCGCCGGCGCATCGGGATCGTCACGACTGCGGGGCGTGAGGCGCAGCCAGGCCACCTCGCCGTCGTGGCACAGGTGATCGAGCCAGGCGGGCTCGTAACGCCGCATCCGCCGAGCGAGCAGCTCGGGCTCCCACGTGACCGCCGCGGCCTCGAAACCCTGGAGCTGCTCGAGCACGGCGACGAGCCCCGCCTCGCCCGACACCTGCGTGTCGGGGGCGACGTGCTGCCAACGGAGCAGGAACCGCATGAAGTCGCGAGCCGTCGCCGGCTGGACCGACTGACGCCGGGATCGACGGGAGTACGAGTGCATGCGGGCCAGGAGCCGCCGGGCCACCCACTCGGTGCCGGCAGCGCCGGGCGTGTAGTGACCCTGGAGGGCGAAACCGTCGCGCTCCAAGGCCGCCAGGCCCTGCGCAACCCAGACCGGCCGCAGCGAGGTTGTCTCTGCCAGGGCCTCGACGGTGGTGATGCCGCCGATCTCGAGATGACCTCGAACGGTCTGGGCGACGGCGACGTCGTCGCCCCCGAGCGCGCTCTCGGCGTCGTCGCGGGCCTCGGCGGTGCACCACAGCTCGGCCCCCTCGCGGGCGATCGTGTGC
>JBOGHG010000364.1:0-3690 GCA_050744525.1 Acidimicrobiales bacterium | reverse complement strand
CACCCTCGAAGTCACCGACCCCCAAGGCCGAGTCCGCACCACCACCCCACCCTCGAGCCGACCACCGCCCCTCCCCTTCAGCGAGTAAGCCCGCTCGGCTCGTACGCTGTCGTGCGTGACCGAATCGCGTGAAGAGATGCTGGCCGCGCAGTACTTCACCGCCGTTGCGGGCATGGCCGCCATGCGTCATTGCCTGGCAGAGCCGTCGACCGTGCGGCCTCGTCTCGATGACGTTCGGGCTGTCGGTCGACCGGCTGGACGAGTTCCCGAACAGCCTTGTCGTGCCGCTGGGTCGAATACGAGGTTTCGCCGGGGTACGACGCCTGGGCGCCCCGCTACGACGAGTCTTCAGGCTGGGTGACCTGAGCGCCCTGCCCGTCGACGACGGCACCGTCGACGTGGTCGTGTGCTCGTTGGCGCTCACAGGCGCCGTAGGCCGAGCGACGGAACGTTCGCTCGAAGATGTCGGAACCCGGTGTGGTCGAGCATCGAGTCGAGCGGCCAGCTGTAGATGCTGAACCCGCTGCGCACGTGCTCCGCCATGTCAAGGCGGCCGAGGGCTGTAGATCTCGACGAGGTTGCCGTCGGGGTCGTAGACCATCGCGTAGCGGACGCCCCAGGGGGCATCCCACGGCGTGCGATCAACCTTGTAGCCGAGCCCCTTGAGCTTGGTGAACAGCGCATCGACGTCCCCGGCGGAGTCGACCTTGAACCCGAGTGCCACCCTGCCATGGGGCGCCGGCCGATAGTCCGGCGCATACAGATTGGCCCACTTCGTAAGGTCCCAGTAGATCTGCAGTCCGCCGGGCAGCTCCACTTCGACGTGGATCTCGCCGTACGCGTCAACGGGGAACTTGAATCCCAGATGCTCGTAGAAGGTGAGCGACCGAGCCATGTCGTCGACCACCACGCAGATGAATCCGGGACGAGGGTTCACTGCTCTGATGGTCCCCCGGCTAGCGCCGTAGTTCAAACTCGTCAGAGGGTTGAAGCCCCTCCGTTTTTCGGGTGGTGGGCCCAGGCAGGCACGGGTTCGCTGGCTCGTACGCTGTCGCGTGTGACCGAATCGCGTGAAGAGATGCTGGCCGCGCAGTACTTCACCGCCGTTGCGGGCATGGCCGCCATGCGTCATTGCCTGACCGAGCCCTCGACGGTGCGGACCCGCCTCGATGACGTTCGGGCTGTCGTCGACCGGCTGGACGAGTTCCCGAACAGCCTTGTCGTGCCGCTGGTCGAATACGACGTCTCGCCGGGGTACGACGCTTGGGCGCCCCGCTACGACGAGCCGAACCCGGCCGTCGAGGCCGACGAGGCCGAGGTGCGCAGCCTGCTCGCCGATGTGGAGGGACGGGTGGCGCTCGACGCTGCGTGCGGTACCGGGCGTCACAGCGCCTACCTGCTCGCGCGGGGCTTCGACGTCATCGGGGTTGACTTCAACCGATCCATGCTGGCAGTGGCTGAGTCCAAGGTTCCGGCCGGTGACTTCAGGCTGGGGGACCTGAGCGCCCTGCCCGTCGACGACGGCACCGTCGACGTGGTCGTGTGCTCGTTGGCGCTCACCCACGTGGAGCGGCTCGACCCGGTGATCGCCGAATTCGCCCGCGTGACGCGTCCGGGCGGCGTGGTCATCCTGTCCGACATCCACCCGACCGCGGCCACCTTCGGTGGTGGCGCCGTGTTTCCCACCGACCGCGAACGGTTCGAGCTGCACTTCGTGCGCGACCTCGTTCATGGGGTCAGCGACTACATCCGCGCCACCATGGCCGCCGGGCTCGTCGTGCGCGGCTGTCGGGAGCCGGTGGTTCCCGACAGCGTCATCACGAACAATCCCGCCTATGCGGTCGTGCCCGATGCGGTCCGGCAGGCCTTCGAAGGTCTCCCGTTCCTTCTGGTGTGGTCGCTGGAAAAGCCGCGGTGACCGGCGCACATCGATCGCAAGGCTTCGTCGACTACGAACGCGTCGCCGTTCGCTATCAGCAGGGTCGATCGTTGCCTGCCGAGGTGCTCGATCGGTGGGGGAACGCAGTCAGACCGCACCTACCCGAGGGACCGATTCGAGTCGTCGATGTGGGCGCCGGTACCGGCATATTCGCCGCCGCCTGGCCGCAGTGGACCGCCGCGACCGTCGTGGCGGTCGAACCATCAGCGGCGATGGTGGGCGCGGGGAGCGTGGACGACCCGGGCGTCTGCTTCGTGCTCGGCACCGCCGAGGCCCTGCCCGTCCGGGACAACTGCGCGGAGGTCGTCTGGGTGTCCACCGCGCTCCACCATTTCGCCGACGTGCATCTGGCGGTACGCGAGTTCGCCCGGGTCGTCGGTCGCGGCGGGCGGGTGCTCGTGCGGACCTACGCCCCGGGCAGGACCGAGATCAGCTGGTTGGACGAGCTCCCCGGCCGAGCCAAGTGGGAGGCCCGCTGCCACACGGAGCAACAGCTCACCGAGATCTTCAGCCCAAAGGGATTCGATCTTGTGGACGCCCGGGAGGTGCTGGAGGGGACCGAGAGCTACGCCAGGTCCGCGGAGTGGGTGGAGCGCATGAGGCACGCCGACTCGTTCCTCACGGCGCTCGGCGACGAAGAGATCGCCGAAGGGCTGAACAACCTCCGCGCCACGCCCACCAAGATGGCTCGCGTGGAGGTGACGCTCTTCGTCTTCCGACAGCAGTGACGGGTCAGGCGCGGACCAGGAGCGCGACCAGGGCGAAGTGGCAGGCGTTGGCGCCGACGACGAACGTGTGCCACACCTCGTGATAGCCGAAGACGGCGGGGTGAGGGTCGGGGCGCTTGCGTGCGAGCACGACGGCGCCGACGGTGTAGAGGAGACCGCCGACGACGAGCAGCGTCATCTCCGGCCTCGACAGCGAGTGCAGGAGCTGGGGAGTCGCGACGATCGCGAGCCAGCCGAGCACCAGGTACATGGCGAAGCCCACGCCGTGCCAGCGCTCGAGGCGCAGGACCGTGACCAGCACTCCGACTGCCGCGCCGCTCCAGGCCAGCGCGAGGAGCGTGATCCCCCAGGCTGGGCGCAGCGCCAGCAGGGTGACCGGGGTGTAGGTGCCGGCGATGAACACGAAGATCATGGAATGGTCCAGGTGCTTCATCAGCCGCTGGGCACCGACCGACCACTGACCCCGGTGATAGGCCGCGCTCACGCCGTAAAGGCCGGTGAGGGTCGCCGCGAAGATCACCGCTGCCACCCGGGCGGCGGTGTCTCGGGCCAGCACCACGAGCGCGATCCCCGCGGGGATCGACAGGAAGAACGCAACCTGGTGCAGGCGACCCCGCAATGTCGGCCTGGCCACGCTCGTGGGAAGCATCGCCGCACACTATGCGGGCTTCGATCGCGAATGATCGCGGGACAGCAGCTGGTGGCCCCAAGTCTGGACACCGAGCCATCACCCGGTTCTGTGGCAGGCGCACCACGCTGCTCGTGGCAGCGTCAGGTGTCCTGGCGATCGCCGCCGCCGGAGTCGGCCTGGTCGACTCCTTCGGACCGGCGGTCGTGCTCTTCCTGATCGCCATGGGAGCGACCGGTGTCCTCACACCGGTGCAGCAGGCCTACCTGCATGCGGTCGTCCCGTCGGCCGAGCGGGCCACGGTCGTTTCGTTCGTCTCCCTGGTGGGCAGCGCCGGCGGCATCGGCGGGTCGCTCGGCCTTGGGTACCTCTCCCGCGTCCGGTCGGTCCCAACC
>JBOGHG010000363.1:0-3692 GCA_050744525.1 Acidimicrobiales bacterium | reverse complement strand
CTCGTCGGGCACCATCGCCGTCGGCGATCCGGCACGCCTCGCGCTCGCGGCAGGGGCGCCGGCTGGCGACAGCGCCGAGCAACCCTACAGTGGGGTCGTGCACGGGTTCGATGACATCGAGGTGTCCGACGGCGATGCCGTCGCACCGGAGCTCATCCCGCGGGCGCTGACGGCGGGAGAGCTCGTGTTCACCGACGGCGCGACCCAGGTGTTCGAGGCCGACGGTGGGACCACCTACGTCGAGAACGGTCGTCCGACCCGGGGCGAGTGGTACGTCGACGACGACGGTCACTTCGGTTCGTTCTGGCCGCCCAGCTACCGCGCCAGCTACGACCTCCGCTGGATGGTCCAGGACGGCGTCATCGTCGGGCTCCGTTTCACCGAGCTCGACCGAGGCTCCCGGTTCGACGGTCGCTACCGGGAGTGACGTATAGCCGAAGGTGTCGGCGCCGTGGCGGGCGAGCTTGGCCAGGTCCTCGTCTGGCGGGTTCCGACGCCGTGCCGGTGGGTGAGGTTGTTGCCGTCTCTGGGTCGAAGAGCCGCATGTGGGTGGGGTCGAGCCACAGTTCGGCTTGTTGCCCTTCGCTGAGTCGGGTCTCGGCGTCGAGTGTGACGACGAGCTGGGTGCGCATCGTCTCGCTGTCGAGCTCGTTGGCAAGCTCGCCTAGGATGCGGCGGACCTCTTCGGGCGCGTCGAACGGCACGTAGGCCAGCTGCTCGCTGTCGAGCCATTCGATGACATCCTCATCGGGAATCGCGATCGGAAGCGATGGGTCCTCTTCCACCGAGCTCCTGCTCGCATGTCACAGCCCATCGTCGGACGGACCCGAGGCGATCGCATCAGTCGATCGACTCCGCGAGACGCCGGCGGTGCACGAACATGGCCCGCAACGCGCCGACGCTCGCGAAGTAAGGCAACGCGAGTGCAATGACGGCGCGGTCAGCAATGGGGAGCCGTGCGACAAGCACGCAGATTGTCAGCAGGTAGGCAACACCGCCGAGGCGTCCCAGCCAACTTCCGACGCGGGCGTCGGTGCTCCGGGCGGCCTGCGACCGGAAGGGCTGCTGCCGAAACGGCGCCACGGGATGACCTCGAGGGTCGGGGAGCGCCGGCACGCGTAGACCGGTGAACCGGGAGGCCGGAGAACGAGCAGATGGCGAGAGCGAGAGGGCGGAGTCCCGCGAGCCACGATGGCGTTACGGCTCAGCTGAGCAGGTAGCCGACGATGAAGCCGGTCACGGTCGCGGTGGCGACCAGGCTGCTGACCTCCTCGAACGCGTGCGGGATGACCGCGATCGAGACGACGGCGAGCACCGCGCCGGCCGCCACCGCCTGTGCGGTGCCGATGAACTCCGGGCCGGCGTCCGCGAGCACCGTGCCACCGAGCACGGTGGCCGACGCCAGCGCGAGGCCGATCGCCGCCAGCAGGGTCACCGCGAACCGCCTGGTCCGACCGCCGACCAAGATCGGCTGCGCCGCGCCGTAGGACTCCACCAGGTTGCCAATCAGTACTCCTGCGAGCAGGGCCACGCCAACCTCGCCCTCGGCGATCGTGAGGCCGACCGCGATCGACTCGGGCACGCCGTCGACGAAGAGGCCCACGGCGATCGACTCGCCCCGCGTGGCCTCCGCCTGATTCACCGACATCACCATCCCGCGCCCCGACGCCTCGGCGTGCATCGAGCGCCGCGCGAGCTTCATCTCCTCGTTGCGGTTCAGCCAGGCGTCCGCGCCGACATACAGCAAGGTCCCGGCGAGCAACCCGAGCGTGGTGAGGGCAACCCCCGCCTCGGCGTCGGCCTCGGGCACGAGCTCGAGCGCGATCGCGGATAATAGAGTGCCGCCGCCGAAGGCCGTGATCGTCGCCGCCAGCCGCTCCGGCAGGCTGACCGCCGCCGCGACGAGCCCGCCGATCACGAGGCTCGCTGCGATCACGGCGCCCCACCCCGCCGAGGCCGCCAGGTTCGACACGCGACTAAGCGGCCGCCCGCTTGCGCAGCTCGAGCATCGCGCCCAGGAAGACCTCGGAGAAGGTCGGGAACGGCTGGATCACCCGTCCACCACCTCGAGCGGCACCCTCGCGCGAATCGCCACCGCGCCCAGCGCGTCGGCCTCGAGCAACGGCACGTTCGCCAGTACGCCGCCGTCGACCAAAGCACGGCCTCCGATGTCGACCGGTGGCAAGATGCCGGGGATAGCCGTGCTAGCCAGCAAGGCCGCTAGAACTGGCCCACGCGAGAGCAGCACCTCCGCTCGCTCGATGTCGGTGGCGACCACATGGAGCGGGATGGTCGCGTGATCCAGGTTCGAGAAGCCGAGCGGCGCGTTCAGGATCAAGCTGCGTAGGCCGACGGACTCGAATAGGGAGCTGCAGCGGCCGAGCAGTGCTGCGACCACACCTGCAACGCTCATCGGGAGAATGTCGCGGCGACTGATCGAGGCCCATAACTCACGAGCGGCTCGATCGCCGACAGGTCTAGACGCCCGGCAAGGAAGGCGCTGTTGAGCGCTCCGACCGAGGTGCCGACCACGGCGTCGGGAACGACCCCCGCTTCGAGGAGGCCATGGGCATGCCCACGTGAGCCACCCCCAAGTTTCCGCCTCCGCCCAGGGCAAATACCGTCCTCGATGTCCCGACATCCTCGGCC
Organism: Acidimicrobiales bacterium; assembly: GCA_050744525.1. Classification (GTDB taxonomy): domain Bacteria; phylum Actinomycetota; class Acidimicrobiia; order Acidimicrobiales; family VFJN01; genus DASQUK01. The sequence goes on along the minus strand of JBOGHG010000363.1, from coordinate 1,043 downwards.
CGCTCGAACCCGGGCGGCTGCAGGTGGTTGTCGGGAGGCCGCCGACCGGGCCTACGCCCGCGGCCGACCGCCGTGTTCCGGTCGTCGCCGGAGCCCGAACAGCGAGGGAGCGGTCCTGCAGGAGCGTGGCGCGGGCCATTGCTGCCGCCTGGCTGGATCGGCGCCTCGCCGTCAGGTGCTCGCGCGTAGCCCGGGCCTCACTTCCCGGCTTGCGGAGGTTGGTGCCGCCTGCGGCCCACACCCAAGCCTTCGAACCGGCGGCCTCCGCCAGCGTGTCACGACAACTCACCACGACAGTCACCCCGGGCAGACCGCAGGGCGGAACGTACTGGTGCGGGGCGTGCGGGCGGCGAAGGTGGCACCACGACGCGTCGGCCAGTCGTGTCGGAGTTGGCGAAACAACCGAGAAGCGCATCGCTGCAGGGTCCCTTCGCCGTGCCGAACGACAGGGCAGGCAGCAGCCACCGGGACAGGCTGGCGGGAATACGGCTGGCCGATCATTTCTGACTTTCTCCCAGTTGCTCGACTGGCGGTGTGATGGAACTCGATGGTCGTGGTCTCTACGCATCGTCGCCCGACCGCTGTGACCGACACATCGGTCAACCGACTACGCGTCGCACCGCTTCCACTGGTTTAATTAAGGCTCCCCGCATGATTGATCACGCGTCTGGTGTGGTGTCGACGGCGAGGGTGTAGGGCCAGTCGCCGTGCCAGTCATGGCGGGTGAGGGGCAGGGCGTTCATTTCGGCGTCGGTGATCTTGACGCCTTTGGCGTACCACTCGGGGTCGTGTTCGGCCTGGATGGTGAGACCGGTCTCGGTGGTGGTCGCCGAGATCAGCTCGATGATGGTGCGGTAGGTGGTGAGGGGCCGGCCCCGCCAGTTGATGGTGATGAAGCTGAACATGCGATGCTCGATCCGGTTCCACTTCGACGTGCCCGGCGGGTAGTGGCACACGGTGATCTCGAGGCCGGTCTCGGCGGCCAAGCGGGCGAGCTCGACCTTCCAGGCTCGGACCCGGTGGCCGTTGGAGCCACCAGCATC
>JBOGHG010000362.1:0-3696 GCA_050744525.1 Acidimicrobiales bacterium | reverse complement strand
GTAGCGACCTGACGCGTTCACCCGTGTCCCGCTGGATGACACGCGACCCTGAGACCGTCGGGCCCCATGTCGACTCGGAGCGAGCGGCCGAGATCATGCTCGGCAGCGGGTTCCGCCATCTTCCCGTGGTTGCGGGGACGGCGTTGGTTGGGATCGTGAGCCTGCGGGACCTGCTCAGCCTCCGCGTTCGCCGGCACCCGTTGTAGCACCTCATCGTGGCTCCACACTTTGAATGGGAAGCGTGGGCCGTCCCGCCCGCCACGACCCGCCACGACCCAGCTGGCGGGGCGCTGGAGCTGTTCCCGTCAGCAGCCGTGCGCGGCGACCGCCGCCGCGCCTCGGGCGCCAAGCACGATCGAGTAGTGATTGGTGCCTTCGACGACCTTGTCGTGGTCGATGCGCCCGTACTGGCGGGCGGCGGCCACGACATCGTCGGGGTACAGGCCTGGCGGCTCGCCGAAGATGCCGGAAGCGGCGCGCAGCAGCACCAGCGGTCGGTCCACCGGCTCGAGCGCGTGACGGGCGCTGTCGCCGAGCGTGTCCTGAGAGTCCCGGCGGACGGCGTCGAGTGAGACGCCGGAGCGGAGGAGCGGTGGCTCACCCACTAGGTCGTAGTCGAGGTAGGCCTCGACTTCTGGCGTCCAGACGTCGGGGTCGCAGAACGCCGGTGCTCCCTCCAGAAATGATGGTAGGAGGCGCGGTTGGTGAACGTGCGCCGCAGCCGTTCGAGCGCGGGACCGAGGACCGCTTGGAGCTGGTGATCGTCGGAACGGCGGCCTCGCCATGGTCGTCGGCTGGCCCTACCGTCGGTCGCATGATCCGCCTCACCCGAGAGCAGATGCGCGAGGCGTCGGAGGCCATCGACCGGTTCCACCAGCTTGCGAACGTCGCCCGGAACACGACGGACCTCGAGGAGCACCGCCGCCTCTGGTCCGAGGCGAGCGAGATCCAGCGACAACCCAGTGCGAAGCGGCCGGCGCTTCGCGACGGGTCCATTCAGTTGAAGGTGAACCTTGTGGCGTTCTTGGGGAACGTCGTCCAGGCGTAGGCGCGCCCGGGTCGGAGATAGCGCACGGTCGTGTAGTGGCTGGGATCGGGCTGGCCGTACTCCGGATACTTCTCATACGACCCCTCGATCAGCCGGTCGACGAGGTCCTGGGAAGGCTCGATCTCCTCGACTACGCCTTCGACGATCACGGCACGCCACGGGTCCGGCAGGTGCAGGGTTGCCTGCGGGCTGGCGGCGACGGCCTGGATGTGGCGGGTCTCTGGGCTGCCTCCGTAGAACCAGCGCTCGTTGAGCCACAGGCCGTCGAGTGGTCGCACGTGCGGCGGCCCGTCCGCACCTGTGATCGACAACCAGTACTGCTTGGCCGACTCGAGTTCGGCGCGCACAATCTCCCAGGCGAGCAGCTCCTGCGGCTTGCCGTAGCCGGGCGCCAACTTGGCGAGTGCGGCGATCGGTTGCTTCGTGTCAGACGCCATCTGCCCACCGTATGTCCGGCAGACACAACGGCGCCCTACAGGTGGAGAAAGCACGCCGACCCGGCATCTGTGCGCGCCGGGTGGGTGCTGACCGTGTCCAAGAACGCGCGGCCGACAGCGGCCGCACACATCCCCTATCACCGGGTGGGGGCGCACCGAACGCCGGGCCCGAGCGCAGCAAAGGTAAGCGCAGAACCGGCGATCTGTCGGAGCTCGAGTTCGACGGCGGTCCCATCCGCTGCGCCTGTGACCGCGCCTAGGACTCCGTCCGCCCCGGTTTCGACGGCCGGGCCCGTATGGCAGGGTGCGGGCAAGCAGACGACGCCGGTAGATGTGGGTTCGAGCGGGTTGACGACGTTTGGGGTGTCGAGGGGGCCCGGAGCATCACCGCAGGTCGACGGTACCGGTCGGGTGCCGGACCTTGACGTTCCGGGTCTTGCGGGGGACGCTTCGGAGCCGCCTCTGGCACGTCGGGGTGTCGCTTCAGGCCATCCCGGCCTCCCACCCAGGTCGGTACGAATTTCCAGCATCTAGTGGAAACCTGCGGTAGCCTGTCGGCGTGCTGTCGAAGACTGAGCAGCTGTGGCGGCATCTGACGTCCGCTGCGATCGAGCAGGGTCAGCGCCGGTGGCCATCGGTGACCGCGCTGGCCGGCGAGGTGGACATGGCTGTGTCGACCGTGCATCGGGCCTTGTCACACCCGGCGGAGATTGGCGCCGTGGACGTGCGCCCGGGCGGCGGGGTGCGGGTGGTGGACCCGGGCCGGCTGCTCATGGTGTGGGCCGGCCAGCGCAAGCTGCGCCGCGACATCGTCGACCGACTGCAGGTACCGGCGTCGGCGCCCGTGGTCGAGCGTTCGATCCGGAGCCGTAGGGCGGTGCTCGGTGGGTTCGGCGCCGTGGTAGCTCACATCGGCGGCAACACCATCGCCGACTACGAGACGGTCCTGGTGTACGGCGAGCCACGCATCAGCAAGCCGCGCCGCGTCACGGACCCCGAACCGAACCGGGTCACCGACATCGTGGTGCTCGAGCCGGACCCGCTGTTGAGGCGCTACGGGCGGCTCACGCCGCTCACCCAGGCGTGGGTCGACCTGTTCAACCTGCCCGGCTGGCAGGCCGCCCGCTTCGTCCACCACCTTCTGCCACGGATGGTCACCGATGCCGTCGTCGAGTCCGGACTTCTATCCGCCTGAGTTCACCCGACGCAGCCGAGCGGTGCTGCAACGGGTCCACGAGGTGGTCCCCGACGCGGTGCTCATCGGCGGCTGGGGCACATGGGTGCGGACCCGAGGAGCGATGAGCCACGACATCGACCTCATCGTCACCCATGCCGAGCTCGCTGCGCTCCGGGCACAGGTGAACGAGATGAGCGAGTCGCGTCATCTCGCCGGCAGGAAGTGGCGTGGCACCTTGGACGGCATCCACCTCGACCTGTACGTGCCCCACCAGTCCCAGCTCGGCCAACATCTCGCGCTGCGCACCGAACACCTCGTGGCCCACACCGAGATCCTCGACGGTTGGGTGGTACTCGAGCCGCCGGCGCATCTCGCCACCAAACTGGCAGCGCTCGTCGACCGGCCCGACTCTGCGCCAGGGGAGAAGGACCGGCACGAGATCATCGCCCTGCTTGGCCAAGGCATCGACAGCGCGGATGCGGTCCGCGTCGTGCACGACGCCTCCGCCCGCGACCCCCGCGAGGTCACCCGGCTCATCGCTCAGGCCTTCGACTACCTCGGTGACCTGCGACTCGACCGAACGGAGAGACGGGCGCTCAACCAACTCGCTCGGGAATGGCACAACCACTCTGTCCGCCTCGGCAGAGAGGCACCGGCATCCGACCACGCGGCCCCCGGTCGCCGAGGACCGGAACGAGGACTTCCCGGCATCGACATGTGAGCTCGCTCTCGCCGCACGCGGGACCTTACGCAGGACCCAAACTGCAGCGATCGACACGGATCCGAGCGCACGGAGCGGACCGTGGCGCGGAATCTGTGCAGCTCAGCGGACTCGATGGATCGCCCCGGACGGGCGCACCGAGTCTCCTAAGCGGTAGGCCGCAGGTTCGAGTCCTGCCGGGGGCACCGCGAAAGTGCTGGTGTGCGTCCAGCAGCTCGGGCGCCGTGAGTAGGAGGTTCAGCTCATGACGTAACCGAGCGACAAGCTCACGGCAGCCTGCCGGTGTGAGTCCGGTCCGGGGAGATGCCAGGGT
>JBOGHG010000361.1:0-3703 GCA_050744525.1 Acidimicrobiales bacterium | reverse complement strand
TCCGGCGGGGATGCGCTGGTGCAGGTCGCGGTGCCGCGCAAGGTGGCGCCCGACGACGTGATCATCAGGCTCGATGGCAACGAGATCACCGACGCGTTCGGCGCCGGCGACGACGACCGCACACTGGTCGGGCTGGTCGAGGGGCTCGAGGACGGCGACAACACGCTGACGGTCAGCGCCGAGCGCGGCAGGGGCCACGGCCGCCGGGTTCGGCTCACCCTGACCAACCATCCCATCGGCGGCCCGATCTTCTCCGGCCCGCAGCAGCAGCCCTTCGTCTGCACCACGGCCCGCGCCCGCTTCGACGGGCGGCCGCTCCTCGGCCAGCCGCTGGTCGACAACCAGGATCGGATCGGCATTCCCGTCGCCGCCGAGGACGGGCAGGGCCGGTACCCGCAGGACGGCCGCGGCTATCCCACCGCCGACGCACAGATCGTCGGCTGGAGCAAGGACTGTGCCGCCACCACCCGCATCAGCTACGTGTACGGCACCACCGACGGGCAGTTCCGCTGGCTGGACGATGCCGCGGGAACCCTTCCCGCCGACATCGCCAGCGTCACGACGCTCGACGGGCAGACGGTGCCGTTCATCGTCCGCTGGGAGCGCGGCACCATCAACCGGTTCATCTACAGCGTCGCCATGCTGGCCCCTGCCGGTGAGGCCGACCCGGCCGCCCCCGACGACTCGCTGTGGAACCGCCGGTTGGTCTTCAGCTTCGACGGCGGCGTCGCCATCGGCCATACCCAGGGCACGGGCAGCACCGGTTCCATGCTGCCCGCCGACCTGCTCGGCAAGGGCTACGGCGTCATGTGGTCGAGCGGCACGCGCACCAACACCCACTACAACCTGCAGGTCGGCGGCGAGACCGCGCTCATACTCAAGGAGCACACGGTCGAGGGGCACGGCGTGCCCGACTACACGGTGGCGGTGGGCGGATCGGGCGGCGCCATCCAGCAGTACGTCTATGCCCAGAACCACACGGGGCTGATCGACGCCGCCATCCCCCAGTACTCGTACTCCGACATGGTCACCCAGACGATCCACGTCGGCGACTGCGAGCTGTTGGAGCACTACTTCGACGTCAGCGGCGGCGAGAACCCCCGCTGGAAGGACCCGGAAGTCCGCCAGGCGATCATGGGCCTCAACGCCACCGACCTCCCCAAGAACCTGTCCCAGGACGAGATCGATCAGTGGAACGGCCTGTACGGGCTGCTGTACCCCGCGTTCGGCTACCCCGTCATGGATCGCGACCCCGCCTCGCCGGCACCCGCCCTCACCGAGTGCCGGGCGAGCTGGTTCGGGCTGACGCCGCTCGTGCTCAACCCGACCTTCACCAACGTCAGCGACATCGACAAGCTGGCGCAGGGCACCGAGGGGGTCGAGTGGACCCACTGGGGCGACACCGTGAACATCTACGGCGTCGGCGACGACGGGTTCGCGCGGGTGCCGTGGGACAACGTCGGCGTGCAGTACGGCCTGCGGGCGCTGGTGGACGGCGTGATCACGCCGGCAGACTTCCTCGACCTCAACGCCAAGGTCGGGAGCTGGAAGGACACCGCGGAGATGGTGCCCGAGGGCTTCCCGTTCGACGGCAGCACGCCCACGCCCGAGAACTTCGACCCCTGGAGCTCGCGCAACATGAACCTCAGCCCCGACGGGGGCGCCACGCCCGCGCCCCGGCGCGAGGGCGACCCGGACGCCATGCGGGCGGCCTACACCTCGGGCATGGAGTTCCAGGGCGACATCGACATCCCGATCATCGACTGGCGGCACTACCTCGAGGACGAGCTGGACATGCACCACTCGCACCAGTCGTTCGCCACCCGCCAGCGCATGCTCAACGTGGACCGCGATGCCTCCAACCAGGTCATCTGGTTCACCGACGCCCGGCCGGCCCGCACGTTCGACCAGACGCCGCTGGCGTTCGAGGTGATCGACGAGTGGATGGCGAACATCGCCGCCCACCCCGATCGCAGCGTGGCCCGCAACAAGCCGGAGCGGGCGGTCGACTCCTGTTTCGACACCAACGGCAACCTCATCGCGTCGGGCCGGCGCGTCTGGGACGGCGTGCTCGACGATCGCCCGGCCGGCGCCTGCACCCAGCGGTTCCCGATCTACTCGTCGTCGCGCCGGCAGGCCGGCGGGCCCTACGAGGGCGGCGTGTGGAAGTGCCAGCTGCAGCCGGTCAACCGGGCGATCCATAAGGGCCTGTACGGCGATTGGCGGCCGACCGCCGCCGAGAAGGCCCGGCTCGAGCAGATCTTCTCGGACGGCGTGTGCGACTTCACCAAGCCCGACGCCGGCAAGCCTCGGGGCCGCCACTGAGCTGCGGGTACCGCGAACGGCGGCTCCAGGACGTAGCCCCCGAGCGGTTGCCGCTGGCACTCGCCGAGCTGCACCGGACCATGCCGGTCGGGTGCGTGCTCGACCTCACCGTCGACGCTGTCGAAGGCGGCCACCGCGCGGGATCGGACAACGAGCGCTCGCAACCGCCGCTGCACGAGCTGCTCGTCGGCGCGGGGTTCGAGCCCGACGCACGGGGCCGGGCGGTCACCGGCGGGGCGTCGGCACCGGGCCGCGTGGCGGCCCGTGCGCGGCGGGCACGGACGCTCCCCGACACCGTGGGCCCCGCCATGCGCCTGCTGGTCTGCGGGCTCAACCCGAGCCTCTACGCCGCCGACGCCGGCGTGGGCTTCGCGCGCCCCGGGAACCGGTTCTGGCCCGCGGCGCTGGCGGCCGGGGTCGCGTCGGTCGACCGCGATCCGGACCACGCACTCCGGCACCACGGCGTCGGGATGACCGACCTCGTCAAGCGCGCCACGGTGGGCGCCGACGAGCTGACGACCGCGGAGTACCGCAGCGGGTTGGCCCGCGTCGAACGGCTGGTGCGCTGGCTCCGACCCGGCGCCGTCTGCTTCGTCGGGTTGGCGGGATGGCGAGCAGTGGTCGACCGGCGGGCGCGTCCCGGCCGGCAATCTCAGCGTCTGGCGGACGTGCCCGTTCACGTCATGCCGTCGACCAGCGGGCGCAACGCCCGCATCTCGCTGGATGAGCTGACGGCCCACCTCCGGGAGGCTGCGGCGGCCGCCGCGGCGGCCGCGGCGGCCGCGGCGGCGCCGGACTGACCCGGCGCCGGCTTCTCGCGGTACCCGCCAGGAACCAGCGCCGGAACCGGGGTCAGTCGCCCATCTCGGCGAGTCGGGCCTGGGACTCGTCGGCGGCCCACGAGAAAACGCCCTTCGACATCGTCGACAGCTCCTCCGCCGACCGGGCGCTGAAGACTTCCGCCCGCGCCCGGTGGACGCCCGCATCCTCGGGCGCCGCCTGGGCGGCCAGTTCGGCCAGGTGGCCCGCGAGGCGCAGTTCCCCGGCAGCCGCCAGCTCCCCCGCACGGTCGGCCAGCCGCGCCGCCCCGCCCACCAGGGCGGCCAGTTCCCGGGCCAGCTCGCCCTCCGGGGCCGGCTTCAGGTGGGCCGGGTTGCCGTCGTACCAGCCGCCGTAGAACCGCCACACGCTCCGCACCACGAACTCCGGCTCGTCGTAGACCGGCCGCAGGTAGGGGCGGTCCAGGAGGTCGGCCGGTGCCCGCACCGCGTGCACGACGTCGTCGAGCCGGGCACCGGAGTTCATCAGGTCGAGCGTCTGGTCCACCAGGCTGTCGAGCAGGTCGGCCGTGTCGCTGAGCGCCCGGCGCACCCGCTCG
>JBOGHG010000360.1:0-3707 GCA_050744525.1 Acidimicrobiales bacterium | reverse complement strand
GCGCGTCAACGACTCGTCGACTGGCGTGGCCGTCGCCATAGGGGTTCCTCGCCCCGCGCATCGCCTCCCCCACGGACGGGTCCTCGATCACCCGGCGGGCTTCGGCGAGGATCCGCGGGCCGTCCGTTCCGACGATGCGGGTAAAACCCGCCTCGGCGGCCTCCGGCCGCTCCGTGCGGTCCCGCAGCACGAGCACCGGCACGCCGAGGCTGGGCGCCTCCTCCTGGATGCCGCCCGAGTCGGTCATGATCAACGTCGACCGCCTCATCACGTGCACCATGCTGACGTAGTCGAGGGGCGGCGTCAGGTGGATGTGGTCGACGCCGCCGAGCGTGGCCTCGGCGTCTCGCCGAACGGCGGGATTGGGGTGCACGGGGAACACGACCCGGACCGCACCGCCGAAGTGTTCGACGAGGGCACGAACCGCCCCGAACACCTGCCGCAGCGGTGCACCGAAGCTCTCGCGCCGATGAACGGTGAGAAGGACCAGCGCGCCGTCGTCCAACGGAATGTCCCCGAGCGGCGTGCGGGCCGGGTCGAACGGCAGCCGCGCCGCCTGGAGCAGCGCGTCCACGACCGTGTTGCCGGTGACGACGATGTCGGCATCCGCCACGCCTTCCCTCCGGAGGTTCGCCGCAGCCCGGGGCGTCGGGGCCAGGTGGAGGCTGGCGGTCATGGTCACGAAGCGACGGTGGAGCTCCTCGGGGAACGGTCCGTCCAGGTCGCCGGTGCGGAGGCCGGCCTCGACGTGGGCGACGGGGACCCCCGCGTGGAACGCGGCCAGCGCGCCCGCCATGGTCGTCGTGGTGTCGCCCTGGACGACGACCCAGTCGGGTTCGAGCTTGCGGAGCAGGGGGTCGACGCCGGCCAGCACCCCGGCCGCCACCGACGACATCGACTGACCGTCGGTCATCAGGTCCAGGTCGTGGTCGGGCCTGATGGCGAACAACTGCAGGACGTCGTCGGCCAGCTCGCGGTGCTGGCCCGTCACACAGACGGAGCAGCCGATCCCGGGTCGCCTCCTCAGCTGGAGGATCACGGGGGCCAACTTGATGGCCTCGGGGCGCGTGCCCACCACGCACAGGACGTTCACGGCCGTCGTCCCCAGCGCAGCGGCAGCAACCGGCGAAGGGCCCGCCCGTAGGGCCGGACGAGGGCGACGTAGCTCATCTTCGAGCGCCCGGCGGCCCGCGTGCCGAGCCTGAGCGGAACCTCGTCGATCACCTTGCCGGCCGCCAGGAGCCGAACGGTGAGCTCGAGCTGCGTCTCGAACCCGCGCCCCGCCAGCCGTAGCGGCCGGACGGCATCGGCCCGGTAGGCCCGCATCCCGGTGGTCAGGTCTCGAACCGGGGCGCGAAACAGGAGGCGGAGGAGCCGGTTCCCGACGAGGGACACGGCCATGCGCAGGCGGGGTACGCCGTCCATCCCGCCACCCGGCACGAACCGGCTGGCGAAGACGGCGTCCGCCTCCTCCGTCCGGCGAACCAGCTCGTCGACGAGATCGAGCGGGTGGCTGAGATCGGCGTCCAGCGTCACGATGACCCGTCCCTCCGCCGCTCGGAACCCGGTGGCCAGCGCCGCTCCCATGCCCAGGTTCTCGGGGTGGGTGACGACACTGAGCCGGGGCAGCTGTTCGCTCAGGCGGTCGAGAACGTGGCCGGTCCCGTCCACGGATCCGTCGTCCACCACGATCAGCTCCGCCTCGTCGCCGAGGCGGTCCACAACGCCTCGGACGAACCGTTCGATGACGGCCTCCTCGTTGTACGCGGGCGCGAGGACGGTCACCGCCGCAGACGCGTGTGCCGGGGCCCCTGGCGCGTCAGCGGGTAGGACCGCGTCACCGACCTCCAAGGCAACCTCCCCAGCGGCGCTCGTCGTCATGGAGTGGGGGCGACGATACTCGACAGTGCCTGCGCATCACTGGAGGTGGGCTCGCCACGAGCGTCGGCGGAACAGCTGGATTCCGGTGGCCATGGCGCCGCCGGCCAGGATGGCGAGGAACGGGGAGACGGGCAGGTGGAACCGTGGGTTGCCCCACAACAGCAGCGGCACCGCGATCAAGGCGCCCATGCTGAGCAGCACCAACGCCACCTCCGGGCGCCCGCGCCGCCGGGACGCGACCAGCAGGACGAGCCCCGCGCCGGCGAGAACCATGACGACGTCGAACGCCGCGTCGGCGACGTCCTCGAGGCTCGCCGCAGTGTCCTCGGCCATCACGGGCCCGCCGCCCAACGTGTTGACGGCGAGCACGCCGTCGCTGTCGCTGCCGAACATGAGCTTGGCCCGCCGCCCGATCTGCTGGAGCTCCCGGGTGGGGTGGTCGATCACGAACTCGATGGCCATCCGGGTGTTCTCCCGGTTGCGCTCGACCTCCGGCAGGCCGGGATCCGCGCACCCCTCGTGGTCCGCCCAGCGGAAACCGCCGGTGGCGTCCAGCGAGCGGTCGAGGCACAGCGTGTCGCCGGTGTTCGTCGACGTGGGGACGAACGCGTCCATCCGGATGGCGTTGCGGACCGTCCACGGCACCGACATGAGCACGACGACCGCCAGCGGGACCGCGGCCACCCGGAGGCTGCGGACCCAACCGGCTCGGGCCACGAGGGCGGCGACGAACAGCGCGCCGACGAACCAGATCGAGAACGGTCGGATCAGCACGGAGATGCCGAGGACGAACCCGAACACCAGCAGCCGGCGGGTGGATGGCAGCCCGCGCGACCAGTCGTGGGCAACGACGATCGCCAGCGCGGCGAGCGACCAGAAGATGAACATCGTCTCCAGCTGCAGCGAGGCCACCTGGTAGACGAGGTTCGGGAAGACGGCCAGGATCACCGCGCCGAGCAGGCCACCCAGCCGGCCGAACAGCCGCCGGCCGATGACGTAGGCGAGCGCGACACTCGCCGTGCCGGCGACGACGTGGAGCACGTTGGCCGCGAGCATGTAGTTGTCCGGCAGCGGCGTGACGCGGACCACCCAGAACAGGGCCGCCAGGATGGCCGGGAACCCGATCGGGTAGTAGGCGGTCGGCTGGCCCGTGACGTAGCTGACGTAGCCATGACCCTCGGCGATCTCCCGCCCGTAGTACCAGTAGCTGTACTGGTCGCCCGATGGAAGGAAGTTGGTCGGCGGGCTGGTGCTGACGACGAGCACCCAGCCGAGCCGAAGGGCGAAGGCGGCAACGACGATCGCCACCAGCGTCGGATCCGCCCGCACGGCGTCTCGCGCCCGGTCCCATGCTCGTCGAACCGCTCGTCGCCCGGGGCGCGTCGGGCGGTCGGGCGCGGTGAGCTCGACGGGCTCGACGGTCTCGACGGTCTCGACGGGCTCGTTCGCCCCCGGCGGCGTCGTCGAACGCAACGTGCTCATGACGACGCGCCCGGTGGCGCGATGAAGACGGCGGTGCGGTCGCCCAGTTCGAGCATGCGGGCCATGCGGCGCTCGGCGCGATCGGAGACGCGCTCGTGGATCGACGCCAGGAACAGGTTGTCGTCCACGAGCCGGGCGACGTCGTCGAGCCCATCGGCGTGGAGCTCGTCGATCACCGCGGCGCGGAGGTCGGCGAACTCGGCGCGCTCTCGGGCGTCTCGCCGGTCGACGGACGCGACCTCGACGGCGTCCGGGGTCTGCCGCCACCGGTCGACGCCGTCCCCGGTGGCCAGGACGACGAGGGCGCTGGCATCCTCCGGCGCGATCACTCGATGATCGGTGAC
>JBOGHG010000359.1:0-3709 GCA_050744525.1 Acidimicrobiales bacterium | reverse complement strand
CAGGCTCGCCGGTGGGTCGGGGGCGGTCGCAGCCGTCGCGGTCACGTCGCGACCGGCCGGTCGTCGCTGCGGAGCACCGTCACCTCGGGCCCGTCGGTGTTGTGCCACGTCGTGACCGTCGCCTCGAAGAAGCGGGTGTAGCCGTCACGGGGTGTGTTGTCGGCGACGTAGTCGAGGGCGGCGTCCAGGAACGCCAGTTGATTCTCGATCCCGGCGTCCGCGTGGCGGCGGAGCCCCGGGTTCCCCAGCCCGCGCCCCGTGACCAACTCGTCCCACCGGTACCCAGCCCAGGGCTGGATGACGGGCACCCGGGTGCCGTCGGTGGTCACCCTGACGATCTCGGCGCGCCAGGTGCTCGACTCGGGGAACATCTGGAACGCGAACTCCTTGTGCGCGGACCAGTAGCCGCGCGCCACCAGCGCCAGCTGCAGGATCACGACGAGCGCCACCAACAACCGTCGACCGATGACCCGCGCCCGGGAGTCCATCCCGAGACCATGGCACGGATGCCGCCCCCACGACGACAGGCCGGCCCGGGGATCCACCACCCGGCCCGATGGATCCGGTATGCCTCGTGCACCATCTTTAGGAGGTCGGAGATGTTCGCTGCGCTGCTCATCGGCTTGGTCCTGCTGCTGGTCGTCACGTTCCCGGCGACATGGCTGCTCATGCTGTTCCTCGGGAACATCGGGACCAACGTGTCGTACTGGGGCGCGCTGCCGATCGGCATCCTCGCCTCGGCCCTCATCGGGGCCGCGGGATCCCAGACGGATTACCGGTAGCTCGCCGGACAGCACCGCATCGGCTCCGCCGCGCATGGAGGATCTCAGCGGCCGGGTCGCCGCGGTGATTGGTGCGGGCAGCGGCGTCGGGCGTGGCGTCGCCCTCGGCCTCGCGGCCGAGGGCATGCAGGTCATGATCGCCGACATCGACGCGGCGTCGGCCGAGGCGGTGCGCGACGAGATCGCCGGCGTCGGAGGCACGGCCACCGCGGCGCAGGTCGACGGCACGGATCGGCGGTCGCTCGGCCGGCTGGCCGAGACCACGCTGGCGGACCACGGAGCCGTGGACGTGTTGTCGACCAACGTCGGCGTCGTCGCCGACCGCCCGCTCGTCACGGCCTCCGAGACCGACTGGGCCTGGATCATCGAGTTCAACCTGCTGTCGGCAGTCCGGGCGGTGGACGCCTTCCTGCCCCACCTCCGCGCCTCGGGCGGGTCGGCGCACATCGTGATCACCGCCTCGCTGGCGGCGCTGTTGGCGCCCCCCAGCGTCGGCGGCCTCCGCCTCGGCGTCTACACGGCGACCAAGCATGCGCTGCTCGGGTACGCCGAGTCCCTCCGCGGTGAGCTCGCCGACGAGGGCATCGGCGTCTCGCTGCTGTGCCCGGGAATGGTGCGCTCGAACCTCGCCGCCACCTCCGCCCGCCACCGGCCGGCGCGCCACGGCGGGCCTCTACCGGCCCCGCCGGTCCGCCAACCGGCGGTCACGATGATGGCGCCCGAGGAGGTCGGCCCGGTGGTGGCCCGGGGCATCAAGGCCAACCGGCTGCACATCCTCACCCACCCGGCGGGCCTCCGCCTGGTCGAGGCTCGCCACGCCGCCCTGGTCGAAGACTTCGCGTTCTTCGCCGAGGCCTGACCCGCCGGACTGATCCTCAACCTTTGACGAAGCCCGGCGGGTGTGATGTTTCGTTCTGAACTTGCAGAACGCTATTCTCCGCACCCGTCGACGAGGCAGTGAGGGGACCTTGGGCGCAGCGATGGACACGACCGACATCGATCGCCTCGGGCGCTGGATGGACACCCAGGATCTCCCCGGAACCGGCGAGGCCGTCGAGTGCACGGCGATCTCCGGCGGCAGCCAGAACGAGATCTTCGGCATCCGGCGCGGCGGCCTTCACTGCGCGCTGCGCAAGCCGCCCAAGGATGCCCCCGCCGGCCGGGACGACGGGATCCTGCGCGAGTGGCGCATCATCGAGGCGCTCGGTGGCACCGAGGTCCCGCACACCGAGGCGATCGCCGTGTGCACCGACACCAGCGTGCTCGGATGCACCTTCTACCTCATGGGGTTCGTCGACGGCTGGTCCCCCGTCGGCCTCGGCCGATGGCCGAGCCCGTTCGACGACGACCTCGATGCCCGCCGCGGGCTCGCCTTCCAGCTCGTCGACGGGATCGCACGGCTGTCCAAGGTCGACTGGCGGGCCCGCGGCCTCGGCGACCTCGGCCGGCCAGACGGCTTCCACGAGCGCCAGGTCGACCGCTGGCTCCGCTTCTACGCCCGCGTGAAGACCCGCGACATCCCGGGCCTCGACGTGGCGTCCGACTGGCTGCGCCTGCACAGGCCGATCGACTACGTGCCCGGCATCATGCACGGCGACTACCAGTTCGCCAACGTGATGTACCACCACGGTGCCCCCGCCCGGCTCGCGGCGATCGTCGACTGGGAGATGGGCACCGTCGGCGACCCCAAGCTGGACCTCGGCTGGGTCCTCCAGATGTGGCCCGACGACATGACCGGCACCGTTCCGGCCAGTGGCGCCGCCTATGGGGACATCGCCGGCATGCCCGACAAGGGGGAGCTGCTCGACCACTTCCGCGGCGCGACCGGGCGGCAGGTCGACGACATCGACTACTACCTGATCCTCGCCCGCTGGAAGCTGGGGATCGTGCTCGAGCAGGGCTACATGCGGGTCATGCGGGGCCAGGGCGACGAGAAGCAGCAGGCGTTCGGCCCGCTCGTGCTCGACCTGATCGAGCGGGCCGCCGACCTCGCCGAGACCACGGACTACGCGTGAACGACGAGCCGTGACCGGGCAGACCATGCGGGCGGCGGTGTGCCGCGAGCACGGGCCGCCGGAGGCCCTGGTGGTCGAGTCCGTTGCGAGACCCGAGCCCGGTCCGGGGGAGGTGCTCGTGCGGGTCGGCGCCGCGGCGGTCAACTTCCCGGACGTGCTCATCGTCGCCGACGGGTACCAGGTCTCGATGCCGACGCCGTTCGTACCCGGCAGCGAGGCCGCCGGCGAGGTCGTGGCGCTCGGCCCCGGCGTCGACACAACGGCGCCGGGCGACATGGTGTTCGGCGCCACCATGGTGGGCGCGTTCGCCGAGTACCTGGCCATGCCCGCCGACGGCCTCATGCCGATCCCGGCGGGCATCGATCTCACCGCCGCCGCCGGGTTCTGGGTCACCTATGCGACCGCCTACCACGCGCTGCGCTCGATCGCCGAGGTGCAACCCGGCGACTGGGTGGTCGTGCTCGGAGCCGCCGGCGGTGTCGGCCTCGCCGCCGTGGATCTGGCACAGGTGCTCGGCGGCCGGGTGGTCGCGGCGGCATCGACACCGGAGAAGCTGGCGCTGTGCCGCGAGCGCGGGGCCGAGCGCACGGTGAACTACGTCGCCGACGACCTCCGGGACGCCGTCCGGGCGATCATCCCGGACGGCGCCGACGTCGTCATCGACCCCGTCGGCGGGCCGGCGGCGGAACGGGCGCTCCGCTCGATCCGCTGGGGTGGGCGCTTCGTCACGCTCGGGTTCGCGTCCGGCGAGATCCCGAGGATCCCGCTCAACCTCGTGCTGCTCAAGGGGGTGGTCGTCAAGGGCTTCGAGATCCGGACGTTCGGCGAGCACGCGCCGGAGCTGGCGGAACGCGACCGGGCCGAGTTGCTGGACCTGCTGGCGTCCGGACGCGTCGCGCCCCACATCGACGC
>JBOGHG010000358.1:0-3721 GCA_050744525.1 Acidimicrobiales bacterium | reverse complement strand
CACCCCCCTCCGGTGTGTGCCGTGTTCACCGCGGCCCGTCAGGCCTCGTCGCCCACCTCGCGCCGGACCGTGGCCACGAGGTGACTGGGCAGGACGTCGTAGTGATAGTGCTCCGCCCGGAACCGGCCGCGCCCGCCGGTGAGCGATCGCAACTCGATTGCGTACCGCTGGATCTCGGACGTCGGCACGAGGGCGATCACCGTCTGGGTGCCGTCGCCCCCGGCCTCGGTGCCCTGCACGCGCCCCCGCCGGGCATTGAGGTCGCCCATGACGTCGCCCTGCAGGTCGAGCGGGACCGTGACCTCCAGCCGGCTGATCGGCTCGAGTATCACCGCGTCGGCCTGCGCCGTGGCCGCCCGGAACGCCAGCCGACCGGCGACCTTGAACGCCATCTCCGAACTGTCGACCGAGTGCTCCTTGCCGTCGACGAGGGTGACCTTCAGGTCGACCACCGGATAGCCGTGCGCCCCGCCGGAGTGCATGGTCTCCTCGATGCCCTTCTGCACCGCCGGGATGTAGCCCCGGGAGATGGCGCCTCCCACGATGTGGTTCTCGAACTCGAAGCCGGAGCCCCGCGGCAGTGGCTCGACGTCGATGACGCACACGCCGAACTGCCCGTGGCCGCCGGTCTGCTTCTTGTGGCGTCCTTCGACGCCCTTGGCGACCCCGGTGATGGTCTCCCGGTAGGGGACCCGCACCGGCTCGGTCTCGACGTTGGCGCCGAACTTGCGCGTCAGCTTCTCCATGGTGATCTGCAGGTGCGTCTCGCCGGTGCCCTTGAGCAGGGTCTGGTGGGTCTCGTCGATCCGCTCGACCACCAGCGACGGGTCCTCCTCCTGGAGGCGGTGGAGGGCCGGCGCGAGCTTGTCCTCGTCGGCCTGTGTCTTCGGCACGACCGCGACCGCCAGGTTCGGCTCCGGCTGCTCGATCGGCGGTACGACGACCGGTTTGCCCCGGGGGGTGAGCGTGTCGCCGGTGGCGGTCCCGGTCAGCTTGGCGACCGCGCCGATGTCGCCGGCCACGAGCTCGCCGGCCGGCTCCTGCTCCTTGCCCCGCACCGTCAACAGGCCGTGGAGCCGCTCGTCGCCGCCGGTCCGGCTGTTGGTCAGGTGATCGTCCGGCCGCAGGGTGCCTGACAGGACCTTGAACAAGCTCACCTGGCCCACGTACGGATCGGCGATGGTCCTGAACACGACCGCCAGGGAATCGCCCGCCGCCTTGGCCTCGACCTCGACATCGCTGTCGCCGGCCGTGACCGACGTGGGCCGGTCGAGCGGCGACGGGCCGATTTCCACCAGGAAGTCGGCGAGGCGGTCGACGCCGACCTCGCGGGTGGCCGAGCCCACCACCACCGGGAACACGGTGGCGGACGCGATGCCGTCGTGCAGGGTGCGCTCGAGCTCGTCGACGCCGGGCACGTCACCCTCGAGGTAGCGCTCGAGCATGTCGTCGTCGGCGACGACGATGCCCTCGACCAGGTTGTCGCGGACCTCGTGCTCGCGGGCCGCCATGTCCTCGGGGATCTCCTCGGTGTGGGGGCGGCCGCCTTCGTAGATGTGGGCGGTGTCGGTCAGCAGGTCGGCGATCCCGCGGAAGCTCGCCTCCTCGCCGATCGGCAGCTCGAGGGGGGCGATCCCGGCACCCAGCCGGTCCCGCAGCTGGTCCAGGGTGGCGTCGTAGCTGGCCCGCTCCCGATCGAGCTTGTTCACGAACACCATGCGGGGCAGGCCCTGGTCGGCGGCCATCTTCCAGATCGCCTCGGTCTGGACCTCGACGCCGTCGACCGCGCTCACCACGAACACCGCCAGGTCGGCCACCCGCAATGCGGCCGCCACGTCGCCGATGAAGTCGGCGTAGCCGGGGGTGTCGATGACGTTGATCTTGTGGTCGCGCCACTCGAACGGGGCCAGCGACAGGGACAGCGAGATGCTGCGGCGCTGCTCCTCGGGGTCGTAGTCGGAGACCGTGGTGCCATCCTCGACCCGTCCGAGGCGGTTGATGGCTCCGGCACGGTGCAGCAGTGCCTCGGTCAGGCTGGTCTTGCCCGAGCCCCCGTGCCCCACGAGTGCGACGTTCCGAATGTGATCGGTCGCATACCGCTTCACCAGGACCCCCTGTGTCCACGAGACGTCGTCGGCGCCGTAAGGGCGAGGCTAGCGGACCCCCGCAGGGGTCCCGCCGGCCCCGCTCGCGGCCAGCCCCTGGTGGTCGCGTCCGGCCCCGGATGGTCGCTGCCGGCGGGCGTGCGGCGTTAGCCTGATCCGGCACGCAGTGGCGCGTGCCGACACGGGAGACACGATGTTCGACGGACGTTGGCGGAGCACCTTCGAAAAGGGCCTGCGCCCCATCGGTGCCCAGATCAGGCGTACCGGTATCACGGCCAACCACCTGACGCTGACGGGCCTGGCCATGGCCACCGCAGCGTCGCTCACGATCGCGCAGGGTTGGCTCCGGGCCGGTCTGGTGCTGTTGATACTCACCGCCGTACCGGACGTGCTCGACGGGGCCGTCGCCAAGGCCTCGGGCACCGCCTCGCCGCGGGGAGCGTTCTTCGACTCGGTGATCGACCGCATCAGCGATGCGCTGCTGTTGGGGGGCGTCGCCTGGTACCTGGCGTCCACCCAACCGGGACGCGTGTCGGTGCTGCCCCTCGCCGTGCTGGGGGCGTCGCTGCTGATCTCCTACGAGCGGGCCAAGGCCGAGTCCCTGGGCTTCGACGCCCGCGGGGGCCTCATGGAGCGGGCGGAGCGGCTCATCATCCTGGGGTTCGGCCTGCTGTTCGAGTCGCTCCTGGTACCGGTGCTCTGGGTGATGCTGGTGCTGACGTTGGTCACCGCCGGCCAGCGGTTCGAGCGGGTGTGGCGACAGGCGTCGGCTCCGCAGGTGCAGCCGCTGGCCGTGCGCTGGCGGGCTCGCCGGGTGGCCCGTTCGACCCACCGGACCTGGCGCCGGCAGGCGGTCGGGCACCGCCGTCGCCGCTGACCAGGACGTCGGCCGAACAACGGGTTCCGCCTGGCCCCGTCCACCTGTCTGAACCGATCCGCCGTGATGGACGTCGTCACCCCCGCCTACCGAGGTGCCTTCGCGATCGCCCAGGTCCTGCCGGGCGCGGTGATCGACGTCCTGGCGCCGGGCGTGGCCGGGCTGGCGGCGCTCCGCCCAGGTGACCAGCGCGCCATGGTCGAGCGTCACCAGCGCCGCGTCGAACCGGGCCTGGGCGGCGCGGAGCTGCAGCGGCGGGTGCGAGAGGTGTTCCGCTCCTACGGCCGCTACTACGGCGAGTCGTTTCGCCTCCCCACGATCGGTCCCGCGGAGCTCGACCGTGGCCTCACCCGCGAGGGCTACGAGCACATCGAGGAGTCGTTGGCCCGCGGCGTCGGTCCCATGCTCGTGCTGCCCCACCTCGGGAGCTGGGAATGGTGCGCCTACTGGCTCACGCGGGTCCAGAAGGTGCCGGTGACGGCGGTCGTCGAACGCCTGGAGCCGCCGGCCCTGTTCGACTGGTTCGTCGAGTTCCGCGAGCGCATCGGCATGCAGATCGTGCCCCTCGGTCCCGACGCCGGTCGCTCGATCGTCAGCGCTATCAAGCAGGCACACGTGGTGGCGCTGTTGTGCGATCGCGACATCGGCGGCGCTGGCACCGAGGTGACCTTCTTCGGCGAAACGACGACCCTGCCGTCGGGCCCGGCGGTGCTGGCGCTGCGGACGGGCGCCCCGCTGA
>JBOGHG010000357.1:0-3723 GCA_050744525.1 Acidimicrobiales bacterium | reverse complement strand
CGTGTCGGAGGGGGGACTTGAACCCCCACGCCCTTGATCGGGCACCAGGCCCTCAACCTGGCGCGTCTGCCAATTCCGCCACTCCGACGTGGCTGTCCGGGCACCCCGGGCAGGGAGGGACACTCTAGCGCGGCGCCCCGGCTCCCCATGGTCCGGCGGCGGCCCAGGGTGTCAGCGGCGGCGGCGGCGGCGGCGCCGCAGGAAGATGCTCAGCAGCCAGAGGACGGTGAGTCCTATGACCGCAGGTGCGAGGCGCTTGGCGACCGGGGCGCCGGCGGCGTCGAGGAGGTCGACGGGCTCGGCCTCGGGCGAGTCGACCACCCGGATCGACGGGCCGGACGTGCCGTCGGCGCGGGCGCGGTCGGCGTCACCACCGGACGGTGCGTTGGCTTCGGCCGTTTGAGCGGCGGAGCCGGAGGACGCCGCCTGGCCGGGCCATGTTGCACCTTGCGGCATGTCCTCGACCGTCGCCGCCGCTCCCTCCGAGGCGATGTCCCGGGGACCGCCCGTGGTCGACGCCGACGGGGCCGAGCCCGCGGAGCCCGGCGAGTCGGCTCCGGCGGTACCCGCGACAGCCCCGCCGGTCTCCTCGCCCGCCTGGAGCTTCGACTCCAGGCAGTCGGCGAACTGGCCGAGGAGCTTCGCCGAGACGTCGGCCAGCACCCCGCGGCCGAACTGGGCCACCCGTCCGGTGATGGTGAGATCCGTCGTGACGGAGATCTTGGTGCCGTCGCCGTCGGGCTCGAGCTGCGCGGTGATGGTGGCGTTGGCGTTGCCCTGGCCCCTCGTCTCGCGACCTTCGGCCCGCAACACCGCCCGATGCCCCGCCTCGTCCTGTTCCACGAAGCGCGCCGCGCCCTTGTACTGCGCGGTGATGGGGCCCACCTTGACCTTCACGACCCCGCGGTACTCGTCGCCCTCGATCTCCTGGAGCTGCGCCCCCGGCATGCACGGGGCGATGCGCTCGACGTCGGTGAGCACCTCCCAGGCCTCCTCGACCGGGACGCCCACCCGGAACTCGTTGGTCAGGTCCACGGCATCAGCTCCATTCCCTCAGATCGTCGACCGTATCGATGTCTGCGGCACCTCCCGGACACGGTACTTCCATCACCAGGTCGGGCCGACGGCGCATCACGACTTTGGCGCCCTGGTCGCCCGCCGCCGGCAACAGTGGCCAGACGAGCGACGACAGGCGTACCGGGTTCCCCCGCGTCCCGTCGTACGTCGCCACCGCGATGGGCTTGGCCCTCGCCCGGGCGACGCGTTGCCACGCTTCCGCCAGCACCAGCGGCTGGTCCCCCAGGCCCACCACGACGGCGTGGTGGCCGTCGCGGCGCGCCCGGGTCAGGCCGGCCCCCAGCGACGATGCCATGCCGTCCCGCCAGCGGTCGTTGGCGACGAACCGCACGGCGTCGCCCGCCAGTCGGGGGACCGGCAGGTCGGTGGCGCCCCGCACCACGTAGACCGCGTCCAGCCCTGCGGCCGCCGCGTTGTCGATGGCCCACTCCACCACCGTGCGCCCGTGGAAGGGCGCCAGCAGCTTGTGGCCATCCCCGCCCGATGCCGAGAACCGTGATCCCCCGCCCGCCGCCAGCACGACCGCCGCGACGGTCACGGCGTCAGCGGCCGACGAGCGGCTCGGAGTCACCGCCGTGGATCGGGCCCTCGGTGTCGCGCAGGGGGCGGGCGTCGTAGCGACCGGTTCGCTGGGCGATGATCTCGGAACAGATCGACACCGCCGTCTCCTCCGGTGTGCGGGCCCCGATGTCCAGGCCGATCGGCGCCCGGATGCGGACGAGGGACGTGGCGTCGACCCCGGCCTCCTCGAGGCGCACGATCCGCTCGGCGTGGGTCCGCCGGCTGCCCATCGCGCCGATGTAGCCCACGTCGGTGGCCAGCGCCGCCGCGAGGGCGGGAATGTCGAACTTGGCGTCGTGGGTGAGCACGCAGACGGCGTCGCGGGCCGTGAGCGCGCCCCCGACGCGGCCCAGCAACCGGTCGGGCCAGTCGACCACCACCTCGTCGGCCTGGGGGAACCGGGCACGTGTGGCGAACACCTCGCGGGCGTCACACACCGTGACCCGGTAGCCGAGCACCTTGGCCACGCGTACCAGCGCCGCCGTGAAGTCCACCGCCCCGAACACGAGCATCTGCGGCGGTGGGGCGAAGCTCTCCACGAAGACGGCCACGACCGTCTCCCGCGCTTCGCCGTGCTCGCCGTAGTGACGGACCACCGTCGTGCCGGCGGCCAGCTCGCCCAGGGCGTCGCGGGTGACGACCCGATCGAGGTCGGCGTTGCCCAGCGAGCCGATGGGACTGCGCCCGGGACCGGCCAGCAGCTTCTCGCCCTGCCCCGGACCGGCGATCACCGTGGCCAGCGCCACGGCCTCCTCGGCCCGGATGGCCGCGGCCAACTCCTCGTACAGACGCCCGGAGCCGTCCGACGCCGCGCCCGTCACCAGTCCAACGGCTCCAGGAACAGGTGGATGGTTCCGCCGCAGGTCAGGCCGACCGCGAACGCCTCGTCGTCGCTGTAGCCGAACGTCACCACCTTGCGCTCGCCGGTGCGCAGCACCTCCAGCGCCTCGGTGACGACCGCCCCTTCGACGCAACCGCCCGACACCGAGCCGATGACCTCACCCCTCTCGTTGACGGCCATGGCCGCGCCCGGCGCCCGCGGGCCGGAACCGTCGAGGTCCACCACCCGGGCGATGGCGACCGGCACACCCTCGGCGCGCCACCGATCGAGCCCGTCGAGCAGGTCTCTCATGGAACCATCCCTTCGGCTTCGCCCACGGGCGTCATCGGGCCACCAGCTCCGCCAGCGCCTCCAGCGACGCCACCGAGTGACCCTCCACGAACTCGTCCACGTGCGGCAGGGCCGCGGCCATGCCCTGCGCCAACGGTGCAAACCCCGGGGAAGCCTTCAGCGGGTTCACCCACACCAGGCGGTAGGCGACGCGCCGCAGCCGGGCCAGCTCGGAGCCCAACAGGCTGGGGTCGCCCCGGTCCCAGCCGTCGGACAGCACCACCACCACCGCTCCCCGCGCCAGGCCCCGCACACCCCAGCGGTCGTTGAACGTGCGCAAGCCCTCACCCAGGCGGGTGCCGCCAGCCCAGTCGGCGACCGCGTCGGCGGCCCGCCCCAATGCGGCATCGGGATCGTGGGTGGCCAGCTCGTGGGAGATGCGGGTGACGCGCGTCCCGAGCGCGAACACCTCCACCTGGCCGCGCTTGCGGGCCGCCACGGCGGCATGCGCGAACCGGGCCAGCGCCCGGGCGTACGGCTCCATCGAGCCGCTCACGTCCAGCAGCAGGACCAGCCGACGCGGCCGCTCACCGCGTTCGCTGGCCGCCGGGCGCACCACCTCGCCGCCGGTCCGCAGCGAGCGGGCCACCGTGCGGCGCAGATCGGGGTGGCCCCGATGCCGCGACGTCCTTCGCCGTCGGCGGCTGCGCCGCAGGACGGCGTGCACGCGCAGGTCGGCCATCAGCCGGTGCGCCTCGGCCAGCTCGTCCGCCGTGCAAAGGGACAGGTCCTTGTGCCTGAGCAGCTCGGTGGCGCTCCAGCGCAACGCCCGCAGCTCGCCGGGCGCTGACTCGTCCTCGTCGTCGTCGTCGTCCTGAGCGTCGTCCGCGCCCGGCTCGTCGTCGTCGTCGACGTGAAGCTGGACCGGGACCGACAGCCGCCGCACCGACGCGTCGTCGGCGCCCACGAAGAAC
>JBOGHG010000356.1:0-3736 GCA_050744525.1 Acidimicrobiales bacterium | reverse complement strand
GTGGCCCGGATTGCTTCGGGTGCTCCCCGCGGCTCGTCGCTAGCGTCGTGCGCATGACCATCGACGGCGACGACGATCTCGAGGGACTGCGACGGGTCGGACGGGCGGTGGCCGAGGCACGCGATGCCATGCTCTCGGCGGTGGCGCCCGGGGTGGCCACGAGCGAGCTCGATGGCGTCGGCCGCGAGGTGCTGCGGGCCCACGGCGCCCGCTCGGCGCCCCAGCTCGCCGTCGGCTTCCCGGCGGCCACGTGCATCAGCGTCAACGACGAGGCCGCGCAGGGCGTCCCGTCCCCGTGGCGCCGATTGCGCGAGGGCGACCTGGTCAACGTGGACGTTTCCGCCGAGCTCAACGGCTACTGGGCCGACACCGGGGCCAGCGCCCCCGTGGGCCGGGTGTCGACCGTTGCCCGCCGGCTCCTCGACGCCACCCGCCTGGCCCAGCGCGACGCCACGTCCGCCGCCCGCGCCGGCCGGCCCCTGAGTCACGTCGGCCGGGCCGTCCAGCGCCGGGCACACCGTCACGGCCTGCGGGTCATCGCCAACCTGTGCGGCCACGGGGTCGGCGGGTTCCTGCACGAACCGCCGCAGGTGGCCAGCGTCGAGGACCCCCGCGACGACAGCGTGCTGTGGGAGGGCCTGGTGCTCGCCATCGAACCGTTCCTGTCGACGGGCGCCACGCAGGCCGTCGAGGCCGGCGACGGCTGGACGCTCCGGACCGCCGACGGCAGCCTGGCGGCCCAGTTCGAGCACGCGGTCGTCGTCACCCACGGCCGCCCGCTGGTCCTCACGGCTCCCGGGTAGGCCGTCGACGACCAGAGCCCCAGGTGCGTAGCCGTCCCGCCGATCCGACCGACCCCACCGACCGTCGTCGGGCCGAGGCGCTCGACGAGGCCGACCCGCTGGCCCCGTTCGTCGACGAGTCGGTCGTCACCGACGCCGAGCTGCTCTACCTCGACGGCAATTCGCTGGGGCGGCTGACATACCGGGCCCGCCGGCGGCTGTCACGGCTGGTCGACGACGAGTGGGCGGATGGGCTGGTCCGGTCCTGGGAGGCGTGGATCGACCTGCCCACGCAGGTGGGCGACGCCCTCGCCGAGCACCTGCTGGGTGCCGGGCCCGGGGAGGTCATCGTCGGCGACGCCACCACGGTCGACATCTACAAGGCCGCATCGGCGGCGATCGCCGCTCGGCCGGGCGCCCGGGCGGTCGTGACCGACGACGACAACTTCCCGACCGATCGCTACGTGCTGGAGGGGCTGGCGGCCCGCCACGGGCTCGACTACCGGGAGGTGCCGAGCGATCCCATCGACGGGCCCGACCCCGACGCCCTCGCGGCGGCCCTCGACGGCGCCGCGGTGCTGTGCCTCTCGCACGTGGCCTACGGGTCGGGAGCGCTGGCCGACATGCCGTCGCTCACCGCGCTGGCGCACGAGCACGGCGCGCTCGCGTTGTGGGACCTGTCGCACTCGGTGGGGTCTGTCCCCGTCGACCTGTCCCGTTCGGGCGCCGACCTCGCCGTCGGCTGCACCTACAAGTACATCAACGGCGGTCCCGGCGCGCCGGCGTTCACCTACGCCCGCCGCGACCTGCACGGTATCCTGCGCCAGCCGATCTGGGGCTGGTTCGGCCGGCGCGACCAGTTCGCGATGGGGACGGGCTACAGCCCGGTCGAGGGGATCGGCTCGTGGCTCACCGGATCGCCCGCCGTCCTGGGACTGGTGTGCGTCGAGGCGGGCGTCGCCCTGCTGGCCGAGGCGGGCATCGAGCGCCTGTGGGCCAAGGGGATGGCGCTCACGTCGCTGATCGTGGATCTGGCGGACGCCTGGCTCGCGCCGCTGGGCTTCACCCTCGCCAGCCCTCGGGACGCCGCGCGGCGGGGCGCCCACGTGGCGCTGGCGCATCCCGACGCCTGGCGGATCTGCCGGGCGCTCATCGAGCTCGTCGGCGTCGTGCCGGACTTCCGGGCGCCGGATCGGCTGCGTCTCGGGCCCGCCCCGATCGCCACCCGCTTCGTCGACGTGTGGGACGCGCTCGACCGGCTACGACGGCTCGTCGAGACCGGCGCCCACGAACGGCACGCCCCCGCGGCGCGACGGGTGACCTGAGAAGCGTTCCGGCGTCGATTTCTTGCGGTCCTCGCAAAGAAACGGCTCCGGAACGGGTGTGGGCCGCCTGCCGGCCCCGCCGCGTCAGTGGAGGAAGTGCCGCTCCCCGGTGAAGACCATCGCCAGGCCCAGCTCGTCGGCGCGGGCGATGATCTCCTCGTCGCGGGACACGCCGGCGGGCCGGCCGGGCTGGATCACCACCGCGACCCCGGCCGCGGCGGCGGCCTCGATGCCGTCGGGGAAGGGGTAGAACGCGTCGCTGGCGCAGGCGCCGCCCGCAGCCCGGCCCGCGGCCTTGGACGCGGCCAGCTCGCCGGACTCCACCCGGTTCTGCTGCCCGGCGCCGATCCCCCATGCGGCGCCGCCCCTGGCCAGGACGATGGCGTTGGAGCGGACCCAGCCGCACACCCGCCAGGCCAGCTCGGCGTCGCTCCATTCGGCCTCCGTGGGCTCCCGGCGGGTGACCACTCGCCAGCCGGCCCGCTCGGCCACGAACCGGTGGGGATCCTGCAGGAGCAGGCCCCCGGTGATGGGGCGCAGGTGCCACCGATCGGGGATCGGTGCGGGCGCCTCCAGGATGCGGGTGTTCTTCCGCTTGACCTGCAACGCCTCGATGGTGCCCGGGCCGTAGCCGGGGGCGATGACCACGTCGGCCTGCGCCGCCGCCACCATCCGCTCGACGCTGGGCTGGTCGACCGTGCCGCTCACGGCCACGATCCCTCCGAACGCCGACCGCTCGTCGCACTCGAAGGCGTGCTGGTAGGCGTCGGCCAGGGTGGGGGCGATCGCCGCCCCGCAGGGATTGGCGTGCTTGATGATGGCCGCGGCCGGTCGGCCGAACCGTGCCGCGAGGTCGTGCACCAGCAGCCAGGCGGCGTCGGCGTCGTAGAGGTTGAGGTAGCTGAGCGCCATCCCGCCGTGCTGGGTCATCGCCACCCACCACGGCCCGGCGGCGCCGGCGCCGGCCCCGGTCGCTCCGGCGCGGTACAACGCGGCCCGCTGGTGGGGGTTCTCCCCGTAGCGCAGGGCCAGCGGCTCGCGCCGGTAGGTGAGGTGGAGTGACTCCGGCAGCTCGGCGGGCCCCGGGCGAGCGGTGTCGTCGAACCAGCCGACGATGGCGGCGTCGTACGCCGCAGTGCGGGCGAAGGCCCGGCGGGCCAGGCTGCGGCGGGTGGCAGCGGACAGCGACCCGTCGGATCGCAGCTCGTCGAGCACCGGCTCGTAGTCGGCCGGGTCGACCACGACGCCGACCTGCGTGTGGTTCTTGGCCGCGGCCCGGACGAGCGCCGGGCCGCCGATGTCGATCAGCTCCTCGGCCTGCGATGCGCCGTGCTCGAACGTCGCCGCCTCGGCCCCGAAGGGGTACAGGTTGACCACCACAAGGTCGAACGGCGCGATGCCGTGGGCCTCGAGGTCGGCCCGGTGGGCGGGGTCGGTGCGGTCGGCCAGGATCCCGCCGTGCACCTTGGGGTGCAGTGTCACCACCCGGTGGCCGAGGATGGCCGGGAAGCCGGTGATCTCTGCGGTGTCGGCGACCGCGAGGCCGGCCTCCCGGAGCGCAGCGGCGGTGCCGCCCGACGAGACGAGCTCCCAGCCGAGCTCGGACAGGCCCGCGGCGAGCTCGACGAC
>JBOGHG010000355.1:0-3737 GCA_050744525.1 Acidimicrobiales bacterium | reverse complement strand
GTCGTCGACGGTGGCGACGACGGGCGCGGCGGACACCGTCTCACGGTCGT
This sequence comes from Acidimicrobiales bacterium, assembly GCA_050744525.1. Classification (GTDB taxonomy): domain Bacteria; phylum Actinomycetota; class Acidimicrobiia; order Acidimicrobiales; family VFJN01; genus DASQUK01. The sequence continues at coordinate 3,687 of JBOGHG010000355.1, read as the reverse complement.
AGACGACGGTGGCGGCGGCGACGGTGCCGCGGTTCGGCCGGTCCACCCCGAGCGCGACCGGCAGGGCGGTGGCGTCGATGGCTCGTTGGCGCGCCGACGTGTCCGGGGCGACGAACCCCCGCTCCGGTGGCGCCGCGCCGTAGAGGCCGTAGGCGTGCTTGGTCGTGTACCAGCCGAGGGCGCCCACCAGCCCCAGCCCGGTGCCGCCGTGGCGCAGGCGGTCGGTCAGCGTGGCGATGGCATGGGTGGAGTAGTTGTTGCCCGGCCCCCCGAAGTAGGGCAGCCCGCCGGTGACCGTGAGCCCGCGGGGATCGTCGGGTGCCAGGCTGAGGGCCCGGCATGCCGCGCTCACGGCCGCCGGGAAGCACGAGTAGAGGTCGAGGTGGGCGACGTCGTCGATGCCGACCCCGGCGGCCGCCAGAGTGGCGCCGGCCGCGGCGGCGATGCCGGGCGACCGGCCGAGGGCCGGACGGGCGACTGGCGCCCACACGTCGTCACACGCGGCGCCGGCCCACACGAACACGGCACGGTCGGCGACACCGGCGGCGCGCGCCGCGGCGAGGGAGCACAGCAGCAGCGCCGCGCCCTGGTCGACGTAGAGGAAGGCCGCCATGCGCTTGGTGTAGGGCTCGGCGACGATCCGGTTGGCGGCCGTGGGGGTGCTGATGCCGTCGGCCCCGAGGCGTTCGCGGAACCATGCGGTCGGGTGCGCGGCGGCCGTGGCGGTGAACGGCGCGAGGAGCCGGCCCAGCTCGGCGCGGTGGGCGGCATGGCTGCGGTTGGCCTGCGCGGCGATCGCGCTCTCGAACATGGCGTAGAGGTGGACGGGCACCACGAGGCCGAGGGCGCTCTCGGCCGGGCCCACACCGGGCCGCGCGTCCCCGACGACCGGGTCGGGCGGCCCGGTCGAGTCCTCGGCGACGCGGCGGTGCCCGGATCTGGCCGATCGCATCGATTCGGCGCCGGCGATGAGCGTGGCGGCCAGGCGGCCGGCCGCGACGTCGCGGGCGGCGCGGGTCACGAGCATCTGCGGGGAGTTGCCCCCGATCGTCGTGGTCTCGGTCACGGCGCCGCGGATCCCCAGCCGGGCGGCGAGGGCGGCGGCCGGTGCCGGCCCGATCGGCGAGATGATGCCCACGACCGAGACGCGGTCGATCCGCCCCCGGAGGGCGGGGGCCTCGACCAGCGCCGCGGCGGCCGCCCTTTCGGCGAGGTCGAGGGCGGTGACGGGCTCGTCGCGCTCGAGCACCTGGCCAGCGGCGACCACGACGGGGATGCGGTCCTCGTTCATGGGCGGTGGTCCCGGGGGCGCAGGCCGTCGAGCAGGAGGGTGACGACGAAGTCCGCGACCACCGCGGCAGGGACGCCGTCGTCGGTGGCGAGGCGGCGCAGGGCCAGCTGGCCGATGAGCGCCGCTACCGAGAAGGCGATCATGCGGGGCGGGGCGTCGATGACGTGCCCGGCGGCCTGTGCCGCGCTGATCGTCTTCTCGATGTCGTCGATGAAGCCCTCGTAGATGGCGGCCAGGTGGCGGTCGAACCGTTCGCCCAGCACGAGCGAGTCACGGAAGAGCAGCTTGACGACGTCGCGGTCGGCCTCGAAGAACTCGAACGTCGCCCGCACCGATCGGCGGAACGGGGCCTCACCGCCGCGGCTCGACACGCCGACGACCGCGTCGTCGATGTAGGCCCGCAGCGCCTGCTCCTGGCTGTCCATCAGCGCGTGGAACAGCGCCTCCTTGGAGTCGAAGTACCAGTAGATCGACCCGTAGGAGATCCCGGCGGCGCGGGCGACGTCCGCGATGGTCGTGGCGTGATACCCCTTCGCCGCGAACGTCGCCTTGGCGGCGGCGAGGATCTCGTCCCGGCGCTGCTCCTTGGCGCCGTCGCTCACCGCCCGGCGGACCATCAGCGATCCTCACCCCGCAGCAGCATCGACGTGGCGGCGCCAACAGCGAAGCGTTGGCCGGCGGCGTGGACATCGACGCCGACGACGGCCTGGCCGCCGGCGATGCGCACCACCCGCCCGATGCCCGTGAGTCGAGGCCCGACGGCGGCCATGGGCGCGAACCGCAGCGACAGGTCGGGGTTCGGGTGCGGGAGCCAGGCGCCCTCGCACGCGGCCGCGACCGGCGGCCCGACGCACAGGTCGCCAGCCACGCAGGCGGCCTCGGCGTCGCGGCCGCCCTCAGGATCGTCCCACGGCCGCCTGACCTCGGCGGCAATGACGCCCGGCCCGATGGCGCCGAGCCGCGGGTCGAGGAGGTCCATGATCGGTGCGTCGACCCCGGCCGGCAGGCCCCATCGCCGCAGCCGACCCGGCGCCGGTGCCGGCGGCCCGTCGACGTCGAGGGGGTGGAGCCGATCGCCGTCGACGAAGGACACGGTGGCGGTGGTGGCCAGCCTCCCCCCGTCATCCACGACGTCGACGCGCACGCAGGTGAGCCGGCGACCCCGGTGGACCAGGGTGGTCGTGGCGCGGGCGTCACCCGCCGGCAACGAGCGGACGAACCGGCAGTCGAGCCCGGCCGGCGTCCGGCCGGCGGCGAGCCGGCGCGCCGTGCGCACGGTGGCGGCGGCCAGCAGGCCGCCGAACACCCCCCCGAACGCGCCGTGCAGCCCGCGCCCGAAGCTGAAGATCGTGGCGTCGCCGTCGGCGCGGGCGCCGAGCAGCTCGTCGAAGGGCGTCATCGCGGGCCCTCGCCGTCGGGCGGCCACGAGCCCACCCCGTCCTCGAGGGGAACCTCGAGGGAGCGGAGGATCCCGGCAACCATGCGCCACACGCCGATGGCGCCGACCAGCTCGAGGAGCACCTGCGCGTCGTCGCTCACGTGCCGGCGGCATGCCTGCCAGGTGGCCGCGCTGATGGCGCCGTCGGCGAGGGTCTCGTCGGTGGCGGCGAGGACGGCGCGCTCGGCCGGTCCGAACCCGTCGTGGGACCGCCAGTCGCGCACGCCGAGCAGATCGGCCTCGGGCACGCCGAGGCCCCCGGCGATGCGCCAGTGCTGGGTCCACTCGTAGTCGGAGTTGGTGGCCCAGCCGAGGCGCATGATCACGAGCTCGCGCAGCCGCGGGTCGAGGCGCCCCTCCCAGAGCAGGCCCATGAGCAGGTCGGAGAGCCAACGGGCGAGCCTGGGGTGGTGCAGCCAGACCCGGAAGACGCTCAGGTCGGCGGCGATCTCCACGACGCCGGCGGCGGCCGCGGCCGCCCTGGCGTCGCCGGGGTCGAGGAGCGGTATGCGGGGCGCCGCGCCCTCGTTCACGGGACGAGGACCCCGTGCACGGGGGGAGGCTCCGGGGACTCGCCGGCCATCGACCGCACGAGGTCGGCGGCGCCGTCGAGGGCGGCGCAGCGCCGGGGCAGGTCGGCGAACGGGTAGCGGTCGCCTGCCAGCAGGTCGAGGGCCGCCCGGTAGGCGGGGGCGTCGACGCCGAGGGTCCCGAGGATCCGCAGCTCCTTGTAGACGACCAGGTCGGGCCGGAAGCCGGGGGTTCCGTCGGTCCCGCGGGTGCCGGCGAGCACGATGGTGCCGCCGACCCGGGCGACGGCGACGGCCTGGGCGAGCGCCGCGGGCGCCTTGGCGGTGACGTCGACCACGACGTCGGCGAGCCCGCCGGTGGCGTCGCGCAGCGCAGCCGCGGGATCGGTCGCGGCGACGTCCACGGCGAGGTCGGCGCCGAAGGAGCG
>JBOGHG010000354.1:0-3754 GCA_050744525.1 Acidimicrobiales bacterium | reverse complement strand
TCCTCGGTGGCTTCGCGCTGGCGGCGGTGCTCCTCGGGGTGTTCGTCCTGTGGGAGCGGCGGGCCCGCTTCCCGATGCTCGACATCAGCTTCTTCCGCAATGCCCGGTTCAGCGCCGCGTCCGGTGCGATCATGCTCACGTTCTTCGCCATGTTCGGCTCGCTGTTCCTGCTGACGCAGTTCCTGCAGTCGATACTCGGCTACACGCCGCTCGAGGCCGGCATCCGGTTGCTGCCGATGGCCGGCGTGATGATGGTCATCGCCCCGCTCAGCGCCAAGGTGGTCGAGCGGATCGGCTCGAAGATCGTGGTGGCGTCCGGACTGTCGATCGCGGCCGTCGGGCTCGTGATGGCCAGCCGGCTGACGGCCGGTGCCAGCTATCCCGAGGTGCTGTCGTCGCTGGTCGTGCTGGCCGCCGGCATGGCGCTGGTGATGCCGCCGGCCACGGAGTCGATCATGGGGTCGCTACCGCTGGCCAAGGCGGGAGTGGGGTCGGCGGTCAACGACACCACACGCCAGGTGGGGGGTGCCCTGGGCGTGGCGGTCCTGGGTTCGGTCATGAGCTCGACGTACGGACCTCGCGTGACCGAGGCCATCAGCGGATTCCCGGTGTCGTCGGACCAGGCCAGCGCCATCCACGACCAGATCGGCGCCGCCATGCGGGCCGCGAGCGAGATCGGCGGCGAGCCGGGGCGCATGCTGGCGGACGTCGCCTCCGGCGGCTTCGCCGACGGCATGAGCACGGCGTTCATCATCGGGGCCGCCGCACTGGCGCTCGGCGCGGTGATCGTGGCGCTGTTCCTTCCCGCCCGGGCCCGGGAGCACGAGGACGTGGCCATGGGCGGTGACGGCGGTGACGGCCAGCGGCCCGACACCCCCACCGTGCGCGCCGACACGATCGGTCGGGAGTCGAGCGGGCGGGTCACCGGAACCCCGCCGGTCGGTGCGCATCACCCCGATGCGGAGCCGCGGTGACCGATCCCGATCCGGTCGCCGACGCGCCCGAAGCCGGCGAGCTCCTCGCCGGCGAGCACGAGCCCGTCCTCCGTCGTCCCGGGCGTCCCCGCGATGCCGGGGCGGACGACGCGATCCTCGACGCCGCCCTCGAGGTCCTGGCCGAGGTGGGCCCGGCCGGCTTCACCGTCGACGAGGTGGCCGCCCGAGCCGGCTGCGGCAAGGCGACCATCTACCGGCGCTGGCGGTCCCGCGGTGCCCTGCTGCTGGACACCGGGCACCATCGCCTCGGCCTCCATGTCTCCGATCCCGACACGGGCTCGGTGCGCGACGACCTCGTCGCCATGCTCGGCGAGCTGGCCGAAAAGATGCGCGACACACCGGCCGGCAAGGTCATGCCCGCAGTCGTGGCCGAGGCCGCCGTCAACCCCGAGATGCGTGGCGTGCTCGCCGCCTTCGTCCACGACCGCCGCCAGCCGGCGCACACCGCCATCTGCCGGGGCGTGGCCCGCGGGGAGCTCCCGGCGGGCACCGACGTCGAACTGGTCCTCGATCTGCTGGGCGGCCTGGTGTTCTTCCGCGTGCTGATCGCCGTCAACCCGCCCGACGACGCCGTCGTCGCCACCGTCGTCGATATCGTCCTCGCCGGCGCCCGCTCGACGGGCCCTCGCTAGCCCGGGCCAGCCGTCGGCACGTCGCCGACAGCCGTCACGCCAGCCGGCGGCGCCGGGCCTCGGCCAGGACGGCGCCGGGGCGGGTGGGCGTGACCAGCAGCGCACCGGCCGTCGTGGACTCGTTCACCCGGGAACGCCCGCCGCTCGCCAGGACCAGCGACACGGGCGGCGCCAGCCTGACCTCGAGCGCCAGGCCCAGCGCACCACGCGTCAGGTCCAGCGCCGCGGTGTCTCCCGGCGCCGGCCCGAACGATCGCACGTCGGCCCGCCGCAGAAGGACCGGTTCCGCCAGCGCCAACGGGTCGTGCACCACCATGCCGTTGGGCACGAACACCAACCATCGCCGGGCCAGCGTGTGCATCGACCGGACCGCGACACCCGCCACCGGGAGCCCGACCGCCAGAACCGCCGCGCCCGCCACCCACTGCCGGGTGGCCAGCAGCAGCGGACCGCCCGCCACGCCGGCGGCGGCCACCGTCCACACCAAGGCCAGCGGTCCGGCGAGCAGGGGACCGGGGACCCGCAGCGGCATCCGTCGTTCGTCGCCGTAGGACGAGCCGGCCACGAAGGCATCTCCCGTGCCCGGCCAGAAGGCCGCGAGGGCGGTGACGAGCGCGCCCACCAGCCCCGCCACCGCGGCCGCCGAGGTCCCGTCTGCCACGGTGGCGGCCAACGCAGCCACGACCGCGGCCGGGGCCGCGACCCGCAGGGCGGTCAGGCTCACGGTCGTCGGCACCAGCGTCGCAACCAACACCGCCGCCCAGCCCACCCACAGGCCGATGCTGGCGACCAGCTGGACCGGCCGGCTGGCGTCGTCCAGGGCGTCCCCCACGGCCGGGCCCAGCACCACCGGGAGGACAAGCCAGGTGACACGCGCCGGCCAGGCGCCGAGGGATCCCACGGGCCGGGAGATTTGCCGACGGTGGTGTCGGCTGGCTATTCCAGGCGGCGCGTGTAGCCGAGTGGGGATGAGGTGACCCAGAGCGTGCCACCGCGCCGGAGGAGCAAGCAGCGAGGAACGGCATGAGGGAGGTCCTGCTGCCGATCGGCCTGACGACCGGCATCGGCAGCCTCCCGCACGACGATCCCCACGACGCCGCCGAGTTCGCGCTCGACCGCCAGCCCCGCCTGCCGGCGGCACCGTCCTTGCCGCGGCGGTCGCCCGTCGAGGGCATGATCCCGCAGGCGGCCTGGGGCATCGCCGGGGTGCTGGTGCTGCCCGACGGTTCGCTGCTGGTGGACGAGTCGGTGATAGACCCCGAACTGCCGCTCACCGAGCCGGCGCTCGACGCCGAGCCGTTCGTGGGGCTCCGTGTCTTCCTCGACACCGCCGCCGGTCGGGTGGCGCCGTTCAAGGTGCAGCTCACCGGGCCGGTGACCCTGGGCCTGGCCCTCCATGCGGTGGGTGCGTCGCCCCAGCGCGCCTTCGCCGTCGCCGCCAAGGCTGTGGAGGCGCGCACGCGTGAGGTGGTGGCGGCGGCCCGCCGGGCCGCCCCGGGCGCAACCACAGTGGTGTTCCTCGACGAGCCCGGGCTGACCGCTGCGCTCGAGCCGGGGTTCCCCTGGCCGGTCGACGACACGCTCGACCTCGTGTCGTCGGCGCTGGCGTCGATCGAGGGGCACGCCATCGCCGGCCTGCACTGCTGCGGCCGGGCCGACTGGCAGGCCATCCTCCAGGCCGGCCCGCAGGTCCTGTCGCTGCCGGTCGACGCCGGGGCCCGCGAGCACGCCGGGGCGTTCGCCGGCTTCCTGGAACGGGGCGGATGGATCGCCTGGGGCGCCGTGCCCACGGACCGCCCGCTGGGCGAGGGCGCCGACATCCTCTGGCGTCGGCTCATGGGTGAGTGGGACGTGCTCATCGACGGGGGATGTGACCCGCTGCTCCTGCTCCAGCAGGGGATGGTGACACCCGCGTGCGGCCTCGCCGGGCTCGATCCGCTCCAGGCCGACCGGGTGCTCGAGCTGGCCCGGCACCTGGCGCGCCGCATCGAGGCCGAGGCCCTCGACGCCGGTCTCGACGTCGGCGCGTAGGATTTCGTTTCGCAACCAGAGGTTGCGAAACGAGGGTTGGGCCGCCGCCTCGCGGCGGCGTCGATTCCCGGTCGCTCGACCGGCGGAGCCGGATCG
>JBOGHG010000353.1:0-3760 GCA_050744525.1 Acidimicrobiales bacterium | reverse complement strand
CGGCGCTCGACAGCTGCGAAGACACCGGCGATGGAGTGCTGGGGCCTGACCGTCACCACGTCCGTCGCCATCACATCCCGGACGAACAGGGCTTCGAGTGGGCCCACCGCATACTCGCGCAACACATGGAAGCCGCGGCGTGCGACCTTCTCGGTCAGGATCGACCGCTTCAGGATGAGCACACTGATCAGGTAAGCGATGGTGCTGGCGAGGAGCAACGGGAGTAGGAGATCCACGTCCTTCGTCAGCTCCAGGGAGAACACGACGGCTGTCAACGGTGAGCGAGTGACACCGGCGAGGACCGCAGCCATTCCCAGCACGCTCCAGGCGCCCACCGATCCGCCCGGGAGCACCGGCGCCAACAAGCCGCCCGCGGCGGCACCCATGATCAGGATCGGAGCCAGGATCCCGCCGCTCGTCCCCGAGCCGAGAGCGAGCGCCCAGATCACGAGCTTGACCACGAAGATGCCGGTCAGGGCGCCGACGGCCAGGTTCCCGGCCAGTTCGTCGGCGATCGTCTGGTAGCCGACGCCGAGCGCCCGCGGCTCGATCAGACCGCCGATACCGACGACGAGCCCACCGATCGCCGGCCACCAGACCCAGTGGATCGGCAGCCGCTTGAAGGCGTCCTCGGCCCCGTAGACGGCCTTCGTGAGGAGCCATGCGGCCGCTCCCCCCAGGAGCCCGATGACAACGCCGCCGAACAGCGTCGCCGCGCCCGCGGGCACGGACACCGAGGTCGGAAAGAGGGGCGCCGGGTCGATGAGGTCGAATTCGGACAGGGCAATGCGAACGGCGGCGGCAACGGCGCTGGCGATCGCAATCGGGACCACGGATCGCGGCTTCCACTCGACGACGAGAAGCTCCACGCCGAGCATCACCGCAGCCACGGGGGTGCCGAACACCGCGCTCATGCCGGCGGCCGCACCGGCCACGAGCAGGGTGCGGCGCTCGATGGCGCTCAGATGGAAGAACTGGCCGAGAACCGAGCCGAGCGCGCCGCCCGTGAGGATGATCGGGCCCTCGGCCCCGAAGGGCCCGCCGCTACCGATGCTCACCGCACTCGAGACCGGTTTGAGGACCATCACCCGCGGCTCCGACTTGCTGCCGCCCACCAGGATCGTTTCCATCGCTTCCGGGATCCCGTGGCCACGGATCCGCTCCGATCCGTACCGGGCCATCAGACCGACGACGAGGCCGCCGGCTATGGGAACGAGGACCGCGAGGACGCCGAGGTTGTTCCCGGCCGGACTACGCAGGTCTGTGCCGAGGCTCTGGAAGTAGGCGAGGTTCGTGAACAACGCGATCAGCTCGAGAAGGCCGAGCGCGATGCCCGCGCCCAGCACGCCGATGAGCGCGGCCAGCGGCACGAGCCGCAGGATCCCAGCGCTCGTGGTGAAGTCTGCGAGCTCCGACTCCGCGCCACCGGGATCACGGTCATCGGGGCCGATCACATCATCGGGTGGCAGGCGATCGCTCACGCCCGCCGGGTCACGCGGCCCTCCATCCAGCTTTTCCATCGTCTCACGATCATATCGTGAGACGATGTTGTTCCCGGTACGTCCGCCAGGGCATGCCCCCGCCTCCCGTCGTCCCGTCGCCTACGTCTCGGCGAAGATCTCGATCTCGCCCCCGTAGCACGCGACCCACACCCGACCGGTCCCCCGGTCGTAGGTGATGCCGATCGGGTGGTGGGCGGTCGGCAGCTCCTGGACCTCGGCCATGTCGGCCGTCGTGACCTTCGACACCGTCGACGACTCGTAGTTCACGACGTAGAGCGACTGGCCGTCGACGGAGATGTCCATGCTGCGGGGCGCCGAGCCCGTGGCCACCGTGGCCACGACCGCGCCGCTGCGGGCGTCGATCTTGGCGATCCGGCCGTCCCTGTTGAGCGTCACGTACAGGAAGGCGCCGTCGGGGCTGGTGACGACGTGGCGCGGCCCGCCGCCGGCATCGGCGAGCGTCCCGACCCCGAACGACGCCAGATCGACGACCTTGATCTCCCGGCCGCCCATGATGGCCACGTACGCCCGGCGCGAGTCGGGGGACACGGCGATGCCCCGCGGGTAGCGGCCCATGGGCAGCCGCCGCACCTCGCGGCCCGCCGCCACGTCGATCACGCTGAGGTCGTAGGTGCACCAGTTGGTCACGAGCACGTAGCGCCCGTCCGGCGTCGTGGCGACGTACTTGGGCACGGAACCGACCTGGATCACCTGGTCGATGGTGTGGGTGGCGACGTCGATGCGATAGACGAAGCTCGGGTCGACCCGGCTCGACGGCGAGCAGGCGTCGTCACCCTGGTGGCCGAACCCGGGGCCGTACATCGAGTAGTTGGACGTGTACGCCTTGGTCCGGTCGGCCGAGAAGGCCAGCTCGACCGGACCTCCCTGGACCGTCCCGGGCGGGAAGCCGGTGATGCCGAACCTGGCGAGGTCCACCGTGTCGGGGATGGTCGCCACGAAGTCGCCGTCGGCGTCGAACGCGGTGACGCTGTGGTTGTAGATCATGTTCTGCGCGTAGACCACGCCCGAGCCCGAGGCGACGATCGACTTGGGCGACAGGGGGCCGGTCTGCTCGGTGGCGACGATCGTCCGCACCTTCTGCAGGCGCAGCCCGGCCGTCGCCGGGAGGGGCGGCGCCGTCGTGGTCGTGGTGGTCGACGCCGTCGTGGTGACTGCCGACGTCGTGGTCGTCGACTCGGTGGGATCGCCGCCGCCCGGTCCGGTCGCCGACGAGGGCTCGTCGGAGTCGCGGGTCGCCCACGCGAGCGCCCCGCCGACCAGCACCGACGCGACGACGAGGACCCCCAGCCGAGCGCGACTCCACACGACGGAAATGGTGCCATGCGACCACCAGCTGGACGCGAATCGGCGGGCGCGCCCGGCGGGCGGTGACGGCCCGTCCCGGCGGGGTCAGGACCGGCCGGAGCTGCGCTTGCGGGCGACGAGGCGGCCCAACAGGCGATCGGTGCGATGCGCCCGCTCGGACGTCCATCGGGGATCGGATCGCGGCGACGGGCCCTCGGCGCTCGGCAGGACCGTCACGCCACTGGACGGCCTACGCACGATGCTCGACCGCGTCGACGGCGACATGGGCACAAGCATACGGCTGGCGATACCGGACAGGAGCTTGTGCTCCGCGCCCCCCAGCACGGCTAGCCCGTGGCGGTCGTGCCCGGCGGCGGGCGGTCGGCCGCCGTCTCCGGCCGGGCGAACGCCACCGCGAAGATCCCGGCGATGACGACGCCCACCGCGGCGAGGGCGGCCCACACCACTCGCCGGCTGGTGCCCACGGGTCCCACCACCAACGTGCCGGCGGCAACGAACGGCAGCAGCGCCGCCGCCCCCGCCAGCCGGCGCAGCCATTCCAGCAGCCGCGACACCAGCGGATGCTCCTCGATGCGCGCGACCAGGCCACCGAGGGTGCCGATGAGGGCCAGGATCACCGCCGCCGCCAGCTCCGTGCGGGTTCCCGGCGACACGGCGTCGGTCGCCGCCCCGCCGCTGCCGACGTCGGCCGCCGCGCCACCCGAGGTGATCGTGTCCAGCCGCCAGGCGCCGACCGTGAGCGTCAGCGCCGACAGGGCCGTGGCGATCCAGGCGGTGCGCAACCAGCCTCGGCGTGCCGGCCGCAACGACCATCGCACCTCCGCGACACCCCGTTCGAAGTCCGTGGCCCGCAGCGCGATGCGGAGGTGACCGCCGGTGTCGACATCGACGCACGCCATCTCGTGCTCGGTCCGCCCCACCCACAGGCTGGC
>JBOGHG010000352.1:0-3761 GCA_050744525.1 Acidimicrobiales bacterium | reverse complement strand
GCCGGGCGCAGCCCCGGGCGCCGGGCCCAGCGGCGACCTGCTCGCCGCCCTGAGCCGCCACTCGGCCAGCCTGCAGGACATCACCGGGCAGCGCACGTACGGCCCGCCGGCCTCGGCCCGCGGGCCGCAGTCGGTGCCGTCGGAACCGCCGTCCCCGCCAGTCCCGCCGTCCCAACGGGCGGCGTCGGGGGTCTACGACCCCACCGGACGGCACGATCGCGCCCCGGGCGACGCCGGACGCCCGGTTCCGCCCTCCAGCCTCGCCCCCGACGGACCGACCGGACCGGTGCCGCCCACCCGGGCCTCCGACTCGGGTCGTCCTCTCGCCCGACGCGTCCGGGGTGCGCAGATGCCCACTGCCGACCCGTTGTCGCTCCGCCGCGCGACCGGGGAGCACACGGTGCCGCCGGGCGCCCCGGCGGCACGGTCAGGCGAGGCAGCCGAGCCGCCACGGCAGACCCGCTCCGCCGACGACGTCTACAGCTTCCTCACCAGCTTCACCGCCGGTGTGCAGCGGGGTCTCGACGACGCCCGCCCCCCGGACGGGCCCGGAGAGGACAACGGCAGCTGAGTCCTAGAGGCTGCGCCACAGGCGCAGCCGTGGCCTAGCGGCCCGGCGCCGAAGGCGCCAAGAGCGGAGATGACGCGTCGTTTGACCTCTCGGCGGCGGCGCCGCCGAGAATGCAACCGTGACCTGTCCGCGCCCTCTCTCAGCCGAGCTTGGTGAGCGACCGCCTGAGGTTGCGGATGGCCTGCTGCGTGCGTTGCTCGTTCTCGATCAGCGCGAAGCGGACGTAGCCCTCCCCGCCGGGACCGAAGCCGACGCCGGGCGACAGGGCCACCTGCGCCTCGCGCACCAGCATCGAGGCGAACTCGACCGACCCCAGGTCGCGGTAGGGCTCCGGGATCGGCGCCCACGCGAACATCGTCCCCTTCGGCCGCGGCACGTCCCAGCCGATGCGGTGGAGGCCGTCGATGAGCACGTCGCGACGCCGTTGGTAGACCTCCCGCACCTCTTTGGGTGTGTCGGCGGCGTCCTTGAGGGTGACGGTGGCGGCGATCTGGATGGGCTGGAACGTGCCGTAGTCGAGGTACGACTTGAGCTTGGCCAGCGCCTGGACCACGTCCGCGTTGCCGGCCAGGAAACCGACCCGCCATCCCGCCATCGAGAAGGCCTTGGTCATCGAGTACAGCTCGACGGCGCACTCCTTGGCCCCCTCGGCCTGCAGGATCGACGGTGGTTCGAAGCCGTCGAAGCCCAGCTCGGCATAGGCGTTGTCGTGCACCACGATGACCTCGTGCTCGCGTGCGAAGTCGACCACCTGCTGGAAGAACTCGAGGTCGACGCTGGCCGTGGTCGGATTGTGGGGGAAGCTCAGCACGATGACCCGCGGCTTGGGCCACGAGTACTCGTAGGCCTCGTGGACGCGCTCGATGAAGTTGCCGTCGGTCGACATCGGGATCTCGCGGGCCGATGCGCCTGCGAAGAGGGGGCCGAAGATGTGGATGGGGTACGACGGAGACGGCACCAGGGCCGCGTCACCCGGCCCCAGCAGCACCCACATGACGTGCGAGTACCCCTCCTTGGCCCCGATGGTGCTGATGACCTCGCGCTCGGGATCGAGCGACACGCCGAAGCGCCGCAGGTAGAGGTCGGCGAGCGCCTGGCGCAGCTTGGGGATGCCCCGGCTGGCGGAGTACCGGTGGTTGCGGGTGTTGTGGGCGGCCTCGCACAGCTTGTCGACGGCCACCGAGGGCGACGGCAGGTCGGGGTTGCCGAACCCGAGATCGATCACGTCGAAACCGGCCCGCCGGGCCTCGACCTTCAGACCGTCGATGATCGTGAAGACGTACGGGGGCAGCCCGGTGATGCGGCGGAACTCCATCCGCCCACGGTACATGGGTGGGTTTGGAGCCCCGGAACCGATTCCAACCCTGGTCGCCGGGCGGGCCGTCGGGGATCATTTCCCCCGTGACCGCGCCTATCGACGTCGTGATCGAGATCCCCCGGGGCAGCCGCAACAAGTACGAGTACGACCACGAGCGCCACGTCTTCCGCCTCGACCGGCGCCTCTTCACGGCCACCGTGTATCCCGCCGACTACGGCTTCATCCCCGACACCCTGGCGGAGGACGGCGACCCGCTCGACGCCCTGGTGCTGCTGGACGATCCCACGTTCCCCGGGTGCTGGGTCACCTCCCGGCCCGTCGGAGTCTTCTGGATGGAGGACGACAAGGGCCCCGACGCCAAGGTGCTGTGCGTGCCGGCCGGTGATCCCCGCTGGGAGCGGGTGTCCGACATCGCCGACCTGCCGCCCTTCATGACCCATGAGATCGAGCACTTCTTCGAGGTCTACAAGGTGCTCGAGCCCGACAAGCACTCGAACGTGCGCGGCTTCGAGGGCGCCGCCGCCGCCGCCAGCGAGATCGAGTCGTGCCGGCGGCGCTTCGCCCAGGCCCGAACGTGATGCATCAGGCGTGCGACGCCTCCAGGCCGCCCAGCAGGGCGGCGCCGGTGGCGCCGGCCCGCTCCCCCAGCTCGGCCGGCACGATGCGCACGTCGTCGCGCTGCTCCGGCGCCATGACCTGTCGCACATAGGCGGCGCGCACGGGTTCCAGCAGGACCTCGCCGGCCTCGACCAGTCCCCCACCGATCACGACCAACGAGCAGTCGAGCAGCGTGACGAGGTTCCCGACGCCGAGGGCAACCCAACCGGCGAACTCCCGCACAACCCCGAGGGCGTCGTCGTCGCCCTCGCGGGCCGCCTGCGTCACGTGCTCGCCCCGCACGTTGCCGGCCTCGCCCCCGGCCAGCTCGACCCCGCGTGCCAACTGGCCCGCCTCGGCGGCTTCGCGGCCGAGCCAACCGAGCCCGCTGCCCGAGGCGAAGCGCTCCCAGCAGCCGCGGCGCCCGCAGGGGCACCGTGGCCCTCGGGGATCGACCACCACGTGGCCCGCCTCGCCGCCGAAGCCATGGGCGCCGCGCACCAGCTCGCCGTCGGCGATGATGCCGGCGCCGATGCCCGTGCCCAGCGTGACCAGCACGGCGTCGTCGGCACCTCGGGCGGCGCCGGCCAGGTGCTCGCCCCAGGCGGCGCAGGTGGCGTCGTTGTCGACGCGCACGGGCAGGCCGAGCCGTCGGTCGAGCTCGACCCCGACGTCGATGTTGCGCCGACCCGGCAGGTTGGGGCTCACCCGCAGACGGCCCACGCGGTCGACGAGCCCGGCGATGCCCACGCCGACGGCCGTGATCCCCGGCGCCCCCGCCTGGGCGTCGAGCTGGCGCACCACGTCGGCCATGGCGTCGAGCAGGCCGGTCTCGGAATCCGGCGTCGGCACCCGGGCCTCGCCGAGCACCACCACGGGGTCGTCGGCCCGCAGCACCACTCCCAGGACCTTGGTCCCCCCGACGTCGATCCCCGCCAGCAGGCCGGTTCCCCGCCCTGATGCGGCGGCAGGGCGAGCGCTCAATAGCGGAGCAGGGCGCCGATCCGCCCCATGACGTCGAGGTCGGCGTTGCCGACACAGATCTCCACCTGGCACGACTGCGCCAGGGCCTCCTTGATGGCGTCCTCGACCAGGTCGTCGACCGGCACCATCTCCCCGCGGCAGCCCTTGCAGCGGCGGCCGATGGCGGCCAGCGTGTCGCAACCGGTGCACCGCCAGCCCGGCGCCGCGTAGCCCCGGGAGACGATCAGCGTGCCGACCCGGTGGGCGCCGAGTGCGTCCACCACCGGACCGAGCCCCGCCACCCCCCGGCGC
>JBOGHG010000351.1:0-3769 GCA_050744525.1 Acidimicrobiales bacterium | reverse complement strand
TGGTGCGCGAAACGCTCAGTTCCGGTCGCCGCCGTCGTCTTGTCTCTGACGGACGAGACAAGGAGGTCGTCGGGTGGAGGCCGCTGGCGACTGGACGAGAGCCACGGAGTGACGCCGAGCAACGCCGAAGGCGGCCCGACCAGAGACCACGGAGTGACGCCGAGTAACGCCGAAGGCGGCACGACCAGAGATGTGGTGCTGGTCCTCGACGGCGACGTCGAGGTTGTGCTGTGGCGCATGGACGGGATGCCCGATCCCGATCTGTCGGTGGTCGGCGCCCTGGCCAGGCTGCAGCTGGCAGCGCGCCAGGTGGGCGGCTCGATCCGGCTGCGCAACCCCTGCGAGCGCCTCCGTGCCCTGCTCGACTTCGTCGGGCTGAGCGAGGTCTTCCCCGATGTCGTGATCGACGGCACCGGCGGGCCCGATCCCGGCCCCCCCGGGGCCTGAGCCGCGCTAGCGCTCGAGGCGGGTGGGGAGCCCGAACGCGGGGAACAGCTCGGGGTAGAGGAAGTTGTGGATCGCCGCGATCCGTCCGCCTGACGTCTCGATGACCTGGAGGGCGAACGGCCCCCAGGCACCCGGCCCGTCGGGCCGGTAGCTGGCGAACGCCGGGCAGCCGTTGGCGGCGGTGGGCAGCAACCGGGAACCCCTGCAGCCGATGCCCTGGCCCAGGTACCACTTGCCCATCTCGTCGCGGCCCTGCAGCCAGAGCGCGTAGGGCGGCATGGACTGGACGGCGTCCTCGTGGAGCAGGCTCACCAGCGAGTCGATGTCGTAGCGCTCGAAGGCGTCCACGTAGCGGGCCAGGAGCTCCTGCTGCTCGGCGTCGACGAGCGGGCGCGTGGCGTCGACGTCGCGGTCGGCCAGGGTCGCCCGGGCCCGCTGCAGCGCACTGTTGACCGACGCCACCGTGGTTTCGAGCAACTCGGCGACCTCGGCGGCCTGCAAGCGCAACACCTCGCGCAGGATCAGCACCGCCCTCTGCCGGGGCGGCAGGTGCTGCAAGGCGGCGACGAACGCCAGGCGGATCGATTCTCGCGACGCGGCCAGCTCGGCGGGATCGTCCAGATCCGCGGGCAGCGCCTTGGCGTCGGCGATGGGCTGGATCCAGGTGTCCTCGGACACGTGGGGCCCCAGGTTCGCGTCCGCCGTCGACGACGGCCCGAGGTCCATGGGCCGGGCCCGCCGCTGGGGGCCGCGCAGCATGTCGAGGCACACGTTGGTGGCGATGCGGTACAGCCACGACCGCAGGGCCGACCGGCCCTCGAAGCGGTCGATGCCCCGCCAGGCCCGCACCATCGTCTCCTGGACGGCGTCTTCGGCCTCGAACCCGGATCCCAGCATCCGGTAGCAGTAGCCGGTCAGCTCCCGGCGGTAGGCCTCGAGCCCCGAGCGGAGGTCGACGTCGGCTGAGCGCGTGGTCACGAACAGACAGCCTACGGAGCGCCGGGCCGACCCGCGGACCGCCGCGCGTCACCCCACCGACCTCCGCTGGCTGTCGCCGGTTCTGCCTGACAGAGCTGGGCCCTAGGCTCGATGGGTAGATGGCGCAACGCACGCGTGCCGGCAGGTCGTCGAGGTCCAAGCGTGGGCTCGACGAGTACGCCCGCAAGCGCGACTTCGAACGCACGCCCGAACCGGCGGGCGCTCCCCCGGGCCGCGACGGGGAGGAACGGCGATTCGTGATCCAGCAGCACGACGCCACGCGGCTCCACTGGGACCTGCGCCTGGAGCACGAGGGCGTGCTGATGTCGTGGGCGCTGCCCCGCGGTCTCCCCTGGGACCCCGGCCGCAACCACCTCGCCGTGCACACCGAGGACCACCCGCTGGAGTACCTCACCTTCGAGGGCGACATCCCCGACGGCAGCTACGGGGCGGGGATGATGACGGTCTGGGACACCGGGACCTACCGGCCCGAGAAGATCGAGGACCGCAAGCTGGTGGTCGTCCTGGACGGCACGCGCTCCAAGGGCCGCTACGCGCTGTTCCAGACCGACGGTCGCAACTGGATGATCCACCGGATGGACCCGCCCGACGACCCCGCGCGGCGTCACCCACCCGAGCGGTTCGAGCTCGTGCGGGCCCGGCCGGGCGCGGTGCCTCCCGACGGCGGGTGGGCGCTGGAGACCCACTGGCAGGGCCTGCGCTGCGTGTTGACATCGAGCGGCGGCGTCGTCGACCTCGTCTCCGCCGCCGGCGAGGCGATCGACGACAACTTCCCCGAGGTGCGGCCGGTCGGGCGGGCGCTCGGCATCACCGAGGTGGTGCTCGACGGCGTGGTGGCCGCACCCGACGGCGGCGACGCCTACCTGCAGCGCCGCCTGGAGGCACGCTCGGACTCGACCCGGCGGCGGCTGGGCCGCGACCAGCCGGTGGCGTTCGTGGCCTTCGACCTGCTGTGGCTCGACGGGCATCCGCTCACCGAGCGGCCCTGGCACCAGCGGCGGGCGCGGCTGGACGAGCTGGCGCTCGAGGGCCCGGCGTGGACGACGCCGTCGGCCTACGAGGGCGACCCGGCGCCGCTGCTGGAGGCGGCCGCCGCGTCCGGCGTGGACACGCTGGTGGCCAAGCGGGTCGACGCCCCCTACGACCCGTCGCTGGACCCGTCTCCCTGGCGGGTCTTCCCCGTTCCCGCCGCGGGCTGACCGGCCGACCGGGACCTGGCATCGGAGGCCGGCAGCGAGTGCCGGTAGCGTGGCGCCCGATGCCGGGCGGCAATGGTCGAGATGCGTGAAGCGTCGCTTGACGCCGTTGATGGCCATGCGCCGGATGACGACCGTGCGTAGTGGCCGCGCGCCGACAGGACGGGCGGCACTGGTCGCGGTCACCGTCGCGTGGGCCGGCGGCCTGCTGTACCTGGGCCTCATGCCGCGGGTTCCCGAGGCCGGGCCGCTCGACAAGGACACGTTGTCGTCGTGGGGGCACGCGCTGGGCACGCTGGTGCTCGCCGCCCTCCTCTACCTCAACATCTTGGGGTTCAGTCAGGGTTCGCGCCGTACGACGGGCGTGGTCGCGGCGCTCACCGCGAGCCTCTTCGGGATCGGCATCGAGCTGCTCCAGTCACTGACCGGGGATCGCGAGCCGTCGGTCGCCGACGCCCTGTTGAACGCGGCGGGCGCCGTGATCGCGGTGGCGTTCCTCTCGCGTCGCCGCGTCTCGGTTCCGGCGTGGTCTCGCGCCATGACGTGGACCACACCGATCCTCCTCGTCGCGGTGGTCCCAGCGGCGGTGCTCGCCGCACCGGACTCTGACGACAGGTGCTCCACATCGAACGCACCCCGGCCGACCCTGCGGGCCAGCACGCCGGAAGCGGCGGAGCCCGAGCCGATCGCGCGGTACCTGTTCGACGAGGGCGCCGGGCGACGGGTCGCCGACGTCAGCGGTGTGTCCCCGGCGCTCGACCTGCGGCTGGTCGGGCCCGGCGTGGCCTGGCTGGACGGTGGGGGACTGCGCTTCAGTGGCGGCGCCGCCCGCAGCGTCGGCGCGGCGACCAAACTCGTCGAGGCCACCCAGCACACCGGTGAGGTCACCGTCGAGGCCTGGGTTCGCTCGGATCGCCTCGACCAGGACGGGCCGGCGAGGATCGCGACGGTCTCCTCGGGCACCGAGCGCGACGAGGTGGACCTCCATCTCGCCCAGCACGGCCCGGCGTTGAGCGTCCGCGTCCGTGCGACCTGCGGCCCGTTCAACTGGACGACGTTCCCGCACGTGTTCACGTCGGAGACCAGCGCCCTGCACGTCGCGTTGACGTTCGCCAACCGCGTGAGCC
>JBOGHG010000350.1:0-3771 GCA_050744525.1 Acidimicrobiales bacterium | reverse complement strand
TGAGCTGGAGGGGATCACGTCGCAGTAGCAGTAGACGCGGCCGTCCCCGATCGGGAGCGTGAGGAACGCTGACCGGTGACCGAGCATCACCGACCAGGTCGTGACCTGGTTCGGGCGATCTGCGACGAAGCGCCACCCGACCTGCCCCACTGGCCGCGCTGCCGCCTCGGTGCCAAAGGCGAGCGCGCGGACGCTGCTGTGAATCCCATCAGCGCCGATGACGAGGTCGTACTCGGCCGCGTCGCTGCTGCCGAACTCGACCGTGAGTGGCCCGTTTCTTGGTGGAGGCCGCGCACGTCGACATCCATCCGGATGGGCACCTCGGCCCCTTCCAGCAGAACGGCGTGGAGATCCGACCGCTGAAGCGCGAGACAGGGTCCGACGCCGTTCCACAGCCCCGCTACGTCGACCTCGACAAGCAGTCGGCCCGTTGATCCACACGCGCTGGCTCGTGATGGCGACGGCCTTGTCGAGGACCTCAGACCCCACCGAAGCCCTCATCCGGCTCACCGCAATTCGTGGGATCGGTCCCTGGACCGCCGCCTACGTGGCGATGCGAGGATTTCACGATCCCGACGCCTTCCCGCACGGCGACGCCGACGTACGCCGCGCACTCACGGCCTTGGGTCGCCAGCCTCGCTCGCTCGCCGCGCTGCAGCAACAGTGGCGCCCCTGGCGTGCCTACGCCGTTCTCCAGCTGTGGACGAGCCTCGACCGATGACCTCGAGCAGGAGGCCGCGGCCGTTGAGGGGGAGACGCGTGGGGCAGATCTCGGGGGCAAAGGTGGGACTGGACAGGCGGTCGGTAGATTCTCCAGACGGGTTTCTGCGCTGATTTCCACTATATAGTGGAAATGGTTGTTATGCTGTCGGCGTGTTGTCGAAGACTGAGCAGGTGTGGCGCCATCTGACAGCGGGCGCGATCCAGAAGGGCCGGCGGCGGTGGCCGTCGGTGACAGGACTGGCGGGTGAGTTGGGGATGGGTGTGTCGACGGTGCATCGTGCCCTGTCGCATCCGGCGGAGATCGGTGCGGTCGATGTTCTGCCGGGTGGCGGGGTGCGGGTGGTGGATCCGGGGCGGCTGTTGATGGTGTGGGCCGGGCAGCGGCGGTTGCGGCGTGACATCGTCGACCGGTTCCATCATCCGGGGTCGGCGCCGGTGGTGGAGCGGATGATTGGGAATCGCGCGGCGGTGTTGGGCGGGTTCGGTGCGGTGGTCGCCCACCTGGGTGGGAACACGATCGCCGACTACGAGACAGTTGTTGTGTATGGCGAGCCGGGCATCACCCAGCGGCGCCGGGTTGTCGAACCCGATCTGGGCCGGGTCACGGAGGTCGTTGTGCTCGACCCGGATCCGTTGTTGGCGCGCTATGGGCGGGTGACGCCGCTGACCCACGCGTGGGTGGATCTGTTCAACCTGCCGGGCTGGCAGGCGGCCCGTTTCGTCCACCACCTGTTGCCTCGGTTGGTCACCGATGCCGTCGTCGAGTCCGGGCTTCTATCCGCCTGAGTTCAACGAGCGCAGCCGCGCGGTGCTCCACCGGGTGCATGAGGCCGTCCCGGACGCGGTGCTCATCGGCGGCTGGGGCACGTGGGTGCGCACCGGTGGACCGATGAGCCACGACATCGATCTCATCGTCACCCGTCCCCAGCTCGCCGCCCTCGCGGCGCTGGTCGACGAGATGAGTGAGTCACGGCACCTGGCCGGCCGCAAGTGGCGCGGCACGCTCGAGGGGATTCACCTGGACTTGTACGTGCCGCACCAGTCCCGCCTGGGCCAGCGCCTCGAGTTGCGCACCGAACGACTCGTCCGTCGCACCGAGGCGGTGGAGGGCTGGGTGGTGCTCGAGTTGCCGGCGCACCTGGCCACGAAGCTGGCCGCCCTGGTGGACCGGCCAGACTCGGCGCCTGGCGACAAGGACCGCCAGGAGATCACGGCGCTGCTCGCCCAAGGCGTCGACGCCGCCGACGCGGTGGGCATAGTCCACGACGCGTCGACCCGCGAGCCAACCGAGGTCACCCAGCGCATCGACCGGGCGTTCGAGTACCTGGGCGACCTGCGCCTCGACCGCAACCAGCGGCGGACACTCAACCAGCTGGCCCGGGAATGGCACGACCACTCGGTCCGACTGGCTGGTGACGCCGTGCCGCCGCCCGACCTCGACCTGTGAGCCCTCTCCGCGGCGCTGGACCCTTCGCAGGGCCCAAACTCCGGCGATACTGACGGACGGGAGCGCACGGAGCGGACCAGCCAGCGGAGTCGGTGCAGGTCGACGGACGGTGGCGCACACCACGGACGGGCGCACCCAGTCTCCTAAGCGGTAGGCCGCAGGTTCGAGTCCTGCCGGGGGCACGCTGACCAGCACTTTCGTGGTGGTGTCGTGTGAGTTTCTGGAGGAGAGGTTTGCAACCAGGTTTACCTAGACCGGTCGTCGGACCCGTGAGGCCATCGGGCGCGGGTGCGCTCATTAAGCGCTCGTTCGTTGCAGTCCGCCTGGGCCCCAACGCAGGACCCGACTCGCCTGCTGCTGCTCGGACGTCACGGGTTCCTGTGTGGCGGCCGGCAGAACCTGCCGACGATGCCGGCCGTCCCGGCTTCCGTCGGGCTGTAGCCGGCGGTCTGTTGGAGGAAGAGGATCGTGTAGACGCCGGTGCTGATGAGTGCGGCGTAGAGGATGAAGGTGACCAGGTTCAGTACCTGAAGCTGCGGCTCTGGAACAGGGACGGAGGCAGCAGCGGGTTGGGGGCCCGTCGCTCCCACCCAACGAACCCGGCGAGGGCGAGCGCCCCTACCGTCAACGCCCCCAGCACCAGGGGGTTGGCCCAGCCGACGACGGGCCCCCTGGATGAGGGCGAACACCGGCCCGCCCACAAGGAGCACCGCCAGCAGAGCACCCGCCCGGTCGATCGACGCCCCCTCGGAGCGCCTGAGACCGGAGGGTGAGGCCCGCAAGATCAGCACCAGCACGAGGGCGCTGAACGGCACGATGACGCCGTAGACCGCTCGCCACGAGATGGCGTCGACCAGTAGCCCGCCGATCAGGGGGCCGAGGATGACCGAGACGCCGCTCCAGGCGGTCCAGGTGCCGATGGCACGGGACCGCTCGTCACCGGAGAAGGTCGAGCTGATGACCGCGAGGACGCTCGGGATGAGCAGAGCGGCCATGGCGCCTTGGAGGAGCCGGCCCCCGATGAGCAGCGCCATGTTCGGGGCCAGCGTCGAGACCAGCGCCGCGGCACCGAAGCCGGCGGTGCCGATCGCGAAGATCCGCCAGGAGTCGTAGAGGTCGTCGAGCGCACCGCCGACCAGCAGCAGGCTCCCCAGAGACACCAGGAAGGCGGCGACCACCCACTGCTGCGCCGCCAAGCCCACATCCAGATCCTCGGCCACGGCAGGCAACGCCACTGCGGTCATCATGCTGTCGACGCCCACCAGGGACGACGACAGGATGCAGGCCAGCAGGGTCAACCGGTGGTTCGTCCCCCTGGCGCAGCTCCGGCTGGCGATCGTCGGCTCCACCGCGTTCGCCCTCACGCTTCATCCGGATCCCCGCCGCAGGGCGTCGGGCTGCTCGTGACTCGTCACCGGAACCGGTCCTTGTGCTCGCCGACCCATTCGGTGAACGAGCGGGGCTCGCGGCCGAGGACCTCGTGCACGGTCGGCTGCACGGTGGTCTCGTCGATGGTGCCTTCCACGAAGAAGCTGAAGAAGGCGTCGACGTACTCGGCCGGCATCGACGCAGCCATCTCTTTGCGGGCGACATCGTCGGGA
>JBOGHG010000349.1:0-3790 GCA_050744525.1 Acidimicrobiales bacterium | reverse complement strand
GGTGGTGAAGACCAGCCCGTGTCCCCGCGGGATCGTGCTGGCGGTGGCCCGGGACTGGGTCCGAGGCCGTTGCTCCACCACGATGAACTCGCCCCCGGTGTAGGCATCGCCGGGACGGTCGAGGCCGGATGACGACCTGGAGCGGGAACACGAGGTCGCCGTAGAGGTCGCGGTGCAGGGCGTTCCAATCGCCGGGGCCGTAGCGCAGCATCAGCGGCGTCGGTCGGGTCTGTCCCGCAGCGTGGCACCGGTCGAGCCAGTCCTCGAAGCGGTCGGGCCACGGGGCGGGCCGGTCTCGCCTCCGTGCCCATGCCCGAGCGATCGGCAGCAGGTGCGGCCAGAACGCGGCCCGCAGCTCGGCCACGATCTCCGGCAGCGGGTGGTCGAAGTAGCGGTACTGGCCCTTGCCGAAGCGGTGGCGGGCCATGTCGATCGTGGATCGGAACCGGGTGTCGTCGTCGTAGACGTCGACGAGCGACCGGCACTCGGCGGCCGTGAGCACTGCGCCGGTTGGCCCGACCCCGACGTCGTCGAGGCCGTCAGCTATGTCGGGCCAGCGGAGCCGGTCCACCCGGTCGGCGATGGGCTTCGGGCCGCTCATGACAGCCCGGTCTCGCGAACGGTGATGCTGAGCCGGCCGGGCGGGAGCCCGAGGTCGGGAGGCGCGGTGCCGGGGAGCACCTTGGGCACCCCGTGGTAGATGCGGCGGTTGGCGCCGCCGAACACCAGCAGGTCGCCGCTGCGCATCTCGATGTCGGTGAACGGCCCCGTGCGGCGGTCGACGCCGGCGAGCCGGAAGGTGCACGCGTCGCCCAGGCCGATCGTGACCACCGGGGCCGCCGAGGGCTCTTCCCCGTCCTGGTGCAGGCCGAGGCGGGCACCGGGGGCATAGAGGTTCACGATGGCGGCGTCGGGTGTGTAGGCCGCCTGGGGACGCGGGGGTGACGCAGCCCGGCGGGCGGCAGGGCCCAGTGGCGGAAGCCCTCGACCAGGGCCCGCTGGGCGGGGGGACCGAGCCAACCCGGGACGTGCACGACGCCCGGCAGCACCTCGCGCCGGGGTCGGGCGGCTTCGAGCCCGACGAGGGGCAGGTATGGCTGGTGGGCGGGGCCGACCTCGGTCGTCGGTGCGGGCGGCAACGGTGCGGGCGGCAATGCGGTGGGCACGCCACCCCGGCGGCTGCGCGCGCCACCGCGGCGCGTCGTAGGTACGGCGAGGTTCACGTGACGTAAAACGAGCATCTGCCTCCGGCTGTGAGGTCCGATCCGATGGCGATCGACGACGAGCTACGGGAGACCCAGGTCACACCATGGTCCCGCCGGCTGGCGCCCATACGCGAGTACGTGGCCACCGAGAATGCCAGCGCCGCCGTCCTGCTGGCCGCCATCGTCGCCGCGGTGGTGTGGGCCAACTCGCCGTGGTCGGACAGCTACGAGCGGCTGTGGGGCACCGAGGTCTCCCTGAGCTTCGGAACCGCCGAGCTCGCGCTCGACCTCCGTGAGTGGATCAACGACGGGCTCATGGCGTTCTTCTTCTTCGTCGTGGGTCTCGAGATCCGGCGAGAGCTCGACATGGGCGAGCTGCGGGAGCGCCGCCGGGTCGCCACCCCCGTGCTGGCGGCGATCGGCGGCATGGTGGCACCCGCGGTCATCTACCTCGCCATCAACGCCGGGGAGCCCTCGGTCCGGGGCTGGGGCATCGTCATGGGCACCGACACCGCCTTTGCGCTCGCGGTGCTCACGCTGGTGGGCGGGGCCGCACCCCGGGTGCGCAGCTTCCTGCTCACGCTGGTGATCGTCGACGACGTCGTGGCGCTGGCCGTCATCGCCCTGGCCTACACCGAGGACCTGTCCCTGCCGGCCCTGGGCGTGGCGCTCGGGCTCTACGGCGTCGTCCTAGGGATGCGGGCCGCCGGGGTCCGCCATGGTGTGCCCTACTTCCTGGTCGGGCTCGCGATATGGCTGGCGATGCTGGCGTCGGGCGTCCACCCGACCATCGCCGGCGTCGCCGTCGGCCTGTTGGCGACCGCCTACCCGCCGTCGCGCCAGCAGCTGACACGGGCCGGGATGATCTGGCGCCTGTTCCGCGAGGAACCGACGCCCGAGTACGCCCGCACGGCCAGTCGCACCCTGGCGTTGACCATCTCGCCCAACGAGCGCCTGCAGCACCTGTTCCATCCGTGGACCAGCCACGTGATCGTGCCGCTGTTCGCCCTGGCGAACGCCGGCGTGGACCTGGACCGGGAGGTGCTCAGGGATGCGGCGTCCGAGCCGATCCTGATCGGCATCGTGGTGGGCCTGGTGGTGGGCAAGCCGCTCGGCATCCTCGGGGCCACGTGGATCGTCTCCCGGCCCGCGCTCGGAGGGCTCCCGCGCACCGTCGGTTGGCCGTCGCTGGCGGGTGCCGCCACCGTGGCGGGCATCGGGTTCACCGTGTCGCTGCTCATCGCCGACATCTCCTTCACGGGCCGCGACCTCGAGGAGGCCAAGCTCGGCATCCTGGCCGCGTCGGTCATCGCATCCCTGGCCGCCTGGCTCGTGTTCACGGTCATCCGGCGCCTGCCTCGGGACGGAAAGGCGAGGGCCGGGGGCGCGGTGGCGCCGCCGATCGTCGACCTCGCCGAGGACGTCGATCCCGAGGTCGACCACGTCCGCGGCCCGGTCGATGCCCCTGTCACGCTGGTGGAGTACGGCGACTTCGAGTGTCCCTACTGCGGGCGCGCCGAGCCGGTGGTGCGCGAGCTGGTGCGGAGGTTCGGCAACGACCTGCGGTTCGTGTTCCGGCACCTGCCGCTCGTGGACGTCCACGAGCACGCCGCCGCCGCCGCCGAGGCGGCCGAGGCGGCCGCCGCCCAGGGCCGGTTCTGGGAGATGCACGACATCCTGGTCCCCGAGGGCGTTTCGCTCATCTATCCCGACCTGGTGCGGTACGCCGGTGACCTCGGCCTGGATGTCGAGCGGTTCGCCGACGACATCCGCTCGCGGCACTACGCGCTGCGGATCAGCCGCGACGTCGCCAGCGCCGACGCCAGCGGCGCCGTCGGCACGCCGGCGCTCTTCGTCAACGGCCGCCGCTACGACGGACCCCACCGCGTCGACGCCCTGGCGGCGGCCATCGAGCGCGAGCTGGAGGCGTGCACCTGACAGAGGCCTATTCGATGTGCTCGCCGGCCGCGGCCGCCCGAAACGGGAACGCCACGGCTGGGCCGCTACGGTGCCAGGGCCATGTCGGAACCCGAGCCCGAGTGGCTGCCCAGGCGGCGGCGCCGGTGGGTGGGCGTCGCCGGCGCCGTGGTCATCGTCGGCCTGCTCGCCGCCTCGGTCGCCGCGGCCTGGACGTCCGTCGGCGAGGCCGACAACGACCCGCTGCCGACGTCCCCGGGCGGTGACGGCCGGGACGACGAGGGTTCGAGCGGCGAGCCTGCGCCGGCCAGCGAGGCCGAGGTGCGATCGGCCGTCGACGAGATCAGCGCCGTCGTCGAAGCGGAGCGGGGCCTGGCGTTCAACGAGCCGGTCGACGTCGAGCTGGCGGGGGAGGGGGAGTTCCAACGCCGGCTGCTCGAGGACTTCGACGAGGGCGTCGACGAGCTGCGCGAGACCGAGGTCCTCCTCGAGGCGTTCGGCTTGGTCGAGCCCGGCATCGACCTCGTGGAGGCCATGCGCACGTTGCTGGGCGCCGGCGTGGTCGGCTTCTACGACCCCGAGACCGACGAGCTGGTGGTCCGGGGCACGGCGCTCACGCCCTATGTCCGCACCACCATCGCCCACGAGCTGACGCACGCCCTCGACGA
>JBOGHG010000348.1:0-3805 GCA_050744525.1 Acidimicrobiales bacterium | reverse complement strand
GTTCCCCGACTCCGAAGCGCCTCCCGTGGCGCCGGTTGCCGACGGTGGTGGGGGTGGTGCTGGCTCTCGTGTGCCTCGGCTTCGTCGCCGCCACGCTGGTGTCTCAGTGGTCCGAGGTGCGCGACCTCATCGCCGATGCCGCACCGGGGTGGCTGGTCTTGGCGGTCCTGTGTGCCGCGGCCGCCATGACCTGGATCGCCCGGTGCTGGGAGGACGCGCTGGCGCTGCTCGGCCATCGCCCGGGCCGGCGCCGCGTGATCGCCTGGTACTACTCGGGCGAGATCGGCAAGTACGTGCCCGGCGGCGTGTGGCCCG
Source organism: Acidimicrobiales bacterium (assembly GCA_050744525.1). Classification (GTDB taxonomy): domain Bacteria; phylum Actinomycetota; class Acidimicrobiia; order Acidimicrobiales; family VFJN01; genus DASQUK01. Next base: position 3,490 of record JBOGHG010000348.1, on the reverse strand, counting down.
TCGTCGGGCGTGGCGAGCTGGCCCGCCGGGGCGGGGTGCCCGCCAGCCGGGCCTATCCCAGCGTGGCGCTGTCGCTCGCGACCCTCTACCTGGCGGGGCTGGCCGTCGCCGCCGCGCTGGTGCCGCTCGATCTCGCCCACCAGGCCGAGTCGCCGGCGGCGCTGGCGTTGCTGCTGCTCCTGCCGCTCGGCCTCGCGGCACTCCATCCCGCCGTCCTCGGCCTTGCCCGCCGCGCGGCGGTGCGGCTCACCGGCCGGGGCGGTGACGTGCCGCTGCCGGCGTGGCGCGCGACCGCGGCCGTCGTCCTCCGCTACGTGCCGGCGTGGTTGTTCATCTGGGCGGCAACGTGGCTGGTGGCGCGGGCGCTGGTGCCCGACCCCCCGATCCTCCGGATCGGCATCGCCACCACGCTGTCGTGGGCCGCAGGGTTCGCAGCCGTCCCGGTGCCAGCCGGGGCCGGGATCCGCGAGGCCGTCTTCGTCGCCTCGTCGGGGATGCCCGGCGCCCTCGCCGCCACCGTGGCGGTCGCGTCGCGGCTGGCCTTCGTGCTGGTGGACGCCGGAGGCCTGCTGCTCACGGCCCGCTGGCACCGGGCGTCGGCACCCTCCGACGTCCATTGACCGCCCCCAGCGCGGTTCGGGGCAGGCAGGGGCGTCCCGCTACCCTGGATCCAACGTGACTTCCGTTTGGACGCAGCTGGAGCCACATCTGGCGGATGTGGAGAAGCCGGCCCGATACATCGGGCTGGAGCTCGGTGCGCAGCGTCCCGAGCACGGTCCGGGGCGGGTGGCCTGGCTCCTCACGTACCCGGACACCTACGAGATCGGGCTGCCCAACCAGGGCCTGCAGATCCTCTACGAGATCCTCAACGAGCGCGACGATGCCGTCGCCGAGCGGGCGTACGCACCCTGGGGTGATCTCGAGGCGGTCATGCGGCGCGAGCGAATCCCCCTGTTCTCGGTGGACACCCATCGTGGGGCCGTGGACTTCGACGTGCTGGCGTTCAACCTGTCGGCCGAGCTGACCTACACCAACCTGCTCAACTGCATCGACCTGGCCGGCATCCCCGTCCGGGCGGCCGATCGCCGCCCGGAGCACCCGCTGGTTGCCGCCGGGGGGCATTGCACCTACAACCCCGAGCCGCTGGCCGACTTCCTCGACTTCGTGGTGGTCGGCGACGGTGAGGAGGTCGTCTCGGAGATCACGGCGGTGCTGGCGGACTGGAAGGCGTCCGGCCGCACCGAGGGCAGTCGCCGGGGGATGCTGCGCGAGCTGACCCGGGTCGACGGTGTGTACGTCCCGTCGATGTACGAGGTCGACTACGAGGGACCCGCCATCCGGGCCATCCGGCCGCGCCACCCGGACGTCCCCGAGCGGGTCGAGAAGCGCACCGTCGCGGACCTGGCGGTGTGGCCGTACCCGCGCAACCAGCTCGTGCCCCTCACCGAGGTGGTGCACGACCGGCTCAACGTCGAGGTCTTCCGGGGTTGTACGCGGGGCTGCCGGTTCTGCCAGGCGGGCATGATCACCCGCCCCGTCCGGGAGCGTCCCGCCGAGCAGGTGCGCACGATGGTGTCCGAGGGCCTGCGCCGAACCGGCTACGACGAGGTGGCGCTCACCAGCCTGTCGACGGCCGACTTCTCGGGTATCGAGTCGGTGGTCCAGGGCATCGTCGACGATCCCTCGACCTGCGGCCAGGTGTCCGTCAGCCTGCCCAGCCTGCGGGTCGACGCGTTCACGGTGGGCATCGCCGCGCAGATCCAGAAGGCCCGCCGCACCGGCCTCACGTTCGCCCCCGAGGCCGGGACCTGGCGCATGCGCCAGATCATCAACAAGCTCATCCGGGAGGAAGACCTGTACGGCGCCGTGACCAGCGCCTTCAGCCAGGGCTGGCGCAGGGTCAAGCTCTACTTCCTGACGGGGTTGCCGTCGGAGACCGACGAGGACACGCTCGGCATCTACGAGCTGGCCCGCAACTGCGTCGAGATCGGGCGCCGTCACACCAAGAACGCCGTGGTCAAGGCGTCGGTGGGGGGTTTCGTGCCCAAGCCGTTCACGCCCTTCCAGTGGTTCGGGCAGAACACGGTCGAGGAGCTCCACCGCAAGATCGGGCTCCTGCGCGACGCCACGAGGCGGAGCAAGGGGCTGCAGCTCACCTGGCACGACCCCCGGGCCACGTTGGCGGAGGGGCTGGCGTCGCGGGGCGACCGGCGCCTGGGCCCGGTGATCGAGCAGGTATGGCGGCGAGGCGGGACGTTCCAGGAGTGGAGCGAGCACTTCCGGCTCGAGCTGTGGCTGGAGGCCATGGCCGACCACGGGCTCGACCTCGACTGGTACGTCTACCGGCATCGCACCGAGGACGAGGTGCTGCCCTGGGACCACATCTCGGCCGGGTTGCACAAGGATTTCCTGTGGCAGGACTGGCAGGACGCGCTGGCCGAGGTCGGCCTGCCCGATTGCCGCTGGACGCCCTGCTACGACTGCGGTGCCTGCACCGGCTACGGCATCGAGCACGTGGTGGCGTCGGCCGTGGCGCCCGCCGGCGGCAGCCAGGGGACCGGGCAGGACCTCTCGACCGGCCACGTCCGGGGGAACTTCGTCCCGGTCGAGCTCCGCTCGCGCAGGCTGGTGGGGGTGGCACAGTGAACGCCCGCATCCGCATGCGTTTCTCGAAGCAGGGGAAGATCAGGTTCACGAGCCACCGCGACGTGGCTCGCATCTGGGAGCGCGCGCTGCGCCGGGCCGAGCTCCCCATCGCGTACACCGAGGGCTATTCCCCCCGACCCAAGCTGAGCTTCGGGCTCGCCCTTTCGACGGGGTACGAGTCGCACGGCGAATACCTCGATGTGGCCCTGCGCGACGCGCTGGGCGACGTCGAGCTCCATGAGTTGCCCCGACGGCTCGCTCCGGCGCTGCCCGAGGGGATCGAGGTGCAGGCGGTCGTGGCCCTGCCGGCGGGAGCGGTCTCCCTCCAGCAGGCCGTCACCAGCTGCACCTGGCACATCGAAGTGGGAGCGGCCCTGCCGTCCGCCGTTGCGCATGCGATGGCGGGTGCCCTGGCCGCTCCCGAGTTGGTCGTGACCCGGCAGCGCAAGGGACGCAGCGTCACCGACGACGTGCGCCCCGCCATCCTCGATGCCGAGGCGCTCGGTGGGACGTCGATCGAGGCCGAGCTGGCCACGCAGCCTCGGGGGCTGCGCCCGGCCGAGCTCCTGGCCGCCGTCGATCCCACCTGGCGCGGCGGTCGGGTCACGCGCATCAATCAATGGACGCAGGTCGGCGGCGCCCGGCGTGAGGTCATCGACCTCCCGCCGGCAGCGACGCCGCCTCCGCACGCCGCGGTGCGTGCGTCATGAGAAGGGAACTGACCCATGTCCGACAGAGCTGTGCCCGGTGGCACGGAGGCGCCGGAACCGGCACCTGAGGCGCCGGAGACGCCCACCGCGGGCGACGGCAACGGCGCCGCGCCCGGCACCGCCGGGTCGCCGGC
>JBOGHG010000347.1:0-3814 GCA_050744525.1 Acidimicrobiales bacterium | reverse complement strand
GGGGCGCGGCCGGTTGTGGCCGACGTTCTCGATCCGGACGCGGTGGCCCGGGAGGTCGGCGAAGCCGAGCCCGAGCCGATCGTGCGTCAGCTCACCGCGTTGCCCGTAGCTGCGGACATGCGCGCAACATCGACCGGTTCCTGGGTTGACCAACCGAGAGCTTGGCCGACCTCAGCGGGTGGCGGCGGCAAGTTCGGCGCGCAGCTCGTCGGCCGTGCGTCGTTGCCCGTAGGCAGGGGTGCCGGCCTGGATTCGCCAGCCCTCGGCGAGCTGACCACCGTCCACGGCGTCGAAGCCGAAGGCATCGATGATTCCCGCCACGGTGGCCCGGGCTGCGTCGTCGTCACCAAAGACGGCCAGAGCCCGCCGTCCCGGTGTACCCGGCGGGGCGCCGTCGGTGGTGAGCTCGGCGGCCAGCTGGCTGTTGAACGCCTTGACCACTCGGGATTCGGGCAGGTGCTCCTGGAGAAGCTGGGACACGGTCGTGCGACCTTCGTCGAGGGCTGCGATCTGTCCGTCGCGGGCCGGGTAGTAGTTGCTGGTGTCAATCACCAGCTTTCCGGCGAGCGGCGCGACCGGCACCTTGTCGACATGCTTCAGCGGGATGGACACAACGGCGACGTCGGCGGCAGCCGCCGCGCCCTCGGCCGTGTCGGCCCGGGCATGATCGCCCAGCTCGGCCGCGAGCCCGCCCAGCGTGTCGGGGCCCCGTGAGTTGCTCACCACGACGTCGTAGCCGTTGGCCACGGCCAGCCTCGCCAGTTGGCTGCCGATGTGGCCGGCGCCGATCAATCCGATGGTGGTCATGATGGTTCCAATCGCAGGTCCGTACGGGACGGCCGGGCCGCGACATCGAGCGGATGCATGACCAGCTCGCGAGTGCGGCACGCTGTGCGTTGGCGGTTCTCGGGGCGGTTCTCGACGCCGAGGGCGCCGCCGTTGGCGCATGGGGCGGCGTTGCGGATGATGCTGGGCACGGTCCAGCCCATGAGGGCAGAGTAGCCCTACCCACCCTGCCGGGCGCTGGGCGACTCGAAGCCTTCGGTGACCCCGGCATCGCCGCCGCCATCATCGACCGGCTCGTCCACTGCGCCGAAGTCGTCAGCCTCAACGGCCGCCGGCGATGGCGAATACGGCACCGCGGGATGGACGCCGCTGTGGGACGGTTGGATCGACTCATGGGCGAGCCGTAGGTTCGGGTGCATGTCGTCCAGGGATGGGCAGGCGTGGGGGTTTCGAGGTGCGACGGCGGTCGTGGACCACGCCGCGCACACGCCCTACTCCGACCCGGGTGGGCATCGCCGCACGAGGCGGCTGACTGGGCGATGACGGGGGCGCAGGGTCAGCGGGTGCGCTCGATCGAGGTGGAGGCCGGCGTCCGGCTCAGCGTCACCGAGGCCGGAGCTGCGGGCGTCGCTGCCACGGTCGTGCTGCTGCACGGCTTCGCCGACCTCGCCTATACGTGGCGCCGCCAGATCCCGGTGCTCGCCGCCGCCGGCTACCACGTGCTCGCACCCGACGGGCGGGGTTACGGCCGGTCGAGCCGACCCGACGACGTCGACGCGTACGACGTGGAGCACCTGATCGGGGACCTCGTGGCCCTGCTCGACAACGCGGCGGTCGAGCGCGCCGTGTTCGTCGGCCACGACTGGGGTGCGCTGATCGTGTACGCGCTCGCGCTGCTCGCACCCGAGCGCGTCGCGGGCGCCGTGGGCATCGGCGTGCCGTTTCTCCCCCGGGGCACGGTGCCACCCACGAGCATGCTGCGCCAGTTCGCCGGCGAACAGTGGTTCCTGCTGCTGTGGGTCCAGGAGCCGGGCGTCGCCGAACGCGACCTGGAGCGCGACGTGCGCCGCACGCTCCGGCGCCTGTACGGCGGGCTGCGCCTCGAGGCGATCGTCGGCTCCCAGCACCCCGGCGAACCCCGCAACTTCGTCGAGCGGCTGGCCGAGCCGCACGTGCTGCCCGACTGGCTCGGCGCCGACGACCTCGACCACTACGTCGCCGAGTACCAGCGCACCGGCTTCACCGGTGGGCCCAACTGGTTCCGCAACTTCGACCGCAACTGGACCCTCACCCCCGAGCTCGCGGGCGCCCGACTGGCCGTCCCCACCCTGTACCTCTCCGGCGCCGCCGATCCGCTGCTCATCGTCTGCCCGCCCGCCCTCATGGAGGGCTGGGTCGACGACCACCGGGGCACCGTGCTCATCGACTACGCCGGCCACTGGGTGCACCAGGAACGGCCCGACCCTGTCAACGACGCACTGCTGTGGTTCCTCTCCGACGTGCTGCCAGTCGCTCCCGAGCCGACCCCAGACCCAAGCCCGGCACCGACCCCCGCCTAACGCACGTCCGCCGCGATCCTCCCCGGCGGTCCCCGCCAGCGGGCGCGGATCCGGCCTGGGCGGGCGGCGCCGACTGGCGCGCCGGCGCTTCCGATCGCTCGGTGCACATATGGACCGACCATTATCCAGAGGCTCCTCGATCGCGTCGGCCAGCGGGTCGGTCAGGGCGCGACCCTCCACTGCGCCCGCCACTCCGGCGCGTCGAACGGTTCGCCGACGTAGACCGTCTCGCGCACGATCTTGCCGTTCCTGACCTCGAGGACATCGACGCCGTAGCGCGGCTCGCCGCCGTCATATCTGACGGTGATCTCGGCGACCCAGATGTCGTCCGCGCCTCTGATGCGGCGGATGTCGTAGGTCACCGATCCCGGATAGCGGCTGCGCCACTCACGGATGTTCGCGACGCCCTCGAATCGCTCCCCCGACTGCGGGAATTCGAGCACCGCATCGTCGTCGTACATGTCGTGCGAGCCAACGGGATCATCCGCTTCCCGCCCGAGGTTCCGCAGCAACATCGCCCTGACCGTGTTCGCATCCATACCGCGCAGGTTGTCCTCGGCGCCGCCGGTCTCGCCACCTCACCCATACCTGTCGCTCCGCGCGACGACGATCGGCACAGAACGCCGCGGCAGAACGACGTCCGCTCGATGTCCGTTGCTGCGCACCGATCGGCGCATATGCGTCGGGCCGGGCTTCTGGGAGTTGGCCCCCTCCCCGATGTCCGCTACCGATCTCCGCGCCCTGGCGCCGCTGGGTGACGACGCACGCGGTGGGTGGTTCGCCGTGTCCGACAACAAGGCACGGCCACGGCGAGGACACCGGTACCCTCCCGGCGGTGCGCGTCGTCGTCGCTGGTGGTCATGGCCAGGGCACTCGTCTCGAGCGGCTGCTGCCCACGGCGGGCCATACCGCCGTGGACATCGTGCGCAACGCCGACCACATGGGCGATGTGCAGGCCGCCGGGGCTGAGGCCCTACTCTGTGACCTGGAGGCCACCGACCTCGACGCGTGGCCGCTCATCTCGAGGGGGCCGACGCGGTGGTGTTCGCCGCCGGCGCCGGTCCGGGCAGCGGTATCCCGCGCAAGCAGACCGTCGACCGCGACGCCTCGGTGTTGATGGCCGACGCTGCCGAGCGGGCCGGTGTCCGTCGCTTCGTGCAGATCTCGTCCATGGGCGCCGAGCTGGGCCCGCAAAAGGTGCCCCCGAGCCGGCGGTACGTGCTGCCTGGTGCTATATCTCGGGTTGGCCCGGCCGAGAGGGGGCACACGATGGATGATGTCTCGGAGCGGTTCCTAGGAGCGCTGTCGGCCTTGGAGCGCGTGGCCGACGAGGTGACGTCGGAGGAGGCCGCGGCGACGCTGGATGACGCGGCGTTGCAGCTGTTCTGGCGTGAGTGGCCCCAGCTGGGTTCGTGGACGGGGACGTTGTGGCGACAGCTCAACGAGGACCTGGCCGGACCATCCTCGGC
>JBOGHG010000346.1:0-3854 GCA_050744525.1 Acidimicrobiales bacterium | reverse complement strand
CCGGGGACGAGGGCCATCGGCTGCGCGGCAGCACCTCGGCGGTCGAGGACGGCGAGCCCTGGGCCGTGCGCTACGAGATCGTGCTCGACGACGCCTGGCGCACGACCACGGCCCACGTGAACGGCCGCTCGCCTGCGGGCGAGCGCGAGGTGCGGCTCGAGGCCGACCGTTCGGGGCGTTGGCGCGTCGACGGCATCGCTGCGCCCCACCTGGACGGATGCCTCGACGTCGACCTGGAGTCGTCGTCGTGCACCAACACGTTGCCGGTCCACCGCCTCCGGCTCGCTATCGGCCAGGAGGCCGACGCTCCCGCCGCCTACGTCCGCGCCCTCGGCCTCGAGGTCGAACGCCTGGAGCAGCACTACGCCCGCATCGAGGACGACGGCACCCGACAGCGGTTCGACTACACCGCCCCGGTGTTCGACTACGCAGGCCGCCTCGTCTACGACGCCGCCGGGCTGGTCCTCGACTATCCCGGCATCGCCGCCCGCGTCCTGTGACGGCCTGGTGCCCCAGCAGGCGCTACGACGCGGGCCGGAAGGCCGCGGACGCAGCGGTGACGACGCGATCGCCGTTGCCGTCGTCGTGCAGGGACAGGCGACAGGCGATGCGGCCCAGCCCGCCGCTGACGGCCTCGCCGTCGACGCGGAACGGGCCGACCTTGCCGCGCGCCACGAACATGACGTGCCAGTCCTCCATCTGGAGCGCGTCGGTGCCGGCCTCGCGGGACGCGAGCTCCATGGCCGCGGCCTCGAGCACGACGTGGATGGGTCCGAGGTGCAACGCCGCGTCGGGCGAGGACAGCTCGTCGCTGAGCTCCGGCAGCTCCCAGGCGCCATCGGGGCGGCGCCGGGCGCCGAACACCACGTGGAGCGGGGGCAGCGCCGGCGAGTCCTCGATGGCCAGTGGCGGGTTGTCGACCGGCTCGAACCCGGGGGGCGGCTGGCCGAGGCTGACGCCCATGCCCTCGGACAGGGCGACGACCCGCTCGGGATCAGCGGCATCGACGATCTGTGACCGGCTGAACCCCATCCGGCGACCCCTACGGATCACGTCGCGCCGCACCTCGATCTCGCGGACGTCCCGGGCGTCGTCGAGGATGTGCAGCGAGGCGATGACGGGGTTCGGCACGTAGGCGTCGTCGGCCATGCCCCCCGACTCCGGCGAGGCGATGCAGAGGGGCGCCGCCATGATCCCGCCGGCCGGATTGCGCATGTCGTGGCGCAGCCGCATCGTCTCACCGCCGCCGCGGTCGAGGGTGGCACTGCTCCTGCCCAGGTAGCGGTAGCTGAGCAGCCCGGTCCAGCGCCGCTCGAAGCGGTCCCAGTACCGGTCGATCGGAGCGTCGCGAATGTCGTCGGGCATCGACGGCCCTCCCTGACCAGCCGGTTGGTCGTCGGCCGATGCTACGTCGCCGCCCCCGAGGCCATGCCGGTAGCGTCGGCCCGATGCCACTCGTGGGAACGCCCGTGGCCCGGCGCGAGGACCATCGCCTCCTCACGGGCGACGCCCGGTTCGTCGCCGATCTCGACCTGCCCGGCTGCCTGAGCGTCACGTACGTGACCTCCCCGGTGGCGCACGCCGTCATCCGATCGGTCGACGCCGACGCCGCCCGATCGACCCCGGGCGTGGTCGACGTCGTGACGGCGGCCGACGTCGACATCGGCCCGCAGCCGCAGGTGAGTCGCGCCTACCCGTCGGCCATGGCCCGCCCGTTGCTGGCAGACGGCCGTGTGCGCTTCGTGGGCGAGGCGGTGGTGGCGATCGTCAGCGAGACCGAGGCGGCGGGTGAGGACGCGGCCGAGCTGGTCGCGATCGACTATGACCCCCTGCCGGCGGTCACCGACCTCGACGTCGCGGAAAGCGGCGAGGTGCTCCTGTTCCCGGACGCGGGCACCAACGTCGTGACGGCGCGGGAGGGCGGCTCGGAAGCCGTGGCGGACACGCTGGCCGACTGCGATGTGGTCGTCTCCGCGGCGCTGGTCAACCAACGCCTGGCCCCCTGCCCCCTCGAGGGACGGGCGGGCGCGTCGCTGTGGGGCGAGGACGGGCGGCTCGTCCACTGGTCGTCGTGCCAGGGCGCCCATCCGGTGCGGGCGCTGCTGGCGGACGTGCACGGGCTGTCACCGGACCAGGTCCGCGTCATCGTCCCGGACATCGGGGGCAGCTTCGGCGCCAAGGCGCGGCCGCATCCCGAGGAGATCCTGCTCCCCTGGCTCGCTCGCCGGTCCGGGCGGCCGGTGCGGTGGGTGCCGCCCCGCTCGACCGACATGGTGGGCCTGGGGCATTCGCGGGGCCAGCGCCAGATGGTGGAGATCGGCGGTGACCGCGACGGGACCATCCGGGCCCTGCGCGTCCGGATCGACGGCGATGCCGGCTCCTACCCGATGGTCGGACCGCTGCTCGTCGCCAACACGGCGGTGATGTCCGGGGGCGCCTACCGCATCCCCGAGATCGCGTGGTCGACCCGGGCGTTCGTGACCAACACGACGCCCATCGTCGCCTACCGCGGCGCCGGGCGGCCCGAGGCCGCGGCCGTCATCGAGCGCGCGATCGACCTGTTCGCCGCCGAACTGGGTCACGACCCGGTCGACGTCCGGCGGAACAACCTGCTGGGTGCCGACGACCTCCCGTACGACAGCCAGACCGGCGTGCGTCACGACAGCGGCAACTACCAGGCGGCGCTGGACCTCGCGCTCGAGGCGGCCGGCTACGACGAGCTGCGGGCCACGCAGGCCCGCCGGCGGGCGGCGGATGAGCCCCGCCTGCTCGGTGTCGGCCTCGCCAGCTTCGTCGACCGGACCGCCGGCGTGCCCGGCTCCGAGTACGGCGCCGTCGAGCTGCGGCCAGACGGGACCATGCTGGTCGTCACCGGGTCGACCGCGTTCGGCCAGGGCCACCACACGGCATGGGCGATGCTGGTCGCGGATCGGACCGGAGTGCCGCTCGATCGCATCGAGGTGGTGGGCGGCGACACCGATGTCGTGCCCCGGGGCGGGCTCACCGGCGGCTCCCGTTCGGCGCAGAAGGCGGGGGCCGCCGTGGCCGAGGCCACCGTCGCCCTGGTCGAGCGGGCCCGGCTGACGGCGGCGGACCTGTTGGAGGCCACCGCCGCCGACGTGGTGCTCGACACGGGCAGCGGGCGGTTCCACGTTGCCGGCGCACCCGCGGCCCGCACGGTGGACTGGACGGAGCTCGCCACCGAGCGCGGCGAGGACCGGGCGCTGCGGTGCGAGGCCGACTTCGACGGCGACGGACCGACCGTGCCCTTCGGCGCCTACGTGGCGGTGGTCGAGGTCGACCGCGAGACCGGCGCGGTGGAGCTGTGCCGACTGGTCACCGTCGACGACGCCGGCACGATCATCAACCCGACGCTGGCGCTGGGGCAGGTCCACGGCGGGCTCGGGCAGGGCGTCGGCCAGGCCCTGTTCGAGGAGTTCACCTACGATGCCGACGGCAACCCGCAGACGAGCAACTTCGCCGGCTACGCCCTGCCGTCGGCGGCCGAGCTGCCGTCGTTCGAATGCCGGTTGCTGGAGACGCCCTCACCCCACAACCCGCTCGGGGCCAAGGGCATCGCCGAGTCCGGCACGATCGGGGCGCCGCCGGCGGTGCAGAACGCGGTGGTCGACGCACTGGCCCACCTCGGCGTGCGCCACATCGACCTCCCGCTCACGCCGGAGCGGGTCTGGCGGGCGATCAACGAGACCGACCCGAGCCCATAGGGCGCGCCGACCGAAGTCACCAGAGCTGGTCGGTGTACGTGTCGGTCCCGACCACCGTGGCCAGGAACGGGGCCGCGAACGTCACCCTGCCGGATCCGCCCCCGTCGACCCGATCCGTGTAGGCCCGGA
>JBOGHG010000345.1:0-3854 GCA_050744525.1 Acidimicrobiales bacterium | reverse complement strand
GCCGAGAACAACAGCGTCTGGTGGCGGCGACCGATGTGGCGCAGCACCCACTCGACCTGCGGGAGGAAGCCCATGTCGGCCATGCGGTCGGCCTCGTCGATGACGACGTTGCCGACGTCGCCGAGGTCGACGGCAGCGCGGTCGATGAGGTCGATCAGCCGTCCCGGAGTGGCCACGACGATCTCGGCGCCCTCCTGGAGGGTGGCGATCTGCCGGCCCATGTGGCCACCGCCGTAGACGGTCACCAGCCGGAGCGCCCGGGCCCGGAGCAGCGGCCGCAGGACCTCGGAAACCTGCATGGCAAGTTCGCGCGTCGGCACGAGCACCAGGCCGGTAGGACGCTTGGGCGAGGCCGGCGCCACCCGCTCGACCAGGGGGAGCCCGAACGCGAGGGTCTTGCCCGACCCGGTCTTGGCCTTGCCGCAAACGTCGCGGCCGGCGAGGGCGTCAGGGATGCAGAGGTGCTGGACGGGGAACGGCGTCGAGATGCCCGCGCTTTCGAGCACCGCTACGAGGTCGGGAGATACGCCCAGCGCCGAGAACGTCTCTTGTTCTTCGTTGCGCATGGTCGGGTCGCAGCATACCGGTCCGGACCCGTCAGCAGGCACATCCGTCGACCTCAGGACACCCGCACCCGGTGATCCCCCTGGCTCAGGTCGACGACGTCGACCGGCCGCGTGAATCCCCGGATCCGGTGGGGGCCGAGTCGCCGGCCACCCAGGCCCTCGCCGGCGGCGTCGTACAGCGACGCAGTGACGAGCAGCTGGTGGGGCTGGGCATCGTCGCACAGCCGGGCGGCCAGGTTCACGGGACGGCCGATGTAGTCGTCCCCCTCGAACAGGATCACCCGCCCCCCGGCCACGCCGCCGCGTAGAGGCAGTGGGCAGCCTCGTCCGTCGAGCACCTGCTCCATGCGGATGACGGCATCGAGCAGTGGTCGCGGCTCGGTGGCCACCAGCATGGCCCCGTCGCCCAGCCACTTGGCGACCCGAACGCCCCGCCATCCGGCGCGCTCGCGCACGACCGCCCGGAAGGTCGACAGCGCCGCCACCGCCTCGCCCACGCCGTGCTCGTCGGTCAGCATCGTGAACCCGCACAGATCGACGAACGCGAAGTTGCGGCGGACGAGCGCATCGGCGTAGTCGGCGTCGGGGACGGTCTGCACGACCAGCGATCGTACGTGGTCGGTGTCCGAGACCGGGCTGGGATGGCCGACCACAGGGCGGCAACCCACCGGTAGCGTCCCGGGCGATGGCCGCCCTGGATGCGCTGGACTCGTGGCCTGTCGATCGCGCCACCGGCGCCGTCGTCGGCTCCGAAGGAGTCCGCGAGGCCGCCCGCGACGCTGCCTGGACGACCCGCATCACCTCGCTGACCAAGCTCCTCGTCGCCTACGCCTGCCTGGTGGCGCTCGAGGAGGGCACGCTCACGCTCGACCAGGCGGCCGGTCCGCCGGGGAGCACCCTGCGGCACCTGCTGGCCCACGCCTCGGGCCTCCCGTTCGAGGGCTCCGAGCCCATCGCCCGGCCCGGCGAGCGTCGCATCTACAGCAATACCGGCTTCGAGCGCCTCGGCGAAACCCTGGCGTCCGCCTCGGACATCCCGGTGGCGGCCTATCTCGCCGAGGCGGTACTGCACCCGTTGGGCATGGGCGACACCGAGCTTCGCGGATCTCCGGCCAAGGACGGTTGGTCGACGGTCGACGACCTGGTCCGGTTCGCCACCGAGCTGCTGCGACCGACGCTGGTGGCTCCCGGGACCCTCGACGACGCCACCCGCGAGCAGTTCCCGGGCCTCGCGGGGGTGGTGCCCGGGCTCGGCAGCTACGACCCCAATCCCTGGGGACTCGGGTTCGAGCTCAAGGGCGGCAAGTCCCCGCACTGGACGGCACCGGAGGGCTCGCCGCGCACCTTCGGCCATTTCGGCGGGTCGGGCACGTTCCTGTGGGTCGATCCGGACGCCCGGCTGGCCTGTGTCGTGCTGACCGACCGCGAGTTCGGCGACTGGGCGCCGCCGCTGTGGTCGTCGCTGTCCTCGGCGGTGTTGACGGAGCATGCCCAGGCGTGAGGAGGCGAGCGGAGAGGGCGGTTCGTGCCGCCCACGCGTGGGAATCTGGCGGTCGACCACCGGCTCGACTGCTCGGGTCCGCGGCAGCGCGCTGACCACCGTGAGCCAGGAGGACGTGCCTATCCGCTCAGGCCCCGAGACGCGTGGCGGAGCGTGATGCGCTGAGATCAGCTCTGCTGGTTGACGGCGAGCCCGGTGACCGTGAGGCCGCTCAGGCGCCGGCCGCCGATGCGGCCGACGTTGCTCGTGTCGCCCGTCGTCTCGTCGACGGTGTAGAGCGTGGCGCGCCCTCGGCGGTCGTTGTTGGCGAGGTAGCCGACGTCGTTGGCGCCGGCGATGTCCCAGCCGGCGTCACGACCGAGCCTCACGTCGTCCAACCGCCGGCACATGGCGAGCGTGCCGTTGTTCGGTGGGTTCTGGAGGCACACCTGGTTCTGGGCGCGGTCCAGTACATATAGCTGCACCGCGGTCGCGGCCGGCTGGGTGAAGCGGAACGTCGAGTTGGTGTAGGCGGCGCCGACGACCTGCGGCATGCCGGGGTTGAGGTCGCCGTCGACGCCGAGGACCATGCCGGCGTCGGGCGAGAGGCGCAGGTTCTGCCGGGCGTCCGACACGGCGCGGACGGCGTCGGGGGCGGGGTTGAAGTCGATCCCGAACTTGGTGCCGATCAGGGCGGGGGTGAAGGGGACGTCCGTGGGAGGCGCACCCGGGGCCACGTTCTCGGCGATGGCGATCGCCGTCTGGGGGTTGACGCGGTAGACGACGCTGTTGGAGCCGACGCCGTAGAGGTCGCCGGTCTTGGGACGGAAGTCGATGCCCACCAGCGACACGCCGGCCGGCAGCCCGCTGATGTTGCGGATCGAGAGGAGCTGATCCGGCCGGCGCACGTTGAAGCCGATCAGCTGGTTCTGATCGGTCGTGACGTACGCCGTCAAGCGGCCGGGCTCGAGGTCGGGGTCGCGGTGGCGCTGCGGCGCGGCCGAGGCGCCGGCGCCGAGGGCAAGGGACAGGCCGACCGCCAGGGCGGCGACTCGGCGCAGAACGGTGGTCCTCACAAGGATCCTCCTTGGGCGTGGGTGAGTGACACCCGCACTTCGGAGCACCGTCGCGGGACGGATGACCGCGGCGTACCGGAGGGGGCTCGCCCCGCCCCGCCGCCACGAGCGCAACTCCTGCGATGTCGTCAGGGCGTCAGAAGACCGCCGCGGTGAGATCTGCAGGGCCGGCGGTCACCGCCGGCGCCAGACCCGCCGCCTGCGGGAGGAGCTGCTCGGCATAGAACCGGGCGGTGACGACCTTCTGGCGCAGGAACCCGGCGTCGCCGCGGCCGGCGTCGAGGGCGCGGACGGCGGCGTGCGCCGACCGGGCCAACAGCCACCCGCCGGTGACGACGCCGCACATGCGCAGGTACGGCGTGGCGCCCGCGAGCGCGTTGTCGGGGTCCACACGTCCGTTGGCCAACAGCCAGTCGGTCGTCTGCCTGAGCGTGGCCTGGGCCTCCGCCAGGTTCTTGCCGATCGCGGGCAGGTCCCCATCCGACGCGACCAGCTCGTCGGCGGTGGCGGCGATGCCGTCGAGGAAGTCGTTGACCACGCCGCCGGCCCGCATGGGGAGCTTGCGCCCGACGAGGTCGATGGCCTGGATGCCGTTGGTTCCCTCATAGATGGGGGCGATGCGGGCGTCTCGGTAGTGCTGGGCCACGCCGGTCTCCTCGATGTAGCCCATGCCGCCGTGGACCTGGACCGCGACCGACGTCAGCTCGACGCCGAGGTCGGTGCCCCAGGCCT
>JBOGHG010000344.1:0-3857 GCA_050744525.1 Acidimicrobiales bacterium | reverse complement strand
AGCACCTGGCGCAGCCGGGGCTCGTCGCCGGCCACGACGAGCTCGCCGTCAGCCGCGTCGTCTCTGGGCAGGTCGAGGCGGATCTCTCGCTCCGGGGCCGTGGCCCGGGCGGCCTCCACCGCGTCGACGGCCAGCACCCGCAGGTCGACGGGGCGGTGCTCGAACGGTCGCTGCTGGTCGAGGCGGGCGAGCAGCAACAGGTCGTCGACGAGCAGCCCCATGCGCTCGGCCTCGTCTTCGATGCGGTTCAGCAGCCGGGACACCTCGGCCGGGTCGGCGACCGCCCCCTGCCGATGCAGCTCCGCGAACCCCCGGATCGAGGTGAGCGGCGTGCGCAGCTCGTGGCTGGCGTCGGCGACGAAGCGCCGCATCTTCTCCTCGGAGCGACGGGCGGTGGCCTCCGACGTCTGGCGGGCGTGGAACGCGGTCTCGATCTGCTCGAGCATGGTGTTGAGAGCCAGGCCCAGGCGGCCGACCTCGGTGTTCGGGTCGTCGTCGTCGACGCGGCGTGACAGATCACCGCCGGCGATCGCCGCCGCCGTCTGCTCGATCCTGGTGAGGGGCCGCAGCGCGGTGCGCACCATCGTGTACGCGGCCAGCGCCAATCCGGCGATCACGATCCCGCCCACGAGAAGGTTGATCGAGCTCAGACGGCTCACGGTGTCGTCGACCTCGTCGAGGCTGGCCGCGGCCACAATGGTGCCCGAAGCGTCGGCCAGCGGGATCGCCACCGCTCGCCACGAGCCGTTGCCCCTCGCGGCATCGACCGTGAAGGAGTGGCGACCTCGATCGGCGGCGTCGGCCGGGGTGAAGGACGGTAGCTCGGGAGCTGGGGCGCCGAGGCGCTCGCTGGGCCAGCGCTCGACGGCAACGCCATCTTGGTTCTGGACCGCGAGGTAGTCCGAGCCGAACAGCACCAGCTCCCGCCGGCCTTCGTTGAACGCGTCGACGGCGAGGTTGGCGTCGGTGATCAGCTGGTCATCGACGCGATCCACCAGGTACCCCCGGAGCAGGCGGGCTCCGAAGATGCCCATCACCGCGAGGGCCACCATCGACAGCGCCAGTACCGTCGTGATCAGGCGCAGCCACAGCGGCGTGCGTCGCCACACGCGCGAGGGCCGCAGGCTCATGGTGATGGTCGCGGCGGCCGGAGCACGTAACCGATGCCCCGCACGGTGTGGATCAGCGGCTCACCGCCGTCGTCGAGCTTGCGCCGCAGGTAGGAGATGTACGACTCGACGATATTGGCGTCACCGTCGAAGTCGTAGCTCCACACGTGGTCGAGGATCTGCGACTTGGACACCACCCGCCCGGCGTTGATCATCAGGTAGCGCAGCAGGTTGAACTCGGTGGGGGAGAGCTGCACCTCGCGACCGCCCCGCCACACCTGGTGGCTGTCCTCGTCGAGGTCCAGATCTCCCACCGACAGCCGGGCGCCGGCATCCGCGGTGGCCGCCCGGGTGCGCCGCAGCACGGCGCGGATGCGGGCGATCACCTCCTCGAGGCTGAACGGCTTGGTCACGTAGTCGTCGCCGCCGAGCGTCAATCCCGTGACCTTGTCGTCGTTGGCGTCACGGGCGGTCAGGAACAGCACCGGCAGGGGATGGCTCCCCGCCCGCAGCCGACGCAGCACCACGAACCCGTCGACGTCGGGCAGCATGACGTCGAGCACCACCAGGTCGGGCCGATGACGCTCCACGGCCGAGACCGCCTCGGCTCCGTTCATGGCAGTGACCACTTCGAAGCCGGCGTAGCGCAGGCTCGCCGAGAGCAGTTCCACGATGTTGGGCTCGTCGTCGACCACCAGCAGGCGCGCCTCCGCCGTGCGGCCGCTGGTCGGGGGAAGGACGTCGGTCATCATCTTGTGCGTCGATCGCTGCAGCGCGACGGTATCGCCCGTCACGGTTCGTCACCGCGCAGGATGACGTGCCGACCTGGGAGCCGCCTGGATGCACCCTGGACGGCGCCTGGGTGGTCGCGGGGCAGGCTCTCAGGAACTTCTCAGACGCCACCCAGGGTGTTGGCAGCTTGGGTGGGCATGCTGTGTCCATGACCGACGAGCAGACGCCCACCGAGTCCCCCCGGTTCCCGGTTCCCCCTCCGCCCCGGGCGTGGGTGGCGAGCACCGACACCGTCACCACGCCCCAGTCGTCCCTGCCCGATGAACCGCCGACGCCGCCCGAGCCGGCCGTTGCCGGCCCCGAGCCGGCGGACCCACCGGACCCATCCGGCCCGTTCGACACACCCCCGGCCCCCGCGGCCGGGGGAGCGGGCGGCATGTCCGGCCCGGCGCCCGTCGGTTCGCCGGTCCCGCCGTCTCCCCCTCGGCGGGCCCGGCGGGCCGTGGCCGTGGTCGTCGCCGCCGGCCTGATGGCGGCGTCGGCGGCCGGTGGCGCGCTGCTGGCGCTGAACCTCGAAGACGACGACGACCCCGGCACGGCCACGACCAGCCTGTCCGCCGCTCCGACCAGCGGCAGCCAGGACAGCGCGCCGGACGAGCCCCTGTCGCAGGTGGCCGCCGACGTGCTCCCAAGCGTCGTGTCGATCACGGCCACCCCCCGGGTCGGCGATCCCGGCCAGGGCTCCGGCGTCATCATCAGCTCGGACGGCCAGGTCCTGACCAACAACCACGTGGTCGCGCTGGCCGTCGACGGCGGGGAGCTGTCGGTGACGCTCCCGGACGGCACCCGGGCAGGTGCGGAGATCCTGGGGCGCGACCCCGCGACCGACCTCGCGGTCATCCAGGCGGAGGACGTCGACGGCTTGACACCGGCGGCGCTCGGCAGCAGCGCCGACCTCAACGTCGGCGACACCGTGGTTGCCGTCGGCAGCCCTCTGGGCCTCGACGGCTCGGTGACCGCCGGCATCGTGAGCGCGCTCAACCGCTCGATCACGCTGGAGGGCGTTCCCGAGGGTTCCCCGGAGTCGCCGTTCGGCGACCAGTCGGCCCCGACGTCGGCCGTCATCGACGCCATCCAGACCGACGCCGCCATCAACCCCGGCAACTCGGGCGGTGCGCTCGTCAACGGCGACGGGGAGGTGATCGGCATCAACACCGCCATCGCGTCGCTGCCCAATGGCGGCGGTCTCGGCACGGGGCAGGGGGGCAACATCGGCGTGGGCTTCGCCATCCCGATCGACTCGGCACGCGAGATCGCATCGACGCTCGTGGAGGACGGCGAGGTCACGCACGCCTTTCTCGGGGTACGCATCGCCGATGCCGAGGACGGCGCCGGCGCCCTGATCGGCGCCGTCGAGGACGGCACCCCGGCCGACGATGCCGGGCTCCAGCCGGGCGACGTGGTCACCCGGGTGGGCGACCGTGACGTCTCCGGCGCCTCCGAGCTCACCTCGGCCATCCGCTCCCACCGGCCGGGCGACCGGGTCGACGTCACCTACACGCGTGACGGCGACGAGAACACCGCCGAGGTCACGCTCGGCGAGCTGCCCACCGACTGATCACCGCACGGTTCGTCGGTTGGGGGTGCCACCGCACCCCCAACCGACCCGCGTGGCGCGACCGCGATATCAGCCCGTCAGCGAGACGGTCGCCCAATGGACGTACCCGGTGGGGTCCTCCACCAGGTTGGCGATCCTCTCGCCGTTGTAGACGATCCTGCCGTTGTACCAGTTGATCGGGATCGCGCCGATCTGGTCGTTCAACAGGACCTGCTCCGCCTGACGGTTCAGCCCGTCCTGATCCTCCGCGTCGACGGTTTGCTTGGCCTCGGCGACGAGGCCATCGAACTCCGCGTTGTCGAAGCCGAAGTTGTTGCCCTCGAGCGCGCTGGAGTGGAACAGGTCGAACATGAAGTTGTCGTAGGTCGGGTAGTCGGCCACCCACCCCGCACGGCAGA
>JBOGHG010000343.1:0-3878 GCA_050744525.1 Acidimicrobiales bacterium | reverse complement strand
CGGCGAAGTGGCTACATCGAGGAGTGAGCGTTGGCAGAAGTCGGTGTGAGGGAGCTGCGCAACAATCTGAGCCGGTATCTCGAACGGGTGCGTGGAGGGGAGGAGCTGATCGTCACCGACCGCGGGACCGCCGTCGCCCGAGTGCTCCCCGTCGGCACCGAGCGGGTCCTCGACCGACTCATCGCCGAAGGGGTCGTCTCGCCCGCGCCCCGGCCGAAGGGCAGCGCTGGCACTCCGCTCAAAGCGGCTGGCACGGTTTCCGATCTGGTCGCCGACCAGCGTCGGTGATCGCCTACTTCGACACCTCCGCCATCGTCCCGTTGCTCGTGGCCGAACCGGGCTCCGCACGTGCCGCCAGGCTCTGGGATGGAGCCGATCGTGCGGTAGGTATCCGGCTCGTCTATCCCGAGGCTCGCGCTGCTCTCGCCCTGGCACAGCGCCTGGGAAGGCTGACCGTTCGCCAGCTGCGGGCCGCAGTTCGGGGACTGGAGAACCGGTACCAGGAACTCGACATCGTCGAGCTCGACGACGTGCTGGCACGTCGCGCTGGGAATCTCGCCGAGCAACATGGACTATGTGGCTACGACGCCGTGCACCTCGCCGCCGCTGACCGCCTTCGTGACCCCGACCTCGTCGTCGTCGCCGGCGACCGGGCGCTCCTCAAGGCGGCGACCGCCGAGGGAATGGCGACCTCGTCGCTGACCTGAGGGCGTCCCGAGCGCTCGGTTCCTGTCGGCACGCCACCCGACAGCCTGAAGGGTCAACCGCCGGCGACTGCCTCGTCCTACTCGTCAGGATCTTCTGCGATCAGGTCCCAGTAGCCCGGGTCGCGCTCGTAGGCCGCCAGCTCGACCACATCTGGCTCGATCCTCACACCGACGAACAGGACAGGTCCGAACACCGGGTCGACCACGTGGAGGCTCCGGACATCGGGGTGCCTGTCATGCCGAAGGTTGTCGAAGTCACGAAACGCCACCAGTGCGGCGGCCACCGGCCCCGCCCAGAAGTCCCACTCCGAGGGCGATCCCTTGGAGGTCCGCTCAGGTCCGAACTCCCCAATGATGTCGGCTGCGAGGAGAGCACCGACCCGGACCTCGACCATCAACCAGCGTCGGCAAATCCGTACCGCTCAACGACCTCGGACTCCAGGCGAGCGCTCACCTCGGTGGGGACCTGGGGGAAGTCGAGGAACGCGGTGGCGAAGGGGATCGTCTCTCCGATCTCCGTGAGCCGCCACCCTGGCTCCTGGTGGGACAGATCGCTGACCTGCGTGCCCGTCATGCCCCCGAGCTGTTCGAGCACGTCATCGATACTTGCCAGCTCCGCCTCCGTGAAGCCGCTGAGGTCGGCGGGTCTCCTTGGCACGAGGCGTTGCTGAGGCCGACCGAGGAAGTCCTCCTCGACGAGCTCGGCGTCACCAGCGGCAATCAGCCGGTGGCGGACCGGAAGGAGCTGCCGGGGAGCGGGCCCGTGGGCCAGCTTCTGGAACTCACACCCTGAGATGACGGCGTGGTGCCGGCGCAGGTGGGTGAACTCGGCGAAGAACAGCACCTTGTTCAGCTTCGTCGCGCCACCCGCCCGATCCCCCCGCAGCCGGTCGGCTACGTAGAGCAGCAGCTCCCTGAACTTGGCCTCGTCGTAGCGCACTTCCACGGGCTCATCGTACGAGGTGGGTGTGACAAGTCGGGGGAGGCCCGGCCAGATGTAGCCCGGCGACCATCGGCGTCGCAGCAGGATTGGTGACCGCGATCCCACGGGTCTCGAGTCAGCGCTCGGCGTTCGAGGTCGGATGCGGGTGGAGCACGGAAGGTCGGCGCCGGCCACTCACTACCATCGACGGAGATGCGGCGAAACGACCGACGGGACGAACCGGTAGGTGGACGCGAGCTCGTCGCGCTGGACCACCGTCTCGGACAGCCCGCACGACCACGAGCGGGAGGCCTTGGCGTTCCTGCGCCGCCGGCTTCCCGACCGGGAGCCATACCGGGTGTGGTCCAACTTCGAGTTCACGACCGCCAACGGCAAGCTCTACGAGGTCGACGCGCTGGCCATCACCGACAACGGCGTCCACCTCATCGAGATCAAGTCGCACCCCGGCCAGATCGGCGGTGACGGTGCCACCTGGCAGTGGACCACGCCCGAGGGCAAGCGCCCGCATCTTCGACAACCCCCGCATGCTGGCCAACAACAAGGCGAAGGCGCTCAGGAGCTGCTGGAGCGCCGACGACCTGGCGGCGTGGCGGCCGCCGGCGAGGACCGCGGGCCGGCTCTCCCGGCAGTCCCGTTGAGGTCGCAGTCCCGGCGCCGACACGTACGCCAGTTCGCCCCTTGCCAGCGGGTGAAATGGACTGATATGCATTAGGCCTTGGGCGGACGGAGGGCGGTCCGAGTGCTACTGGCAGGCCTCCTGCTCGCCGCGTCGGGCGCCGCCTGCGACTCCAGTTCCGGCGGGGCGCGAAGCACCGCCGGCAACACGGTGGCCACCGAGCCCGCCCCCACGACGACGACGAACCCGTATGCCGTGCCAGCAGTCATCGACGTCGCCTACGTCAACCGTGTTCTAGCTGGATTGGACGCTGCCATGGGCGAGGTAACGCGGCTCGTCCTTCGGACGCGAACAATTCCTCCAGAAGCCTACGACCGGCTTCGTTCAATATATGGCGATGACAAAGGCCTGCAGCTTGCTATTGATACCTTCCAGAGTGATATCCGTCGCAATTTCGCGGGCTATCGGCCCGATCCTGGCACAAAGATCACGACGGTAACTCAGCTGCTTAGTTCGAGGCCAACATGCGTCTTCGCCCGAGTCGTTCGAGACTACTCACCGGTGGGCACCAATGCTCTTACAGCCGACACACAATGGATTGCGATCAAACCGCTCGACCCTGCCAGAGACCCGCAGCGATTCAACACCACCGCATGGGCATTCGCGTATGAAGGCTTCCCGCCCGACCGGACACAACCACCGGACCCATGCGCCACGTAACTCGGATCCTCGCTGCTGTCGTTGCCTTCCTCTTACTCCAGCCAGCTGCGAACGCCGCCATGCAGACGGCCACGACTACCACCACGACGGTCCTCGGCACAGACACGCGAACCGACGCCGTGCCCGAACAGTGCCGACCATCGCAATCAGGGTCGCAGGATGTTCACCCTGAGTGCTTGGCGCGAGCGATCTCGACCGTGCTCAGCCCTCTGCCGGTATCGACTGGAGGAGCTGGCGGTTCGAGTCGGTCCTCCACAACGTCGACAATTCGGTACCTCCCCTACGATCGCCTTACGATGGGCCCCACAGGTGAGGCCTGCGTGACGACTGGCTACTACCCGGTCGGTACGGTCCCGACGGACGGTGTACGGACTGACCTGGTCACTCAGAACGTCTTGGATATTCACGGCCTACCGCTGGAATTCCCGCCATGCCCCGAACAGCCACGAGCTCCCGGTGAGCCCGCTCCGGCTGAGACGCCCTCCATGATCGCCCGGCGGTACTGGGAGCGTGTACCGCTGCCAATTCCGCAGCCGTGGATTGGGCCGGGGCGCGCCATTACGGGCAAGCTCGCCTACCTTGAGACACGAGGCGCGATCGGTTACACCTATACGACAGATACGACGTTCGGGCCCCTGGTGATCGTGGCCACCGGGTCATATGTCGTCGACTGGGGCGATGGTGAGAGAAGCGGCCCGCACCCGTTCGAGGGCGAACAATGGCCTGACGGGCAGATCACGCATGACTATTTGAGGGTCGGGTCGTACGTAAGTGTTCAGCTCCCATCGCCGGCTGAGGGCGCCATGGAAGGAATTTCACCCGTGTAGGCAGGAATCGCGCGAGGTGGTCGCGAAAGTCTGTACATGGCACGCGACGCGGGCTCGGCCGAGGA
>JBOGHG010000342.1:0-3890 GCA_050744525.1 Acidimicrobiales bacterium | reverse complement strand
CACGTCGATGAGCACAACGCGTCGCCGACGCGCGAAACTGTTGTAACACGATTGTCGTGAGTGGGCGTTCACCGCTGGGGGCTGGGGCCTCGAGCCGGTGATCGCGCAAGCAGTTGCCGTGGAACCGCCGACACAAACCCCGCCACCGAGGTCACCGAGGGACCCGTCCAGCCTGCACCCCAGGCTGACCGTCCTCCAGGCCGCCGCGGGCGAGCGTGCCCGGCTCACCGAGCACCTCGCCCGCCTGCTGGTGCGCGCCGCCGACGACGCCCCGACGTCACCCAGTGTGGCGGTCGGGCCCGACGACTTCCGGGGCGCGGCCCGCGACGCGGCGGCCCGCAGGGTCGAGGATCACGAGCGGGTGCGCGGCGAGCTGTCGGCCAAGCTGCGCCGGGCTCGCGAGCTCCAGGCGGTCACCGCCAACCGGCGGGACGAGGCGGCGGCACGCACCCGTCGCATGACGGCGCACCTCGAGGACTGTGACACTCTGCTGGAACGTGCCGGCGAGCTCACGAACGCCGCCGAGGAGGCCCGCCGCAACCTCGACGCCCGCCGGAACGATATGGAAACGGCCCACAGCAGGCTGAGCCTCGTCGAGGAGCAGCGTGTGGCAGCGGCACAGATGATCGACGACGCCCAGGATCAGCTCCTCGACCTGGAGGCCTCGGAGCTCGACGAACCCACGCTGCGCCGTGAGCTCGAGAAGGCCCGCAAGGAGCTTGCGGCCGCCGAGGAGTCACAGGCCGAGGCCACGGAGGCCCTCCGGGCCATCGAGCAGGCGGCCGTCTCCCGCGCCGCCACCCGCGACCACGTCTTCTACGAGCGGGCCAACCTTGTTGCCCGGGTCGAGGGGCCCATGATCGACACCGAGCTGCTGCGGGAAGCGCTCGACGACTTCGACGCCGACACCGAGGTCGGCGAGCCCGACCTGGTGGCGCGCGAGCTGGCCCGGGAATGGCTCGAGGTGGACGGGGAGCTGGCTCGCATCGAGGATGCCCTGCCACCGCCGCCCTCGGCCGACGAACTCGCCGCCGCCGAGCATCGACTCGACCAGATCGAGCGGACGATCGTCGAGATCGAGGCCGCGGGCCGCCAGGGCGAGCTCGTGCCCGGAGCCCGGGCCGAGATCGAGGCCGCCCACGAAGCCGTCCTGGCCGCCGAAGAGGCTCTCGACCAGGCCAACGACCGGGACGCCGCCGGTCTGTTGTCGAGGGCCCGGGAGGACGAGCGGGCGGTGTTGCAGCGCCATGGCTACGAGACGTACCTCGAGCTGATCATGGCGGAGCCCGTGCCAGATGGCGACAGCCAGGCCGACCTGCTCGACGCCTTGCGCGTCCGCCGGGTGGCGGAGGACACCTTGGCTGCGCTGCGGGCCGCCGCCGAACCCCCGGCCATCCTGACGGCGCTGCGCGTACGGCGCGACCGCATCTACCGCGAGGCCGCCGACCTGCTGGGCTGCGACCCGGGCCCCAACGTGGCCGAGTTGCTCTATGCCCATCCGGTGGTTCCGCCCCCTCGTACGCGGGCACTGGCCTCGGTGCTCGCCACCTACGGCGTCGGCCCCGTGGGGGTCTCGGTGCGGGAGGCGGCCGTCAGTTGGCTGGTCGAGCAGGACCAGGAGCTCGTGGCGCGCGACGAATGCCGGCGCGAGATCGAGCGCCTCGACCGGGACCTCGAGACCCTGGACGACGAGGACGTCCGCGCCGCCGACCAGGCCCAACTGGTGGTGGAGTCGGCCGAGGCCACCGCGGCCGACTTCGACGGGGTCATGCACCGCGTGCGCACGCTCGAGGACGAGCTGAACGACCGGGCGACGCAGGACGAGCGGCGGCTGCAGCGGATCGCCGCCGCCGAGCAGCTTCGGGCCCAGGTCGCAGCCGTCACCGACGCGCTGGAGCGGTCCGAGTCCGAGTACCACACCTCGCTGGCGGCGGCCGAGGCCGGGGTCACGAGCGCCGAAGCCAGCCTCGAGCGCGCCACCGCGGCGCTGTCCGACGCCGTCCGGCGGCTCCGCCGGATCTCCGAGGCACTGCCTCCGGCGCTGCGTCCCCGGGCGGGCGACGACCCACTGGGCGAGCTCCCGCGCCTGCGGGAGACGTTGGCGGCCGAGGTGGACCGGGCCGAGGTCGCCCTGGCCCAGGCAACCCATGATCTGGAGCGTGCCCGCAGCGACATCGACGAGACCCAGGCCCAGCTGGACGACCACCTCACGGTCGTCCCCGTCGACGACGTGGTCGATGACGACCTCCGCCAGGCGGTGCGGGACCTGGTGGCCGACGGCGACGTCGCCGTCGTGCTCGACGACCCCTTCGGCGAGGTCGAGGACCTGCGGGACGAGCTGCTCGACGAGGTCGCCAACGCCGCCCAGGAGCGGCCCGTCGTGTTGCTCACCGACGACCCCGCCACCCTGGGCTGGGCCATCAGCCTGCCCGACGAGGTCGGGACGGTGACCCGCCTGTCCGCTCCGACCGAACCCGTTCCCGACCCATCCCCCCGGGCCACGCCGCTTGCGGCCGAGCCCCGACCGGTCGGGTAGCAGCGAGGACGATCCGTGGCACGACGCATTCCCATCCGACGCAAATTGGCCGCCGCGCTGACGATTCCGATCGCCGCGCTGCTGGTGGTGGCCGGCCTGGAGGTGTTGCAGAGCACGCGCGACGCGAATGAGGTCAAGGACCAGACCGACCTGGCCACGGCCTCGATCGGTCCCTCGGGGATCATCAACAGCATCCAGAACGAGCGCAACTACGCCAGCCTGTGGTTGCTCGGCTTCGAGGGGGCCGTCCAGCTGCCGATCGAGAACTTCGACGAGGCCAAGCTGGCGACCGACGGGGCGATCGCCAGCTTCCGGGCCGACATCGAGCGCAAGGGCGCGGAGGTGCAAGAGACGTACGCCTCGGCGCTGGAGGCGCTCGACGGGCTCACCGAGCTGCGCCGGCAGGTCGAAACGTACGAGGGTGAACGAAGCCCCTCCAACACCGGCACCTCCGACCCGAACTTCCTGGGGTACACAGAGATGGTCGCCGCGCTGTTCGAAGCCAACACCCAGGTGGCACTCGCCATCGACGACCCGGTCCTGCGGCGCGGCGTCGAGCTCACCGACCTCGCGTCCCGCCAGACCGACATGATCGCCCGCACCATCCGATCGCTGCTGTTGCCCGGCGTGACCGGGAACTCCCTGCTCGACACGCCGCCGGAGCTCGCCGAGGCTTCGGGGCTCTTCAGCCAGGTGCTGGACAACGACGCGCAGGCCCAGTCGCTGGGCGCGGGCGTCTACGGTCCGCCGGCCCGCCGGCTGAAGGAAGAAAACGACGCCACGGGGTTCATTCCGCTGGTGCAGAAGACGATCGACGAGGCCGGTCCGGTTCCCCTCGAGGCCATTCTCGAGACGGTCGACGTCGATCAGGACACGGCCTGGTACGGGTTCCGCCACCGCGTCGAGGACGTCCTGCTCGACCGCGCCGACGACCTCAACGCCGCTGCCGAGCGGACGCGGCTGTGGTTCATCGTGCTGGCGGCCGTGGCCGTGGCCGTCGCCGTGGCCGTCACGTGGCTGGTGTCGCGGTCGATCACGCGGCCGTTGCGGTCGCTGACCGGGCAGGCGACGACGATGGCCGATCATCGGCTGCCCGAGGCGGTGCTCGACATCCTGGAGACGCCGTTGGGCGAGGACGTCGAGGTCCCCGAGGTGGACCCGGTGGCGGTGCAGACCCGCGACGAGGTCTCCGACGTCGCCGAGGCCCTCAACACGGTGCAGGACTCCGCGTTGGATCTGGCGGTCGAACAGGCGGTGCTGCGGCGCAACATCGCCGACTCGTTCGTGAACCTGGGTCGCCGCAACCAGAACCTGCTGGGCCGCCAGCTCGACTTCATCACCGAGCTGGAGACCA
>JBOGHG010000341.1:0-3915 GCA_050744525.1 Acidimicrobiales bacterium | reverse complement strand
CCGACGTCGAGTCGTTCGCCGTGCTCGAACCGACCGCCGACGGGTTCCGCAACTACCTCCGGACCGGAGACAAGCTTCCGCCGGAGGCGCTGCTGGTCGACAAGGCCTACATGCTGAACCTGAGCGCCCCCGAGATGACCGTCCTCGTCGGTGGCATGCGGGCCCTGGGCGCCAACTTCGGGGGCGCCCCCCACGGCGTCTTCACGGACCGGCCGGGGACGTTGACCAACGACTTCTTCGTGAACGTGCTCGACATGGGCACGGAGTGGAAGGTCTCGACGGCCGAGAACGTGTACGAGGGTCGCGACCGGGTCACCGGCGACGTCAAGTGGACCGCCACCGCCGCCGACCTGGTCTTCGGCTCGAACTCCGTGCTCCGGGCCCTCTCCGAGGCCTACGCCCTGGACGACTCGAAGGAGAAGTTCGTGCGTGACTTCGTCGCCGCCTGGGACAAGGTCATGAACCTCGATCGCTTCGACCTGGCCTGATCGACGTCCGGGTCTGGTGACCGGTCAGTTCGAACCGGTCACCAGACCTCCGGTGCTCCTTTACGCCGTCGCGCCGAGCTCGGCCAGGATGGCGTCGATCTGGCCGAGCGCCTGGGCCATGCCCTCCTCCATGCCCATGGCGACAAGCTGCTCCATGGCCTCGGGCGACGGGAACGTCGTCGTGATCAACATCCGGGTGCCGCCGCCGACGGCCGTGATCTCGACACGCGTGTGCGTGGTCGGCAGGTTCGGGTTCGGTGCCCCGTCGGCGTCGGCGAAGCCGTCCTCGATCTCCAGGCGGTGCGGCGGTTCGACCACGAGCACCTTCCACCAGCCACGCGCCTGGTCGCCGCCGGGTCCGGTCATGTGATAGGTGACCCGCCCGCCCGGGGTCAGGTCGTATTCGTCGACCGTGGCCGGGTACGTCGGCGGGCCCCACCACCGCTCGAGCAGGCGGGGATCGGACCACAGCTGCCAGACCCGCTCCACCGGGGCGTGGTACTCGGCGGTGATGCGCATGGTGCAGGTCGTCGGATCCTTGTCGATGGCGGTGACGGTCATGGCTGCTTCCTCCGTGGTCGGGGGTCGAGTGGGGCCGGGGGTTCGGCGGTGACACCGTCACCGAGGTCGTCGGCGAGCACGGCGCCGAAGCGGTCGAGTCGATCCCGCCACGCGGCCTCCAACTGGTCGAGGAGGCGGTGCACGTCACGCATGCGTCCGACTTCGCCCCGCACCAGCTGCTCGCGGCCCCGCCGGTGCTTGGAGACCAGGCCGGCGTCGGCCAGCACGGCGACGTGCTTCTGCACCGCGGCAAAGCTCATCGGATAGAGGCGGGCGAGCTCCGACACGGAGCGGTCGCACCCCAACGTCTGGGTGACGATGTCGCGCCGGGTGGCGTCGGCGAGGGCGTGGAACAGCCGATCGGTGCGCTGCGTGTTCTCCGTTCTCTCGTAACATACAACCATATGGTTGTAGGTTACTCCCTGCCGTCCCGTGGTCAAGACCCCGGCCATGGCGGTGGTCGCGCCGCTACCCCGCCGGGCCGCCGTGCGTCCGGCGATGCTCCCTCAGAAGAACCGGCGGCGACGGGCGAGGGGCCGGTACGACCGGTCGTCTTCGACGATCACGCGGTCGTCGTACCGGCTGTCGTAGACCACGGCGTCCGGCTCGCGCCCGTAGCGGTACGTCGTGCGCCTTCCGCTCACCAGCCACACGACGCCCGCCGCCGCCAGTACCGACAGCAGGAAGGACCACCCGTTGGTCAGGTTCGACCCGAACAGCAGCCGGCCGACGAACCCCCCGATGAAGGCACCGGCAATCCCGGCGCCGATCGTGGCCAGGATCCCGATCGGCGTCGGGCCCGGCACCAGCAGCCGGGCCACGGCTCCCACGATCAGCCCGATGAAGGCGAGGGCAAGGACAAACCAGAGAAGCGAATCCACCGTCATGCTCTCCTGATTCCCTGCCGACCGGCTCACGAAACGTGAGCAGGCACTCGCTCAGGGTGCGGCCACAGGTGGCTCAGGTCTCGGATGATGATGGGAAGCGTGTCCGGCGAATCTCGTCGCATGTGGGACAGACCGGGTAGGGCTTCGGGTCTCGAGTCGGCGTCCACACCTTCCCACAGAGGGCGACGACCGCAGTGCCCGTGACGAGGGCCTCCGTCACCGCGCTGGCCGGCGACACCCAGTGGGCGAACCGCTCGTGGTCGCCGTCGTCGGTCGTCGGGACCGATCGCTGGTCGACGTCGAGGTCGAGCTCGCTCATGCCTTCATTCTGCCCCCTCGGGCGGCGCGATGACCTCACCGGCCCGTCCCTGCGGACCGTACCCGCTCCAGTCGTTCGGGGATGCCGTTGTGAACAGGCCGCCAACGGCCGTCGCGATCCGCCGGCGTCCGCTCGACGGTCCACTCGCCTCGCAGCGGGAACTCCACGACGATCGAACGATCGAGCTCCCCGACGGCGTCGGTCTGTGTCTCCTGCATACCGACCAGTATATACTAGTTAGTATTGACCGCACACTACGAGTGACCACCACCTCGGGACCGCGGGCCGACCGTCTACCCGTTGGTCAGCTCGGCGCAGGCCGAGGTGCACGCCCGCGCCACCGGCAGATCGAGCGGTCGGGTGGCCGGTCGGTCAACCGATCGGGGAGGGAACGTGACCGGCTTCGCGCCTCGCAGGGCGGCCGTCATGAACTTCTCCCACGCAGGCGCCGCCACCGCACCGCCGGTCAGGCCCCGCACCGGCTCGGTGCTCTCGGGGTGCCCAACCCAGACCGCCGCCGACAGCACCGGCGTGGCGCCCACGAACCAGGCGTCCGCCCCCTTTTCGCTGGTACCGGTCTTGCCCAGAGGCTCCCAGTCCGGCAACGCCGCCGCCGACCCTGTGCCTTCCGCCACCGCGTCCTGGAGTATGTCGACGAGAATGCCGTTGACCGGCTCCTCCAGCACCGGTCGGAGCGTCGGGTGCGCCTTGTAGAGCTGCCGCCCGCTGCGGTCCACGACCTCGTCGATGAGATACGGAGGAGTGTGGGCACCCCCGGCGGCAAAGGCCCCGTAGGCGGACGCCAGCTCGACGGGCGACACGCCGTTGCTGAGCCCCCCGAGAGCGACAGCCGGTCCCCGGCTCTCAGCCGGTCCCATGGCCCGCTCTACGTCGATACCGAGCCGACGGGCGACGTCGGCGATCTTCCCGGGACCGACGGCCACGCCGATCTGGGCGAAGGCGGTGTTGACGCTGTAGACAACGGCGTCGCCGAGCGCCACGGGGCCGTGCTGGTCACCGTCGAAGTTGTCCACCCGCCACGGCTGCGGTGCGCCCCGGTAGTCCAGCTCGATGGGCCCGTCGCCCACGAGGTACTGGGTTTGCGGCATCCCTGCCTCCAGGGCCGCCGCCGCGGCCAGGGGCTTGAACGTGCTTCCCGGCGGCCGGCGGCCCTGCATGGCGACGTCGAACTGGTGGGACGCCGCCTCCCCGCCATTGTGCACGGCACGGATGGCGCCTGAGCGGGGGTCGATGGCGACCAGCGCCGAGCCGAGACGGTCGGAGACGGAGCCGAGGGCGGTGCGAGCGGCCTTCTGAAGGCCGGGATTGATCGTCGTGCGGATCTCCAGCCCTCCGGTGAGGAGGAGCCGACGCCGCTCGGCTTCCGTGGGGCCGAACGCTCCGTTGGCCAGGAACTCGCGCTTCACCGCCTCCACCACGAAGCGGTGCGTGGCGTCTGCCGGCCTGGCGGGGAGCACCTCGACCGGCTTGGCCGCCGCCTGGGCGGCGGTGTCCGGCGCGATGGCCCGCACGGATGCCATGGACCGGAGGACCTGGTTGCGCCGGATGGCGGCCGAAGCGGGATCGGCCCGGGGATCGAGCGCGGCGGGAGCACGGATGAGGCCGGCGAGCAGGGCGGCCTGCTCGACGGTCAGCTGTT
>JBOGHG010000340.1:0-3928 GCA_050744525.1 Acidimicrobiales bacterium | reverse complement strand
GGCGACGACGGGGTTCCCGACGCCTCCACCCAGTCGACGAGCCCGGCAGCCTCGGAGAAGCGAGCGCCGTGGACCCACAGCAACGCCATCTCGGCCGCGGCATCGACCACGTCGGGGTTGTCGGGATCGAAGCTCGCCGCCAGGCGCTCGACGTCCATGCTCGCGTAGCGCTCCATCACCTCGTCGACGCGCCCGGCCAGGCTGAGAGCGATGCCCACCAGGCGGAGCAGCTCGACCGGCCGAGGGCCGGGCAGGTTCCCGAGCCGCTCGTCCACCAGGGCCGGGACCTCGGTGGCCCGCCCGGCGGCGACGAGGGCCCAGCCGAGCTCCAGCGCCAGCGCGGTCGAGCGTTGGTCACCGGGGGACGTCCCCTCCAGGGCCAGTGCCAGCAGGTCCGCCGCCGCCCCGGGATTGCGGTCGATCATCGCGCGGGCGACCGTGACCAGACGCTCGTTGTCTGCGGGGTTGCTGGGGTCGGATCCGGCCAGCAGGCATGCGGTGATCCTCTCCGGGTCGGCGCCCCGCTGGGTCAACACGTCGGCCGCCCAGCGATGGAGGCTGCGCACGATCGACACCGGGGTCGCGTCGAGCACGGCCCGCCTCAGCAGGTCGTGCCGGAACGCCAGCGCCACACCGTTGTCCGCGAGCACCCCGGCGTCGACGGCCGCCAGCGTGGTCGCCAGCACGCCGGCGAGCGGTTGGTCGAGCAATGCCGCCAGCTCCTCGACACCGAAGCCACCGGGCAGGACGGCCGCCGCCCGCAGCAACAACTCGGCGTCGGGAACTGCGAACAGTGTCCGCCGGGCCAGGCGGGTGCCCAGGTCCTCGGGCATGTCGGCGCCCCGGTCCAGCTCGAGGGCGCCGTCGCGTACGACGACGCGGCCTTCGTCCGCCAGGCCGGCCAGGAGCTCGACCGCCAGGAACGGATTGCCGCCGGTGCCCGCGAGCAACGAGGCGAGGTCGGCACCCGGAGCCGATCCGAACCGGGATGTGACGAGGGCAGCGAGGTCGCTCGGCGCCAGCGCCGACGGCGCCAGGCCCACGCCTTCCCGGGCCGTCACCTCCTCGAGGCGCCGAAGGCCCACGGAGGTGGGGTGCGGGCGGGCGGCGGTCAGGAGCAGGATCCCGAGGGTTCCGGCCCGGATGGCGAGGGCCCGCAGCCCGTCCAGGCTCTCGTCGTCGGCCCAGTGGACGTCATCGGCGACGAGCGCCAGGGGCCCGGCGGCAGCCAGTCGCTCGGCCGCCGCCACCGCGGCACCGACCGGGTCCGGATCGGGGTGGCGGTCGAGCTCCGGCAGCAGGGCGCGGACCAGCGCCAGGCGCCGGCGCCGATCCGTCTCGTCGACCGTGTAGCGGCGCTGCGTCACGCCCAGTCGGTCGAGCTCGTGTACGCCCACGGCGAGCAGGCTCGACTTCCCGATCCCGGCCTCGCCGGTGATGTGGACGAAGCACCCCGTGCCCGCCGCCACGGCCTGGACGGCATCGGTGAGGGCGGACAGCTCACCCGACCGCCCGAGGAGGACGGGCGCCACGCCGGGTGACAGTAGCCGTCGCAACGGTGGGGAGGGGGACGGCTACGAACCGTTTCGTTGGCGGGCAGAGGCCGCCAATCGGTCCGCCGGTGTGGTGCCCGTGCCGGGGTGAGTCCTGGCCATCCTCGGACGGTAGGGATCGGGGGGCTCGACCGTCTTCGGTGGCCCTACGCAATCGGATCGCTGCGGTGGTACAACCACGCTATGGCGCCGGACCCCCGACGCTCCAACCCGATCCCCGATCCCGTGACGGCGTCGGGCCGGCGACCCCCACGCTTCCTGCTCGCCGCCGTCGCGCTGCTGTTGGTCGGCGCCGGCGTCACCGGCGGCTGGGCGGTCACCGATGACGAGGAGACGCGTGCGTCTCGATCAACGGCCGCCGCCACGACCACCGCCAAAGCCGGCGTAGCCGGCACACCCCCGTCGACGGTCACCCCGTCCACGACCCTCCCCCCGACCACGTTGCCGAACCCGGAGGCCGCGCCCGCCGACGAGTACGCGCCGACGCCGGACGTGGTCCACGGCACGCTGGCGTTGCCCAGCATCGGGGTGCAGCAGGACCTGCACGAGGGTGTCACCCTCACCGCCATCGACCGCGGTCCCAGCCATTGGCCGGGTACGGCCATGCCCGGCGAGATCGGCAACGTCGTCGTGGCCGGTCACCGGGTCACGCACACGCAGCCGTTCCGCGACCTCGACCTGTTGCGGCCGGGCGACCCACTGGTGTTCACCCTCACCGACGGCGGTCGCTGGGCCTACGAACTGACCGGCACCGAGATCGTGGCGCCCGACGCCATGCACATCGTCGAACAGACACCGGAACCGACGGCCACGCTCTTCGCCTGCCACCCCAAGGGATCCGCGGCCCAACGGATCGTCGCCCACTTCCGCCTGGTCGAGGGCTGACGGCGACCTCCGTCGGCCGCACCAGCGGCCACAGCATCCGCGACGCCACTACCGCCGACGCCGAACAACCCCGACAGAACCCCGCCACGAGGCCGACCGCGGCGGCGCGGGCCAGGCGGGAACCCGCGGGGAGCGTGGTGGGGGCTCGGACTCGATGGACAGGGGGACGGCTCCAGTTCCCGAAATGTATCCGGGGCGCGCGATCATCGCCCTGCCATGGCCCGCTTCGTCCAGGCCGTCTTCCGCCGTGAGCGACTTCCCGCGGTCGCCGCCGTCGCCACCGGTGTCGTCACCGCCTTCGCGCTGCCGCCGTGGGGTTGGTGGCCGCTGGCGTTCGTCGGACTTGTCGGGCTCGACCGGCTCATCGCCGACGCCGACCGGTGGACCCGGTTCCGGCGGGGGCTGCTGGTCGGGCTGGGGCTGTACGTTCCCTCGCTGGCCTGGATGATCGAAATGACCGCCCCGGGCTACGTCGTCGCCGCCGCCTTCTACGCGGCGTTGCTGGGGGTGGCGGCCGCCGTCGTACCGGGGGCGGCCCCGGGGCGGTGGCTGGCGCTGCCGGGGGCCATAGCCCTGACCGAGCTCCTGCGCTGGTCCTGGCCGTTCGGCGGGGTGCCGCTGTCGAGCCTCGCGGTCGGGCAGGTGGCGGGACCGCTGGCGCCGGTCCTGCGGATCGGTGGGGCGCTGCTGCTGGTCGAGGTGACCGTGATCCTGGGGCTGGCCCTGGCGGCGGTGGTGAACCGTCGCTGGGTCGCAGCCGGGGTGGGCATGGCCGTGGCGCTCGGCATCGTCCTCGGCGGTGTCGCCGGCCCCCGCGGCGAGCAGGTCGGGACCCTGGGGGTGGCGCTGGTGCAGGGCGGCGGTCCCCAGGGCACCCGGGCGTCCGACACCGACGAACGGGCGGTGTTCGAGCGTCACCTGACCGCCAGCGCCGACATCGAGACGCCGGTCGACCTGGTCGTCTGGCCAGAGGACGTGGTCGATGTCGACGACCCGGTGGCGGAGACGCGCGAAGGCCGGGAACTGCGTGAGCTGGCTCGCCGTCTCGACGCCCCGCTCGTCGTGGGCGTGGTCGAGGACGCCGGTCCCGATCACTTCCGCAACGCCGCGGTGGCCTACGACTCCGACGGCGAGATCCTCGACCGGTACGACAAGGTGCACCGCGTCCCGTTCGGCGAGTACGTGCCCCTGCGATCCCTGGTCGAACGGTTCGCGGGCGACGACCTGTCGAGCCGCGATGCCATCGTCGGCGACCATCCTGCGGAGCTCGACACCCCGGCCGGACGGCTCTCGGTCGCGATCTCCTGGGAGATCTTCTTCGGCGACCGGGTCCGGGAGGGCGTCGACAACGGCGCCGAGATCGTCATCAACCCCACCAACGGCTCGTCGTTCACCGGCACGCTGGTGCAGACGCAGCAGGTCGCCACCTCTCGCATGCGCGCCATCGAGAACGACCGCTGGGTCCTCCAGGTGGCGCCGACCGGCTTCTC
>JBOGHG010000339.1:0-3945 GCA_050744525.1 Acidimicrobiales bacterium | reverse complement strand
TGCCATCACCCGGACCAGTGGAACCGGCTCGCCGCCGAGCCCGACCTGGCAGCCCGGTCCGTCGACGAGGTCATGCGCCTCGCCGGCGCGGTCGTCGGGGTTCCCCGGATCGCGACGCAGGACCTCGAGATCGGTGGCTGGGCCATCCCTGCCGGCACCCTGGTGTTCCTCAGCACGGCGTCGGCCAATCGGGACGAGACTGCGTACGACGAGGCCGGGACGTTCGACATCACCGGCGACCGGGTCCCCCACCTCACCTTCGGTGGTGGCCCGCACTACTGCCTGGGTGCGAACCTGGCTCGCGCCGAGATGGAGGAGGCCCTCCGCATCCTGCCCGGCCGGCTCCGCGACATCCGGCTCGGAGGGCAGGCCTCCTGGCGAGAGGGCACCGCCATCAGCGGGCCGAGCCACCTGCCACTCCGGTTCGAACCCGCCCGGTGACCGCCCGGCCACGTCACGCCGGGCCGGGACGAAGTTCGCTGCGATCGACCGCCACCGCGGTGTGGTCGCTGTGTCCGGGTGGAGGCCGATGACCACGGACATGAGCACCTCCGTGGGCCACCACCCGGTTGGATCCGCGACGGCACCTCGCGCCTCCAGGGCTACGTGGCAGCGCACATTGCCCGAACCGTGTGCGCGCCGCACCTCAGATCGTCGGCGCAGAACGCCGCGGCGCGAGATCGAGATCAGGCAGATCTGGCGCGCGGACGGACTGCGAACGAGCCTCGCTTTGAGGCTCTTTGGGACGACGACGAACCGGCTCCGAACCGTCTGATCTGTCGCGCTCGCGTGAGGCAGCAGTTGACACGATCGACGCTCCGACCGTGCTGATCGAGAAGCTGCCGGTCAGCCATGCTCGATCGTGTCGCGTGCGGGCTTGAATCCGATGGGGAGCGCTTCGAGCGCGTGGAGCGTCTCGAGTGGTCGCCACGGTGGCTCCTCGACGGCGAGCTCGAGATCGGGCAGCGCGATGAGCGCAGAGAGTGCGATCTGAGCCTCGGCCCGGGCGAGCGCGGCGCCAAGGCAGTAGTGAGCGCCGCCGGCGAAGGCCAGGTGCCCGCGGGCGTCGCGGGTGATGTCGAGGGTGTCGGGTGCTGCGAAGACCGTGGGGTCGTGGTTGGCGGCGTCGAGCATCGCGATGACCTGCTCGCCTGCTCGCACGTGCTGACCGTCGATGACGGCGTCGTCCAACGCGATGCGGACGACCCGCCGCACGGGCGAGTCGTAGCGCAGCAGCTCCTCCACAGCGAAGGCCATAAGGTCGGGACGGGCGCGCAGCCGGTCGAGCTGATCGGGATGGCGCAGGAGCGCGAGCAGGCCGTTGCCAATGAGGTTCATCGTCGTCTCGTGGCCGGCGACCAGCAGCACGATGACCGTGGTCACCAGCTCGGCGGCGTCGAGCCGGTCGCCCGCGTCCTCGGCCGCGACCAGCGCGCTGATGAGGTCGGCTGCGGGTTCGCGCCGACGCTGCTCGAATAGTGGCACGACGTACGCCGCGAACGTGAGCGCGGCGCCGGCGGCGCGACCGAACTCCTCGGGGGTCGCGTCGAGATCGATGACGGCCGCCATGTCACGCGTGAGGCTCCGGAACAGCTTGCGGTCCGAGGCGGGAACGCCGAGAAGCTCGCAGATCACGGTCACGGGAAGCGGGAACGCGAAGTCGTTGATGACGTCGAAGCGGCCGGCCTTTCGCAACGGTGCGAGCAGCTCCTCAGTCAGCTCGACGATGCGCGGGCGGAGTTGCTCGATGGAGCGCGGGGTGAACGCCTTGCTGATCAGCCCGCGCAACCGGGTGTGGTCAGGCGCGTCCATGAACAGGAGCACCTTCGACAGCGCCTCACCGGCGACCTCGGGCACCTGTGTCGCGTTGCGCTGGTCGCTGCTCCACCCGGGCCCGCGCAGGATCGCTGTCACCGCCGCATGCGACGTGGCGGTCCGCAGGAGGGTCGTCACGCGCGGTCCTTGGCGGCGAAGAAGTCGGCGTCGAGGCGACCGAGCTCGGTGGTCGGAACACCCGTCAGGTCCTCGTCGAACATGGCGCGCCAGTCCGCCGTCGCCCGCAAGGCAGCGAGCACCGAGTACAGCCCGACGAAGAGGCGATTGGTGAACACGAAGTCCTTCGGCACGGTCATGTGGCGCATCACGTCCTTGTCCATCGTCGCCATGTGACCAAGGAGCTCTGCGACGAACTCCGGGGTGAACGTGAACGGCTCGGGCTGGAGAAGCGCGGCGAAGTTCTGCCGGAACCACGCCAGCACCTTGTCGGCCGGAACATCATCGGCAGCGCGGGTGAAGCCGTGCTCGGTGAAGACCTGAAGCAGGCGCTCGGCGTCGTTGTCGAGCGCGGCGGCGATCTGGTCCCAGCAACCGCGCTGGACGGCGGGGGTCATGCGCTTCACGCACCCGAAGTCGAGAAACGTGACGGTTCCGTCGTCGTGGAACAGGTAGTTTCCGGGGTGCGGGTCGGCGTTGAACATGCCGAAGCGGGCCATGCTCCCGAAGAAGAAGCGGTTGACGATCTCGCCCCAGCGGTCGCGCAGCGCCTGGTCGGCGTCGGCGGTCTCGCTCCATCGTCGTGCGTGGACCATCTCCATCGTGAGCACTCGAGGGCTCGACAGTTCGGGGAATACCTCAGGAACACGGATGAACGGGTGGCCCCGGTAGTGCTCGGCGAACTCGTGCTGATTCGCTAGCTCAGTGGCGTAGTCGAGCTCCTCGTTGATCCGCTCGGAGAGTTCGTCGACGAGCGCGTCAAGGTCGAAGTTCCGGAACTGCGGGACGATGCCCTTGGCGATCTTCACGAACGTGAACAGCAGCTCGGTGTTCGCCAGGTCGTCGCCGATGGCGTCGGCGACCCCGGGGTACTGGACCTTCACTGCTACCTCGGTGCCGTGGTGCAGACGAGCGGCGTGGACCTGCCCGATCGACGCCGCCGCGATCGGGTGGGGGGAGAACTCGGCGAAGAGCTCCTCGGGGCCACGCCCGAGCTCGCTCTCGATGACGGCGGCCACGAGCACGAGGTCCATGGGTTCGGCGTCGGACTGCAGCGAGGCGAGGGCAGCTTGGTATGCCGAGCCGTAGGTCTTGTCGAGCGCGGCGGTGATGTCGACGAACGACACGATCTGCCCGACCTTCATCAGCAGCCCCTTCGAGCGCGACAGCACATCGGCGTAGCGCTCGGCGTTTCGCATGTGGAACTCGATGCTCGTTCCGCGCTCGCCCTTGAGCCGCCGGCGGAGGACATCGACGACGCTCCCGCCCGCGGCGCGAGCGGAGAGCGCCGCGAGAGGAGCAGTGCGCCGCAACCTGCCCTGTGGGATCGTCATCCGAGCTACCCCACCATCCACTGACTGTTCCTCAGTGTATACTGAGGCTGTGGCGATGTCGTCAACTTCGACGCGTGACCGCTTGCTCGACGAGGCGATGCGGCTGTTCGGCGAGCGCGGCTTCGGTGCCACGTCGGTGGCCGAGATCGAGCGATCGGCCGGTCTCACGCCCGGTGCGGGCGGGCTGTTCCACCACTTCCGAAACAAGGAAGCGGTGCTCGCCGCGGGCGTGGAGCGCCAGCTCGCCCGCCTCGAGGCCGTGCGCCAGATCCGCGGCGCGATCCCGCCACTCGGTGACCCGAGGGCCGAGCTGACGCTGGCGGCGCGCTACGTCTTCCTCGAGCTCGAGGAGGAGCAGGAGCTTCTGCGTGTCCTGGTCTCCGAAGCTCGCCAACGCCCCGAGCTACTCACGGGCGCAGTCGACCAAGTGGTGCGCGGGACCTTCAACGAGTTCACAGCGCTGCTCGCGCGCTCCGGGGTGACCGAGGTCGGCGCCGCTTTGGCCCTCGGCGCGCTCGTCGCGTTCGCGTCGGCCGAGCTACTGCTCGGTCAAGCGCCCGTCGATGCCGAACGAGAGGACGTCATCGCCACCTGGGTCGAGATGGTGATGGGACTTGCC
>JBOGHG010000338.1:0-3970 GCA_050744525.1 Acidimicrobiales bacterium | reverse complement strand
CATGGTCTAACGGCGGAGGTCTACCCCGAGGTTTCTGCATCAATGGCTGTGCGGCTACGACGTGAACCGAGTGCCTTCTGGCGGCGCGCGCGGCGCGACAACAGCCTCAGTCGCCAACCGGTCCCGCCGCTCCTGCCCCTGGGCACGCTCGTGCGCGTGCCCGATCGGGGTGATGTGTTCGTCCGCTACCAGGCAGGGCCGCATGGTGCGCCGACAGTCCTGTTGCTGCACGGGTGGTTGGCATCGGCCGACCTCAACTGGCTGGGGACGTTCCCGGCACTCGCCGGGCGGTACCACGTCGTGGCGATGGACCACCGTGGCCACGGCCGCAGCATCCGCACCCACGAGCCCTTCAGCCTCGAGGACTGTGCCGACGATGCGGCCGGGCTGCTGCGTGTGCTGGGCGTGCGGAACGCGGTGGTGGCCGGTTACTCGATGGGAGGCCCGATCGCACTGCTCCTGGCACGCCGCCACCCCGACCTCGTGCGGGGCCTGGTGCTGGTCGCAACCGCCGCCGAGCTGGCACGCACCGGTGTCCGCCGGGGCATGGGCACGATCGTGAACGTGCTCGGGCCGCTGGTGCGTTCGGGACTGCCTGACCGCATGGCTGAGGTGGCGGGCACCCGGCTCGGGTTCCTGGGGGAGCTGGCCGAGCTGAGCCCGTGGATGGCGGGCGAGATGAAGCGCCTCCACCCCTCGGACATCGTCGGTTCGGGGAGGGCCATCGCCGGCTTCGATGCCCGCCCGTGGCTGGCCGAGCTGCGGACACCGGCCGCGTCGGTGGTGACGCTGCGCGACCGCGCCGTTGGTCCCGATAGGCAGCGGGCGACTGCGGGTGCGCTCGGCAC
This sequence comes from Acidimicrobiales bacterium, assembly GCA_050744525.1. GTDB lineage: Bacteria > Actinomycetota > Acidimicrobiia > Acidimicrobiales > VFJN01 > DASQUK01. The sequence goes on along the minus strand of JBOGHG010000338.1, from coordinate 3,122 downwards.
CCCGGTCATCGAGGTTGATGGCGGGCACGCCGTCTGCGTGACCGAGCCCGAGGTCCTGGGCGCGGCGATGCGGCAGGCGGTCGACGTCGTGGTGAGGGGACGGCGAGACCGGGACCGCCGGCGTTCGCGCGCCGGTCGCTGGCTCCGCGCGGTGAGCTCGGCCCCGTCACCCGTCGGCGCGTCCGACGACGAGCTTGGCGTGGCCGTCTAGCGTCCGGATCCAACCCGCGCTCGCCACTCGGTCGCCGGGAGCGGATAATCGCACCATGGCGTTCGAGGGCCGCATGGTGTTCCTGGGATTCGGCAAGTTCGCTCGCGCCGACAAGATCTATGCCCTCGAACCGCTGCGGGGAGATCAGCGGGGCGACGGGCGGCGCACCAACGTGTGGGTCGAGGGCATCGACGGACCGATCGTCGCGTCGCGGACCGAGCGGACGATCCTCCACGACATGGGCCAGGACCCTGCGGCGCAAGCTCCCATCGTTGATGAAGCGCTCGACCTGGCCGAACGCCTGGTCGCCGCGGCCGACGCCGGGCGCGTCGACCTCGGCGACCTCGGCCGGCGTGCCCGCCATCTGCTGGCTGCCACGACCGCCCCATCCCGAGATGCTTCCGATCGCCGGGCCTGAGGTCGTGCGAGCAGCCCCGTCGGGCCCGAGCGTCAGGCGGTCAGGAGGCGATCGAAGAACGAGCGGTAGCGCTGGAACGTCACCCGGAGGTCCTCGGTCGACGCGTCGTCGCCAGCGCCCGGCCGCGCATCGAACGCCCCGAGCTCGGTGGTGAGCCTGCGCGTCAGATCGTCCATCATCTCTGTCAGCAGCTCGCCCGCACTCTGAACCGCGCGGCCGGGCTCGTCGACGAACCCGGTCTGGATCTCGTACCAGCGGTCCTGATACCCGGTTGCGTCGACCAGCAACGGCTCGTCCACATCCGCCGGGGCGGTCGTGTGGGTTGCGGTCGATCGCTCCGCCACCGACGGCCCGGCGGTGGCGGGCTCGGTGTCCGACGGATCACCGTCCGAGACGGTGTCGTCGTCCGCGGCCCGTGCCCGCGTCATCTCCGGATCCTCTGAAGGCTCCGGTTCCGGCGCGAGCTCCCGATCCTCGGGCGCGCGCTCGCCAGTTCGGTCTGCCTCGTTCATGGTCACAGTGCCCTCCCTCTCAACTGACGTCGTGCTTTCGGGACGCGTCGCGCTCATCGCGCACGGTCCGGTCGTCCCAAGCGTCCTCGTCGGCAGGAGCGTCTTGATCGACGTCGGCGCTGTCGGCCAACAGATCGGTGGACAGGGCGCGGTAACGCTGGAACGCCTCGCGCAGATCGTCGAGCGACGCCGAATCGGTGCTGCTCCGGCGGTGAATGGTGTGCGCCACCCGGTAGTTCTCGGCGAGCTCCGGATGATCGACGGAGACCATCTCGAGGCGTTCATCGAACTCGTCTACGGGATAGCCGCGCTCGCGCATCACCTCTTGCACGAGCCGGTCCGCGTCGTCGACGGCCCGGCTGGGGTCATCGACGAATCCGGACTGCACGTCGCGCCACCGGGCGGCGAACTGCGACCTGGCCTCGTGCGACAGCTCGTGGATCTCCAACTCGTCCCGTCGCTTGGCGCGGTCACGCAGCGACGCCTCGGCGGCGCGGCGGCCGCCCTCCTCATCAACGGAGCGGTAGTACTCCGGCCCGAATCGCCGCTTCAGCGCTGCCGAACGACCCCAGCCCAGTGCCAGGGCCGCCAGTGCGATCACCACGACGACGGCTACAACAACGATCACCCAAGTCATGAGGAACCCTCCCTCCTCGGCGGCCGTCGTCTACCCGCCTGCGACGCTCCTCATAACCTCGGCCGGCGCCGGGCGGAACATCCCGGCAGCGATCGTGCCGGCAGCCGCGCCACGATGGGCGGGTGCCGGAGCGGAACCGGGTGAACCCGTGGGGCGAGATCGTTGCCATCGACCAGCGGGGCATGTTCATGGGCAATCGGGGATGCGTGCACCGCGACCGGCAGATCGTGCGGCAATGGCAGGTGCGCCGATGGATCACGTGCGTCCTCGAGTACAAGGGCTGGGTGGCGCCGAAGTGGCAGACCGGCCGCTGGACGCCGCTGTTCTTCTGGGACGAGGCGGTGGCGCTGGCGGCAGGCCACCGACCCTGCGCCCTGTGCCGCCGGGCCGACTTCAACGCCTGGCTCGAGGGGTGGCAGTCGGCGTTCGGCGAGCGACCCAAGGTGGACCCGATGGACCGCCGCCTGCACACCGACCGCCGCGACGGCAAGGCCCAGCGCTGGCACGCTCGCGCCTGGACCGACCTGCCCGTCGGCGCCTTCGTACTGATCGACGAGGCACGCCACGGCGGCGGAACGGCGCCGGCGCTCGTCCTACGGGACCGCCTGGTGCCGTGGTCGCCTCGCGGCTACGGCCCTCCCATCGAGCGCCCGGGTCGAGGCGACGCCACCGTGCTCACCCCGCGGGCCGGCGTCGATGTGCTGAGCCACGGCTACCGTCCCGCGGTCCACCCATCGGCGAGCTGACCGGGCCAGATGCAACGACGCGAGTCGGTTCAGCGGCGGCCTGCACAGATGCAACGGGTCTCGTTGGTCGGGCCACCCGGCAGCGGAAAGACGACCGTCGGTCGGAAGTTGGCCGCGTCGCTGCAGGTGCCCTTCGTCGAGCTCGATGCGATCTTCCACCAGCCCGGCTGGGCCGAGCTCTCCCGGGCCAACTTCCGTGAACGGATGAGTGAAGCGCTTACGGCACGGGGATGGGTGGTCGACGGCAACTACTCGGCGGTGCGCGATCTGGTGTGGGATCGGGCGGACACCGTGGTGTGGCTGGACCTGGGGCGCTGGCTCGTGATGCGCCGGGTCGTCCTTCGCACAGTCCGCCGCGCCGTCACCCGTGAGCGCCTGTGGAACGGTAACCGCGAGCCCTTGACCAACTTCTACCGGCTGGACCCCGAGAAGAACATCATCAGCTGGACATGGGTCAAGTACCCCGGCTACGTCGCGCGCTACGACGCGGCCATGCGCGACCCGGCGTATGACCACCTGCACTTCCTGAGGCTGCGCACCGCGCAGGAGATCGATGGGTTCCTCGCATCGATCTCCCGGTAAGAGGCCCAGCGCTAAG
>JBOGHG010000337.1:0-3978 GCA_050744525.1 Acidimicrobiales bacterium | reverse complement strand
CCGGGGCGTGGAACCCGCCACGATCGTGGGCGCCGCCGCCGCCGACCTGGCCCACCTGCTGGCCGAGCTGATCGAGAACGCCCTGGTGTTCTCGCCCCCCGACCAGACCGTCGAGATCCGCGGCCGCTCCCGCCCGTCCAGGGCCGGGGCGGACGAGATGTCCGGCTACGCCCTCGCGGTCATCGACTCGGGCCTCGGCATGCCCCCGGCGGACGTCGAGGCCGCCAACCGTCGCCTGGCGGGCGAAGAGTCGTTCACGATCGCCCCCTCGAAGTACCTGGGCCACTACGTGGCCGGGAACCTGGCCGCCCGCCACGGCATCGCCGTCCACCTGGACAACTCGCCCGGCAACGGGATCACCGCCACCGTCAGACTCCCCGCCGGCCTGCTCACCACCGACAGCCCGGTCGAAGACCAGCCGCCGGTGCGGGTGTCACAGTCGGCGGGCGCTCCGCCCGGGCTCCCCGGCCCGGTCGGCGCCCAGGTGGCGGGGATCGGCACCGGGTCCAACGGCGCCGCCGGCAACGGCGCGGGATCGCGGCCTGCGCTGTTCCCCGTGGGTGACGCTCCGGGGCCCGGACCGATGGCCGCACCGCCACCCCCGCCGGCCGCCCGCACGGCCAGCGGCCTGGTCAAGCGCTCTTCGCGTGGCACACCCGACTCCGAGGGGCCGCCGGCACCCGCGCCCGCCGGCGATCTGCTCGCCAGCCTGAGCCACATCGCGACGAATCGCGCAGGGCGGGGCGTTGCCCCGCCGGCACCACCCCGGCGCCCAGGCGTCCGGCCCACCGCACCGCCGGCCGGCCCGGCGGCATCGCCGCCGCAGGGCCCGTGGACCCCGCCCGACCCCGGGGCGCCGGGAAGGCTGCGGCGGCGCCCACCCGGACCGTCCCCTCTGCCGGGCCCGCCCAACCGCCCCGGCGGAGGGCGGCGTGTCCCGCCGTCCGCTCCCCCGGACGCGGCGCGGACCGCCAGCGGCCTGACCCGCCGGGTGCGCGGCGCTCAGCTACCGACCAGCGAGCCGCTCTCGCTACGGCGGAACGTCGAAGATCCCCGGATGGGTGACGGCGCCGGCGCGGGATTTGGCCACGCCGCTGTTCCTCGCCCGCGCAGCGACGACAGCGGCAACGGGCACGCGGGGGCGGGTGCGCGGCATGATGACAGCTCGGCCAGGGATGTCTACAGCTTTCTGACCAGCTTCACCACCGGCGTGCAACGGGGCCTCGACGAGGCCAAGCGGCACCCCGAGGATCCCGAGGAGACTGCATGAGCGAGGACGAAGTGCGAGCGAAGCACGAGCACAGTGCTCTCGTCGCCGCGAACCGGCGGTGGGCCGTAGGCACGCCGGAGGTGGGGCGATGAGCCTGAGCGACGAGGCCCGCAACTTCAACTGGCTGCTCAACAGCTTCGTCGATCAGACCGCCGGGGTCACCGACGCCGTGGCCGTGTCCTCGGACGGCCTGTTGATGGCGGCCTCGAGCTCGCTCGATCGGGCGTCGGCCGAGCAACTGGCGGCCATCATCTCGGGCTTCGTGAGCCTGGGGCACGGCGCGTCGCGCTGCTTCGACTTCGCCGGTCTCGAGCAGATCATCGTGGCGATGCGGCAGGGCTTCCTGTTCGTGTCGTCGATCTCCGACGGAAGCTGCCTCGGCGTGGTGGCCACTCGCAACTGCGATATCGGCCTGGTCGGCTACCAGACCACGCTGCTCGTCGAACGTGCCGGCCAGGTCCTCACCCCCGCCCTGGTCGCCGAGCTCAAAGCGGGGGTCGTTGCATGAACGAAGGTCACGACCTGGTGCGCCCGTACATCATGACGGGGGGTCGTACGCGCGCCCAGCGGCGTGACCTTCGAGTGGAAACCCTGCTCCAGACCAGGAGCGAGCAGATCCCGCCCTACCTGCCGGAGGAGCAGCAGCGCCTACTCGACCTGTGCATCCGAGCCCAGTCGGTTGCCGAGGTCGCCGCCCACCTCAACCTGGTGGTCGGCGTCGTGATGATCGTGGCCGACGACCTCATCACGGCCGGGCTGCTCGACGTCCATCACACCGACCCGGTCGAGATCGAACTGTCCATGCTCACCAAGATGATCGAACGAGTCCGGGCTATCTAGCCCGCTTGCCCCGAGAGGTTCCGAGTGCAGACCACCGCCGAGAGCGCAGCCACGCGCATCACATCGGTCAAGTTCGTGATCGCCGGAGGCTTCGGCGTCGGCAAGACCACCTTCGTGGGCGCGATCTCCGAGATCGAGCCCCTGCGCACCGAGGCCGCCATGACGAGCGCGTCGACTGGCATCGACGACCTGACGCAGATCCGCGGCAAGACCACGACCACGGTCGCCATGGACTTCGGTCGCATCACCGTCGACGACACGCTGGTCATGTACCTGTTCGGCACGCCCGGACAGGACCGCTTCGGCTTCATGTGGGACGACATCTGCCTGGGCGCCCTGGGCGCCGTCGTGCTCGTCGACCCCCGGCGCATCACCGACAGCTTCCCGGGCGTCGACTACTTCGAGGCCAACGGGATCCCGTTCGTCATCGGCATCAACGTCTTCGACGGCGCCCCCCGCTACCCCATCCCCGAGATCAGCGAGGCCCTGGGCGTCGCGCCCGACACGCCGTTGGTCGAGTGCGACGCTCGCAACAAGGACTCGGTGAAGATGGTCCTACTCACCCTGCTGGAGAGCCTTGTGGCCAAGGCTCAGGCGCGCGCCACCGTGCGCTGAACGTACCGGCCGTCCCGGATCCTCCCCGATCCCGACTTCGACTGGAGATCAAGTTTTGCGACGGGTTCCGATTCGCATGAAGCTCTTGGGGGCGCTGGCGGTGCCCCTGGTGGCGTTGGTCATCGTGACCGCGCTCGAGGTCTACCAGTCGGCCGACGAGGCGCGGGACGTGCGCGAGCAGACGTCCCTCGCCGAGGCGTCGATCGGTCCGTCCAGCCTGCTCAGCCGCATCGAGGACGAGCGCAACGCCGCCGGCGTGTACATGCTCGACGCCCAGGACGCGTTCGCCCTGCCGGTCGAGGACAACGCGCAGGCGCGGGCGGCCACCGACCAGACCGCGGCCGACTTCCGCGAACAGGTGCAGAGCCTCGGCGGCGAGGTCGAGGCCGCGTACGGCCCGGCGCTCGACGCCCTGAGCGGGATCGGCGAGCTCCGCAACCGCATCGACTCCTTCGAGGGCACCCGAAGCCTCACCAACATCGAGCCGACGATCGAGATCTTCGATGCCTACGGACCGTTCATGGCCCCATTCTTCGAGGCCAACAAGCGGGTGGCGCTGGCGATCGACAATCCCGACTTGCGGCGCGGCGCCGAGCTGGTCGACCTCAGCTCGCGCCAGACCGACCTGATCGCCCAACTGACGAGGGATCTGCTGCTGGCCTCCATCGGCGGTGACAACAAGCTCAACCAGCCCGCGGAGGTGTCCGCGGTGGCAGGCCGCCTCGGCCAGCTGCAGGCCAACGAGGATCTCATCGAGACCAAGGCCACCGGCGACTATTCGCTGTTGGCGGGGGGGCTGCTGCATTCGGAGGAGGTCCAGCTGTTCCCAGACGTCGTCGAGGACGCGCTGGACACCGGCGTGCCCAACGTCGACGGCGTGATCCGCTACTCGGCCGGTGAGGACCCGGAGACCTACGGGTACACGGTGTTCCGGAGGGGCGTCACGGACGAGCTGACGAGCACGGCCGACGACCTCGAGGCGGACGCAGTGGCCAGGCAGCGTACGTACGTGGTGCTGGCAGCCCTGGCCCTCGGTGTCGCCATCCTCGTCACGTGGTTGGTGTCGCGGTCGATCACGCGGCCGTTGCGGTCGCTGACCGGGCAGGCGACGACGATGGCCGACCACCGGCTGCCCGAGGCGGTGCTCGACATCCTGGAGACGCCGTTGGGCGAGGACGTCGAGGTCCCCGAGGTGGACCCGGTGGCGGTGCACACCCGCGACGAGGTCTCCGACGTCGCCGAGGCCCTCAACA
>JBOGHG010000336.1:0-3997 GCA_050744525.1 Acidimicrobiales bacterium | reverse complement strand
GGGCTGACCTCACCGTGTTCGGCCCGCCACTAGGGTTCCGCCTCATGCCGGAAGTCGCCTACATCGTCAGGCTCACCGCCGCCGAGGGCAAGCGCGACGAGGCCCTGGCCGCTCTCGGCCGTCTCGTGGACGCCGCCGAATCGGAGCCGGGGACCCTGCAGTACGTCCTCTATGCCGACACGGCCGACCCGGCGGGCATCTGGTTCACGGAGCTGTATGCCGACGAGGCCGCCTTCAACGCGCACATGTCCAGCCCGGCGATGGCCGACGTGGTCGGCTCGTTGGGCGGCCTGCTCGACGGGCCGGCCGACCTGCGCCGGGTCGAGATCGTCAAGCGCAAGGGCAACGCCGTCGCCGGGTGAGCGGTGGTGAGCGGGTGTGCGGTGGGTGACCAGCGGGTGACGACCTACCTCGATCGGATCGTCGCCGCCCACCGGGAGACGGCGCGCGCCGACACGCGGCGCCTCGACCGCCTGATCGGGGAGGCCACCGCCCAGCCACCGGTCCGGGGGTTCGCCGCCGCTCTCCGCTCGGCCGCCGGTCTCGGCGTTGTCGCCGAGGTCAAGCGGCGTTCGCCCGCCAAGGGCGACCTCGATGCCGGCCTCGACCCCGCCGAGCTCGCCCGTAGCTACGAGCGCGGTGGCGCTGCCTGCCTCTCTGTCCTGACCGACCGGGAGTTCTTCGGTGGCTCGCCCGACGACCTGCGTGACGCCCGCCGGGCCGCCGCCGTCCCGGTGCTGCGCAAGGACTTCACGGTCGCGGCGGCCGACGTCTGCGACGCCCGGATCATGGGCGCCGACGCCGTGCTGCTCATCGTCGCCGCCCTGGACGACACCGAGCTGCGCGACTTCCACGCCCTCGCCGGGGAGCTGGGGCTCGACGCGCTGGTCGAGGTGCACGACGAGGCCGAGCTCGACCGGGCCCTGGCCGTCGGGGCGATGCTGGTGGGTGTCAACCAGCGCGACCTGGTGACCTTCGAGGTCGACCCCGCCCGGGCCGTGCGGGTGGCCCGGGCGCTGTCCGAGCGCGGCGCGGACGTTGTGCGGGTGGCCGAGTCCGGCATCCGGGGCCCGGGGGATGCCGCGGTCCTGGCCAGGGCGGGGTTCGACGCCGTCCTGGTGGGGGAGTCACTGGTGACCTCCGGCGACCCGGCCGGTGCCGTCCGCGCACTGCGGACGGCCAGCGCCGGCTAGCTCTCGCCTCGGAGCCGCCAGGCCGGCCAGTTCTCGCCTCGGAGCCGCCAGGCCGGCTCGCTAGCCTGCCAGCGTGTTCGTCAAGATCTGCGGCGTCACCAGCGAGGAGGACGCGCTCCTGGCCGTGGCCATGGGGGCGGATGCCGTCGGCTTCATCTTCGCCCCGTCGCCCCGTCAGATCGCACCGCAGAAGGCGGCGGACATCGCCAAGCGGTTGCCCACCGAGATCGTCACCGTGGGGGTGTTCCGGGACGAGTCGCGTCAGCGAGTGGTCGACACCATCCATCACACGAGATTGCGGGCGGTGCAGCTCCACGGGCGCGAGACGCCCGGTGATTCGCACTGGATCCGCCAGCGCGTCCGGCTGGTGATCAAGGCCTTCGCCGCCGGTGATCCCGAGCTCGAGGCTTCCGACGACTACGGGGCCGACGCCATCCTCATCGACTCGGCCACGCCCGGCTCCGGCGACGTGTTCGACTGGTCGCTGGCCGAGGGCGCTCCTTCCAACCGCCGCGTGATCCTCGCCGGCGGCCTCACCCCGGCCAACGTGGCCGACGCGGTGCGGGTGGCGCGGCCGTGGGGTGTGGACGTCGCCAGCGGCGTCGAGTCGGCCCCCGGCCGCAAGGATGCCAGGAAGATGCGGGCCTTCGTCACCGCCGCGAAGGCCGCGGAACCGCCGGAGGCGCTGCCCCAGGGGGACCGCCTCGACCGGCCCTTCGACTGGATGGTCGACGAGCGCCCATGAGCCCGGTGAGCACGACATTGATGGGCGACCCCGGGACCCGGGGGCGGTTCGGCGACTTCGGCGGCCTCTTCGTCCCCGAGACGCTGGTCCCCGCCTGCCAGGAGCTGGAGCGAGCCTTTCGCGAGGCCTGGGCCGACCCCGGCTTCCGCGGCGAGCTCGATCGCCTGCTGCGCGACTATGCCGGCCGCCCGTCGCTGCTCACCGAGTGCGCCAACCTTTCGGCCGAACTGGGCGTGCGGGTGCTACTCAAGCGCGAGGACCTCAACCACACCGGGTCCCACAAGATCAACAACGTGCTCGGCCAGGCGCTGCTGGCCCGGCGCATGGGCAAGGCCCGGCTGGTGGCCGAGACCGGGGCCGGCCAACACGGCGTGGCGACCGCCACGGCGGCCGCTCTGTTGGGGCTCGACTGCACGGTCTACATGGGCGACGTCGACATGGAGCGCCAGGCCCTCAACGTCTTCCGCATGCGGTTGCTGGGCGCCGAGGTGCGGCCGGCGTCGTCGGGCAGCCGCACCCTCAAGGACGCCATCAACGAGGCCCTCCGCGACTGGGTGGCCACCGTCGAGTCGACGCACTACTGCCTGGGCTCGGCCATGGGCCCCCACCCCTATCCGTTCCTGGTCCGCGAGCTGCAGCGGGTGATCGGCGACGAGGCCCGTGACCAGGCTCGGGCGCTCCTGGGGCGAGATCCCGACGTCGTGGTGGCCTGCGTCGGCGGCGGGTCCAACGCCATCGGCATCTTCTCCGCGTTCGTGGACCTTCCCGGCGTCGAGCTGGTCGGCGCCGAGCCGGCCGGTGGCGCCGCCGTCGGCCGGGGGGTACCGGGCGTGGTCCACGGATCCAAGTCGCTGCTCCTCCAGGACGAGGAGGGCCAGGTGCTCGAGGCCGCGTCGGTGTCCGCGGGGCTCGACTACCCGGGCGTCGGCCCGGAGCACGCGTACCTGGCCACCATCGGCCGGGCCCGCTACATCCCGGTGACCGACGCCGAGGTGCTCGACGCGTTCGCGCTGCTGGCGCGGACCGAGGGCATCGTCCCCGCCCTGGAATCGGCACACGCGCTGGCCTGGATGAGCCGGGAGCGAGAGACGCTGGCCGGCAAGGTCGTGCTGGTCAACATGTCGGGCCGCGGGGACAAGGACGTCGAACAGGTCGCCCGGCTCATGGGCGCTGCCGGCGGCACCGGGGGGCCCGGCGGGTGACGATCGGGGTGGCGGTCACAGGTGCGCTCGAGTCACGCCTGCGGGCCAGCCGCGGCGGCGGGCGCAAGCTGTTGGTCCCCTACGTGACCGGCGGGCTGCCGGGCTGGGAACGGGTCGTCGAGGCGGTCGCCGACGCCGGTGCCGACGCCATCGAGGTCGGCATCCCCTTCTCCGACCCCGTCATGGACGGGCCCACCATCCAGGCCGCGTCCGAACGGGCGCTGACCGCCGGCGCCACGCCCCAGGCGATCGTCGACGCCCTGGGCCGGCTCGACGCGGGTGGGGTCCCAGCGGTGGTGATGACCTACTACAACACGGTCCACCGCTCCGGCCACGAGCGCTTCGCGTCCTCGTTGGCGGCGGCCGGCGTGGCGGGCGCGATCGTGCCCGACCTGCCCCTCGAAGAGGTAGGGGTGTGGGCGGCGGCGGCGGACGCCAACGACGTGGAGACGATCCTGCTGGCGGCGCCGACCGCCTCCGACGAACGTCTGACGCGGATCTGCGCCCGGAGCCGCGGTTGGGTGTACGGCGTGGGCCTGCTGGGTGTCACGGGCGAGCGCGATCGGCTGCAGCGCAGCGCGCTGGACATCGCGGCGCGGCTCAAGGCGGTGACCGACAAACCTGTGCTGGTGGGTGTAGGCGTGTCCAGTCCCGAGCACGCCGCCGAGGTCGCGGCGGTGGCCGACGGGGTGATCGTCGGGTCGGCGCTGGTGCGGCGGCTGCTCGACGGCGGGGGGCCCGACGAGGCGGCGGCGTTCGTGCGCGCGCTACGCAGCGGCCTGGACGATGTCGGGTGAGCGAGCGCCCGCCGCGGGCGGGGCGGCCGGCGACGCCGACGAGGCGTTCGGCGTGGCCGA
>JBOGHG010000335.1:0-4000 GCA_050744525.1 Acidimicrobiales bacterium | reverse complement strand
AGACCGCGCTGGATCCAGGGGCCGACGGAGCCTGGGCGGCACCCGATCAGCTGGGCGATCTCCTGCTCGGTGAGGTCGTGGTAGAAGCGCAGGACGATGACGGCGCGGTGGTTGAAGGGCAGCTGCTGCAGAGCGTCCCAGAGTGGCTCGTCCTCGGGCTCGCCCCGCTCGACCAGCAGCGGCAGCTTGCGCGCCCGGGTCGACGCCCGGCGGCCGTGGTCACGGCAGCGGTTCAGCACCGCCCGGCCGAGGTAGGGGCCGGGCGCGCGCAGCCCGCCCCAGCGCCGGTACACCTCGACGAACGCGTCGTGCACGAGGTCGTGCGCCACCTCCGGGCTCCCGATCATCATCGCCGCCCGCCGCACCTGGACCGGCAGCTCGCGCTCGTAGAAGACCGCGAACCCCGCGTCCCCCTCGCCGGTACCTGCCCTCGGCACCGGCGCCCCCGATGTAGCCGTCATATCCCCCTCCCACGCCGCTGCCCCCGGTTCCCATACACCCGGCAACCGAAATCCTGGCGGTCGGGCCCTCGGTGACGCTGACCATGGATTGTTGTCAGTTCAGGTCGCTCCGAGCCTCCGCCTTCTCGGCGCTCCCCCTAGGTGAACCGAGTCACGAACACACATAACCGCACGGTTCGTGGAGGCTATGAAACCCGCACGTATCGGCGCGTCGGGGTGCCCAGAGCCGGCGGTCAGGGTCGCCGAGTGCTAGCGCCAACCATCAACAACCCCACACCGACAGCAGCCACCGGCACCAGAACGGGCGCGATGTCGGCTGCGGCGGGCAGGACCAGGCCCACGCGGCCAGCGCCTCGACGGCTCCGAGGGTCTTGACGAAGCCGGCAGTGGCGTCTTCGGTCCATCCGGGCCCCGTAGGCGGTCACGGCGGGGGAGATCGCCAGTGAACGGGCGTGCCCAAAGTCACCACAACGCCGCGGTGAATGTCGGAATGTTCCGCGGCCAACTCGCCTTGAAGTTTCTGACGAACGTGATGCGGAGGGCAGTGACGTGAGTGACGGCAATCAGACCGTGAAGCAAGGCGATGTCATCGAGTTCACGCTACGTGGCGAGCGCCGGACCGCCGAGGCGATGCTCGTGACCGACGACGGCGTCGTGTTGCTCGACCTCTTCGACGGTGATCGCCTGGGGTGGGGCCGCTTGTCGCTGCTCGAGGATGTCGCAGTGTATCGGCCCGACAGAGACGAAGCCCTGGTCGCCGCCTGACTCTGCCGTAGGCCGATGAACGTCCGGGTGCTCACCGTTTGCGGAAGCATCCAGCCCTTCTCGGCGAACCGGGCGGCGATCGATGTGGCGCATTCGTATATGCGCTCCCAGCGTGACGTCGAGCTTGACGACTACGCCGACTTGGTGAGGATCCCACCCCTCAACTCCGCCCTCGACGACCCCGGTCCCGTGGTCACCGCGTGGCGCAAGCGCATCGGCACATCGGACGCGGTCTTGATCGCCGCCCCGGAGTACGCGGGTGCGCTCGCCGGGGCGATCAAGAACGCCCTCGACTGGATCGTCGGCTCCGGTGAGCTGTACGCCAAGCCCGTGGCCGTCATGTCCGCAGGGACCACCGGTGGACCGTTCGCCCGCCAGATGCTCATCCAGACGCTCACGTGGCAGGGCGCCGACGTCGTCGCCCAAATCGGCATCGCCGCTCCGCGCACGAAGTCCGACGCACACGGACGGATCACGGATGACGCCACGATCGCCGAGATCGAGCGGTTGACGGCCGTTCTCGTCGACGCGCCGACGCTCGAGGCCGCAGCTCGACTGGAGCTCGTGCGCACGATCGTCGCTACCGCTGGTGTGGACATCAGCCGTCTCGCCCGGCCCGCCCGCGTCCCTGACCGCGGCTCCGTGTGACCACGCGAGATAACGACGGTTCGCGCGTCCCTCGAACGCCGCGGAACTGGCCCGGCAACCGTGAGTGCGAATCTCGGGGAGTGCTTCGCCGTTGGGCGCTCCTCACCCACCTCACGCCCGCCGATCCGCGGCTCGCCGCAGCTGCGGCCCGTCTCGACGCCGTTTGCCGTGAGCTCGACCGGCTCGACGGCCAGGTCGACGGTCTCGACACCGCCGCCTTGCCCGGCTGCAGCCCCAGCTCGTCGCGCTCCGCCAGGGCGTCGACCAGCTCGACGACGACATCGCCGCCGAGGCGGCCGGACTCGCCGAGCAGCCGCCGCGGGCAAGACCGACGCCCGGTGATGCGGGCGCTCGACCGCATCCTGTCGGCGTGGGGGTGACCTGCGAGCCGCCGGCGGGGACGCGACACCCTCGGTCGCCGGTACGTGCGCCAGTGCGCGCACCCGGGGCGCGCCCGGCTGCTGCGCCGCATCCTCCGGCCCTGACCGCTCGCCACCACAGCACGGCGTGCCACCGCTTCGGCCCTACGAGTCGGGGAGCGGTTCCGCGTTCATGTCGGGCCGTCGGTCCGTCGGTCCGCCTGCGCTCGGGGGCTTGGTCTGAACATCGCCTTCGTACCGAGGTGACGCCGCATGAGGTTGGCCGTCAGGTACAGCTGCACCCTCATCGCTTCGGCCACACCGAAGTTTCCGATGCGGGTGTGGGCGTCGTCATCGCGGACGCGACGGGCCTCGGCTGCGCTCCAGTAACGGCGGAAGGACTCCTCCACGCCCGCCCACACCGGCTCGTCGGCGTACAGCACAAGACGAGACATCGTCGCCTCGACCTCGAACTCGCGCAGTGCAACCCCGAAGGAGCCCCAGCCGTTCTGGCGCAGCCTGGTGTCCTGTGCGGCGGGACGGTCGTCGTCACCCGGTGAAGGTGGGTGTGGCGACGACCGGCTGCGCCGGCCGTGCGGGCGGCGCAGGCCTGTCTGCGCCATCGTCCATCCCGTCGTCGTGGCCGTCGTCCATCCCGTCGTCGTGGCCGTCGTCCATCCCGTCGTCGTGGTGGTCGACGTCGCAGTGGAGACCTCCAACCCCGATCCCGCCGAACCGGTGGTTGCACGCGTTGTCGACGATCCACACGTGCATCATCAGCGGGGTGGACGCCTGGCTGCTGCCCGGCGGGCAGCTGGGGTTCTCCGGGTCGGTCAGGCCGGCGAACGTGCCGTCGGGCCACGTGCACAGCTCGGGATGCCCGTGCCATCCGGGCAGCCAGGCGATGTCCCCTGGAATCTCGTCGTGGTCGATGTCGGGGCTGAGCATGAACATGGCCGATACCAGATGCCACAGCCCGTCGTCACCGATCTGGTAGACGAGCGACTCCGGGAACTCCGGGTTGACGAGGTGCTCGTCGACGAGCCACCCGCCGTTGATCCAGTGGTCGTAGCCACCCGGCGCCGGCACCCCGAACTCGAAGTACCCCATCGGTCCGAGCGCCGCCTCCAGTTCCTCGTAGGTGGCCTCCACCGGGAACTTCGCGGGCAGCGCCTGCTCGGTGGCGTCGATCAGAGCGAGCATCTCCGTGACCTGCTCGTCGGTCCAGTGGCCCTCCGGGATCAGGCCCTCGGTCTGTTGCGCCTGTGCGGGCCCGGCGAGCGCGGCGGTGGCGATCGCCGCCACCGCGAGGACGGACGCGGCTCCGGAACGGCGCGTAGAACGAACTCGTGACATCAGTCATCTCCCCTCGCGCCGTCGACCCTACGCGCCCGGGCACGCGGATGCAGACCATGCCACGGTCGGGACTGCCGCCAGTGCGGTGACATCTGATCTGTGGTGCCGTGAGGTGCCGCTGGAAGGATGTGCATCATGCCGAGGCCATATCCTCGGGAGTTCCGGGAGGACGTGATCCGCGTGGCTCGCAACCGCGAACCGGGCGTGCGGATCAAGGACATCGCCGCGGACTTCGGGATCTCGGACTCGTGTCTGACGAACTGGCTGACCCAGGCCGACCATGACGAGGGCGTGCGCCCGGGCCCGACCAGCGACGAGCGGGCGGAGAACCGGGAGTTGCGCTGGCGGGTGCGGCTGCTCGAGCAGGAGAACGAGGTCCTGCGCAGCCCTCAGGGGTGTCGGGCGTGGGGG
>JBOGHG010000334.1:0-4030 GCA_050744525.1 Acidimicrobiales bacterium | reverse complement strand
CGGCCAGCCGCCCCAGGCCACGGTCGACGATGTCCCGGTCGAGCACCGCCAGCGACGAGATGCACGCCTGGACCTCCGGGTCCAGGTACGCCTCGGGTCGCCGCCAGTAGGCGTTCTGGAAGCCGTCGGTGCAGTCGGCCGGCACCGGGACGGCCTCGACGCGGGTGGGGACGCCGATCCCGCCCAACACGTCTGCGATCCATGCGGGCGCCGGTGCCCGCTCGTACATGTCACGGATCTCGGGCAGGTAGTCGGTAACCAGCCACTGCGTCTGGTTGATCAGCCCGTCGAAGCAGAAGACCACCTGGCGACGGCTGACCCGGCGCATCTCCCGCAGCCCGGCGACCCGATCATGCCAGTGGTGGACCGTGAGCACCGCCAGGGCCGCGTCGAACCTCCCGTCGATGAATGGCAGCGCCTCCGCCACCGCCCGAACGGCGGGTGCCGCCCCCGCAGGCCGCTGGGCCACCATCACTCCCGACGGCTCGACGGCGATGACGCGGCGACCGCCAGGCTCGTACGACCCCGTGCCGGCGCCCACGTTGACCACCGTCACGGCGTCGCCGAGGGCGCGGTCGATGCGGGCGGCGATGCGAGGGTCCGGCCTGCGGTGCCGTCGGTACAGGCGGCCGATCCGGTCGTAGGTGGCCTCCATGTCCCCATGCTGGCCCCGGGGCGTAGCCTCCTCCCACCCCCTACGAAGGAGGCGAGGACATGGCCTTCGTGCAGATCATCGAGTTCCGCACGTCGAAGTTGGATGAGATGCGCAAGCTCGAGGACGAATGGGAAACCGCCGCCGGCTCCGAATCGACGGTTCGTCGGGTGATCACCGGCGCCGACCGCGACGATGCCGGTCGCTACCTCCAGGTCGCCTTCTTCGACTCGTACGAGTCGGCCATGGAGAACTCCAACCTGCCCGTCACCCAGGAGTTCTCCCAGAAGATGATGGCGCTGAGCGACGGACCAGCGACCTTCTACAACCTGGACGTCGTCGACGATCGCCAGATGGCCTGACGCCCGCTGACCAGGGGATTGACGGTCGCCGTCGTTAATTGTCGTACCCCTGCGCCAGAATCGGAGCGTGGTACTGGAGATGACCAGCGCGGCGACGGCGACCGAGCAGTCCGAGGCGAGGGCGGCGCCTCGCGGCTTCGCCGACTTCCATCCGGCCGTGCGCACGTGGTTCGATCGCCGCTTCCCCGAGGGCCCCTCCGAGCCGCAGGCGCAGGGGTGGCCGCTCATCGCCTCGGGGGTCGACACGCTCGTGGCCGCGCCTACGGGTTCGGGCAAGACGCTCGCGGGCTTCCTGGTGGCGATCAACGCCCTGTACCGGGCCGACGAGGCCGGGCAGCCCGTCACCGACATCGCCAGGGTGGTCTACGTGTCGCCGCTCAAGGCGCTGGCGGTCGACATCGCCGAGAACCTCGATCGCCCGCTCGACGAGATCGCGGCGGTCGCCGCCGAGCTGGGCCTCGACGCGCCCGACATCCGCGTCGCCGTGCGCACCGGCGACACCACCAGCTCCCAGCGCAGCCTCATGGTGCGCCGGCCGCCGAGCTTCGTGGTCACCACGCCGGAATCGCTCTACCTGCTGGTCACCAGCGCCCGGGGGCGCGAGGCGCTGCGCACGGTCGAGACGGTCATCGTCGACGAGATCCACGCCGTCGCCCGCGACAAGCGGGGTTCACACCTGGCGCTCACGCTCGAGCGCCTCGAGGCCCTCTGTGACCGGCGGCCGATGCGCATCGGGCTGTCCGCCACGCAGCGCCCCATCGAGACGGTCGGCCGCCTGCTGGTCGGCGATCGTCCCCTGCCGGCGGTTGTCGACGTGGGTCACCTGCGCGACCTCGACCTGGCCCTGGAGCTTCCGGAGGGCGAGCTGGAGGCGGTGGCGTCGGCCGAGCAGATGGGAGACGTGCTCGACCGCATCGCCGCCCTGGTGGGCGACCACCACACCACGCTGGTGTTCGTCAACACCCGCCGGCTGGCCGAGCGGCTCGCGCATCAGCTCGGCGAACGAATGGGCGATGACGTGGTCGCGGCCCACCACGGCAGCCTCTCCAAGGAACGCCGCTACCGGGTCGAGAGCCGGCTGCGGGCCGGTGATCTCAAGGTGCTGGTGGCCACCGCCTCGCTCGAGCTCGGCATCGACATCGGGCCGGTCGAGCTCGTGTGCCAGATCGGGTCGCCACGGAGCATCGCCACGTTCCTCCAGCGGGTCGGGCGCTCCAACCACAGCCGCGGCGGCACCCCCAAGGGCCGACTGTTCCCGATGACCCGAGACGAGCTGGTCGAGTGCTGCGCCCTCATGGCGGCGGTGCGGGCCGGCCGGCTCGATGCCATCCACCCGGCGCGCCAGCCGCTCGACATCGTCGCTCAGCAGATCGTGGCCGAGGTGGCGGCGCAGGAGTGGCGTTCGGACGACCTGTTCGACCTGGTGCGCCGAGCGGCTCCCTACACCGAGCTGACCCGGTCGCAGTTCGACGAGGTGGTCGACCTCGTCGCCGCCGGCATCGAGACCGGACGTGGGAGGCGCGGCACCTACCTGTACCAGGACACGGTCAACGGCGAGCTCCGTGGGAGGCGCAACGCGCGGCTGGCCGCCGCCACCTCGGGGGGTGCCATCCCCGAGACCGGCGACTACCGGGTGGTGGCCGAGCCCGACGACACCTTCGTCGGCACCGTCGACGAGGACTGGGCGGTCGAGTCCATGGCCGGCGACATCTTCCTGCTCGGCACCCACTCGTGGCAGATCCGCCGGGTCGAGCCCGGCGTCGTGCGCGTGCGAGACGCAGGCGATACGCCACCCACGATCCCGTTCTGGCTGGGCGAGGCTCCCGCCCGCACGGTCGAGCTGTCGCGGGAGGTCTCCGAGCTGCGCCGCCGGGTCGACGAGTACCTGGCCAACGGCGACCCCGACGGGGCACGCCAGTGGCTGGCCGATGTCGCCGGGGTCGGCGCCGACGCCGCAACCATGATCGTCGACTACCTGGCGGTGGGCCGCGCCGTGCTCGGCGCCATGCCGAGCCAGGAGTGCCTGGTGTTCGAGCGCTTCTTCGACGACACGGGGGGCATGCAGCTGGTTGTCCACTCGCCCTACGGCGGGCGCATCAACCGGGCGCTGGGGCTGGCGCTGCGCAAGAAGTTCTGCCGCACGTTCAACTTCGAGCTACAGGCCGCGGCCACCGACGACGCAATCGTGCTGTCGCTCGGGCCGCATCACAGCTTCCCCCTCGACGAGGTGCCCCGGTACGTGCCGAGCCGCACGGTGCGCGACACGTTGGAGCACGCCATCCTCGACTCGCCGATGTTCCAGTCCCGCTGGCGCTGGAACCTCAACCGATCGCTGATGGTGCTGCGATTCCGCAACGGCAAGCGCAACCCGCCCCCCATCCAGCGCATGGAGTCCGACGACCTGATGGCCGCCGTCTTCCCGGGGGCGGCGGCGTGTCAGGACAACGCCACCGGCCCGATCGAGATCCCCGACCACGTGCTCGTGCGCCAGACGATCGACGACACGCTGCACGAGGCGCTCGACGTCGACGGGCTCCAGGCGCTGCTCGAACGCATCGAGTCCGGTGACGTGCAGGTCCACTGCGCCGACACCACCGAGCCGTCGGTGCTCGCGCACGAGATCATCACGGCCCGGCCCTATGCGTTCCTCGACGACGAGGAGTTTCAGAACCGGCGCACCAACGCCGTGCACCTGCGGCGGGGGCTGGCGGTCGACCTGGGCTCGATCGGGGCGCTCGATCCCGAGGCGATCGAGCAGGTGCACTCCGAGATCGTGCCGCTGCCGACCACGGCCGACGACCTGCACGACCTGGTCTCCTCCCTGGTCGCGGTCCGGGGCCGGGAGGACTGGCGGCCGCTGTGGTCCGAGCTCACGGAACGGGGCCGCGGGCACACGATCGCCCGCGAGGGGGCCGAGCTGTGGTGCACCGCCGAGGCCCGCGACGACGCCGAGAGCGCGCTCGGGGGCGACGACGTCGCCGTCGCCCAGACCGTTCGAGGTCATCTCGAGATCGGC
>JBOGHG010000333.1:0-4033 GCA_050744525.1 Acidimicrobiales bacterium | reverse complement strand
TGGCCGAAGAGCGCCTCCAGCGCCCGGCTGCTGCGTTGCGCGACAACCCAGCCGACCCCGGCGAGGCCCACGATCGCCGCGACCCCCACGGCGAACGAGCCCGACGCGGTCGCCCACCAGCCGACCGCGACACCCAAGCCCGCGGCGACGAGGAGCCCCACGACGGCGATCCGACGCGCCCTGCGCACCAGGCGCAGGCGCACAGGCATCGACGTGCCCCGCTCGGCGGTTCGAGCATCAGGGATGATCCCGGAGACTTCGCCCATCGCACGACCTTCGTCTCACGAACGAGGGCACAGAAGCTCATTCCCCGGCCCCCTCCCGCCACGACGCTAGTCCCCCCGGAGGACGCGGTGCCGTCCTGTCGGTGTCGGCGAGCTGAACCGCTCGTGGTGTGACGATCACCGGCTGTGGCCGATCAGAGGGAATCGAGGGCCTGGCGGAGGTCGGTCACCAGGTCGGCGGCGGTCTCGATCCCGACCGACAGCCGGACCAGCCCCGGATCGACCGCCAGCGCCGATCCGGCTGCCGACGCGTGGGTCATCCGGGCCGGATGCTCGATGAGCGATTCCACCGCGCCCAGCGACTCGGCCAGGATGAACAGCCTCGTGCGTTCGACCAGGCGCACCGCCGCGTCCTCGCCGCCCTGCACGACGAACGAGACCATGCCCCCGGCGTCACGCATCTGTCGCTTCGCCACGTCCGCCCCGGGGTGCCCCGGCAGCCCCGGCCACAACACCCGCTCGACGGCCGGGTGCTCCTGCAGCAGCTCGACGACGGCGCGGGCGTTGTCGCAGTGGCGGTCCATGCGGACACCCAGGGTCCTGAGGCCCCGCAGCACCAGGTAGCAGTCGAAGGGCGACGGCACGGCGCCGGCGGCGTTCTGCACGAAACCGATGCCGTCGGCGAGCTCGGCGTCGTCGGTGACCACGCAGCCGCCGACCACGTCGGAGTGGCCGCCCAGGTACTTGGTGGCGCTGTGGACCACGACGTCCGCCCCCAGGGCCAAGGGCTGCTGCAGGTACGGCGTGGCGAACGTGTTGTCCACCACCAGGCGGGCGCCGTGATGATGCGCCACCTCGGCGACCGCGGCGATGTCGACGATCGCCATGGCGGGGTTCGTGGGCGTCTCGGCCCACACGAGCGTTGTTCCGCGGCGCCAGTCGCGGTCGAGGGCGGCCGGATCGGTCAGGTCGACGGCCGTCCACGGGTACCCGGCCGGCCCGTAGACCTTGTCGATCAGCCTGTAGGTGCCGCCGTAGGCATCGTTGCCGAGCACGATCCGCTCCCCCGGCCGGAGCTGGCGCAGCACCGCGTCCTCGGCGGCCAGCCCCGAGGCGAAGGCGAAGGCCCGCCGGCCACCCTCGAGCGACGCCAGGCAGGCCTCCAGCGCGTCGCGGGTGGGGTTGCCGCTGCGCGAGTACTCCCAGCCCTTGTGTTGCGCGACCGCCGACTGGGCGAAGGTGGTCGCGACGCTGATGGGCGGCACGACGGCGCCGGTCGCCGGATCCGGCTCCTGTCCCGCATGGATGGCTCGGGTCTCGAACCCGTCGGGCTCGGGCATCAGCGCTCGGCCCGGGACAGGTGGTCGAGGACGTCGCTGCGTCCCAGCACCACGTGCGGGCGCCCACCCGCCAGCACCACGACGGCGCCCGCCCGGTCCAGGAGCTCGACCGCCAGCGCGATCGGCTGGCCGATGCCGATCGTGGGGAGCGGGGGCCCCATCACCTTGTCCACCGGCTCGCCCATCACGGCCGGTTCGTGGAAGGCCAGATCCATGAGCGCAAGTTCGTCGACCGCGCCCAGGATCTCGGCGGCCGCCAGCGGCATCTCCCCCTTCGCCACCGGCAGCTGCGACACGCCGTAGCCCCGCATGACGTTGACGGCCCGGCGCACCGTCTCGTCGGGCTGGATGTACACGAGCGGCGGGATGTCTCCCCGGCGGGCCTCGATGATGTCGGCGACGGTGTGCTCGCCGGCGACCCGGAGGAACCCGTAGCCGGCCATCCAGTCCTGGTCGAAGACCCGAGAGAGGTAGCCGCGACCAGAGTCGGGCATCAACACCACCACCAGGTGCTCGGGACCCAGGCCCCGGCCGATCTCGAGCGCCGCCGCCACGGCCGTTCCGCCCGAGCCGCCGATGTGCAGGCCCTCCTCGCAGGTGACCCGGCGGGCCATGAGGAAGCTGTCCTCGTCGCTGACCGGCACCACCCGGTCGACCAGCGAGGGGTCATAGGTCGTGGGCCAGAAGTCCTCGCCGATGCCCTCGACCAGGTACGGCCGCCCGGAACCGCCGGAGTAGACCGATCCCTCGGGGTCGGCGCCCACGATCTGGATGCCCCGGTCCCGGGCCTTGAGGTACCGGCCCACCCCGGTGATCGTCCCGCCCGTCCCGACGCCGGCGACGAAGTGGGTGACGCGGCCGGCCGTCTGGCGCCAGATCTCGGGCCCGGTCGAGTGCTCGTGGGCCCAGGGATTCCATTCGTTGGCGTACTGGTTGGGGCGAAAGGCGCCGGGGGTCTCGCGCACGAGCCGCTCGGCGACCGAGTAGTAGGACCGGGGGTCGTCGGGGTCCACCGCCACCGGGCACACGACCACCTCGGCGCCGTAGGCCTCGAGCAGCCGGATCTTCTCGGGCGCCACCTTGTCGGTCACCACGAACATGCAGCGGTAGCCGCGCTGGGCGGCGACGATGGCCAGCCCGACGCCGGTGTTGCCGGAGGTCGGCTCGACGATGGTGCCGCCGGGCTTCAGCGCACCGTCGCGCTCGGCCTGCTCGATCATGGCCAGGGCCGGCCGGTCCTTGACGCTGCCGCCGGGGTTCAGCATCTCCAGCTTGGCGACCACGGTGCAGGTCAGCCCCTCGGTGACCCGGTTGAGCCGGACCAGCGGCGTGTCGCCGATCAGGTCGATCAGCGAGTCGGCGATCTGTGGCTCGGGGTCAGGGTCGGGGTCGGGGTGCTCCATTGCACGCCCCTTCGGTCGGCGAACGCGGTTGACCATACCGGTGCACGGGCGGCGAGGGGGTCGAGGGACGACCGCCGGCATGCACTCAGCCCGCCGCCGGCACGAAGACGTACCTCCACTGGTCGCGGGGGCCGTCATCGACGAGCACGTACATGCCGCCCCGCTCCTCGACCTCGAGCCGGGGCGGGTACAGCTCGAGGCGGCTGTTGGACGGGCCGCCCTCGCAGCGAACGAAGAGCCGGTCTCCGGGCTCGAGCGCCACCGCCTCGCCGCTCTGGTCGTACCAATCGGGAGAGCGTCGTGGGCTAGGGTGATCGATCAACCGCGAGCTCCTGCGCACCATGGCGCCGGTCTACACGGATGCGACGCGGTCCGCCTATCGGTCGGGTCCACCACCGGCTCGGCGGCAACCCGGGCGATCGTCGCAGCGTTCGACCGCGAAGTCGTCGCGGTCTGGCAGAACAACGGCATCCGTGCGGGGCTCGAGCACGCCGCGAGTCAGGCAACGATGGCACGTCAGTCCACCGGATGATGCGCGTTGACAAAAAAGACAAAGAAACTTGCCTTCGTGCCTTGAAGGGGGAACGCCAGTTCGCTAGAGTGCGGGCATGTCGCAAGCCCCGTCCGTCGCCGAGCCCGGCGCTGCGCCGACCGTGGTGCGCACTGCGGTCGACGAGCTGACGGCCCAGCTGTGCGAGCTGTCCGGGCACATCCACGCCGCCACGGGCGAGCTGGTTGACCTGTTGGGTCGCCTGGAGGCCTGCGGGGGCTGGCAGGGCTCGGGCATCCGGTCGATCGGCCATTGGGCGTCGATCTACCTGGGCATCGACGGGCGCACCGCCGCCCAGCAGGCCCGCGTGGGACGTCAGCTCGCCGACCTGCCGCTCATCGCCGCCGCCGTGGCCGCCGGGGAGTTGGGCTGGTCCAAGCTGCGGTTGCTTGCCCGGGTGGCCGAGCCGGCCAGCCAGGCCAAGTGGCTCGACCTGGCCCGGGAGCTGTCGGTCGGTCAACTGGCCCGGATCGTCGCCGCCTACCGGCGCGCCGCCGACGCCGATGACCCCGATCG
>JBOGHG010000332.1:0-4063 GCA_050744525.1 Acidimicrobiales bacterium | reverse complement strand
TCGGGCGGAGCGCTCCCGGCCACGCTGTCGAGGGCGCTCAGCGCCTCCGAGAAGAGATGCGCCGCCCGCCGCGGCGTGTCGGCCTGCGTGGCACGATCACCGGCGGCGCGCAACCAGCGCACCGCCCTCGCCCCGACGTTGCGCGGAACGCCCGGCGAGCCCCCCAGCTCGGACGCCAACGCGGCGGCCCTGGCGTAGTGGTGCGCGATGCGATCGACCACGGCGTCGTGGTGGGGACGCTCCTCCCGCTCCAGCCACCAGGCGATGCCAGCGTGGACGGTGGCCCGCCGCTCCTTGGTCATCGTGCCGTACGTGACCTCTCGCACGACCTCGGAGCGAAACTCCCACGACTCGCCGTCGAGGGCGAGCAGGTCCTTGGCTTGTAGTCCCCCGACCACGCTGCGCACCGCGCCGTCGCCCCCGTGGGCCTCGCGGTGCATCGTCGCCAGCCACTCGACGCGGCCGCTGGAACCCAGCACGGCGGCGTCCTCGAGAACCAGGCGTTCCTGGGGCGTGAGCCCATCGAGCCGGGCGGCGACCAAGCCGCGCAGCGTGTCGGGAAGGGCGGTCGAGCGAGCCTCCTCCAGCCACGACACCAGCTCCTCGAGGAAGAGCGGGTTGCCGCCCGCCCGGTCCAACAGCTCGGCGATCACCGTCTCGTCGAGTGCGACGGTCTTGTCGTCGGCCAGGAGGTGCAACACCTGGCTGGCGGCGTCGCGATCGAGGGGATCGACGTGGACCACGACCGAGTGATGCCCACCCTCCGGCGGAGACCAGCGCTCGGCCAGCGCCGGGCGCGCGGTGGCGAGCACGACGATGGGCTGCCGGGCATTGCGCTCGAGCAGAGCCTCCAACACCCCCAGCACGGCGCCGTCGGCCCAGTGCAGGTCGGAGAGCACGATCACCAGCGGGCGCCGCCGGGCCACCGCGGCGGCGAACGCGAGCAGGGCACCGGTCGCCTGGTCGCGGGCCCTCGCCACGTCGATCCCGCGGAGGACGTCGAACCCGAGCAGGTGCAAGACGCCCTCGACGATCCGATCCGTCTCGTCGCCGGTGCCCGTGACGTCGGTGACCACGGCGCGCACCTTGTCGGTCGCGGTCTCCTGATCGTCGCCGGGCTCGAGGTTGCAGCCGGAGCGCACCGCCTCCGCCAGCGGCCACCACACGTTGGCCTCGCCGTAGGGGACGCAGCGGCCCTGCAGCACCAGGCCGTCATGACAACCCCGCGCCACTTCGGCGACCTCCTCGACGACCCTGGACTTCCCCACGCCGGCGTCACCGACGAGCAGGAGCAGCGCGGCGCGGCCCTGACCCACGGCGAGGTCGAGCGCGTGGGAGAGGAGCGCAACCTCGTCGTCGCGGCCGACGAGCGGCGCCCGGTGGCGGTCGGGACGGTAGCCGGGTGGCAGCCGAGCGCCCTCGGCCACCCATGCCGACACCGGTGCGCTCCGCCCCTTGGCCACGATGGTCCCGATCGAGCGATGGGTGACGACCCGGCGAGTGGCGAGGTACGTGGCATGGCCGACGAGCACCTGGCCGGGCTCGGCCGCGGACTGCAGCCGCTGCGCCGTGTTCACCACGTCGCCCATCGCCGTGTAGTCGCCCCCCGCTCGCAGCGAGCCCACCAGCACCTCGCCGGTGTTCACGCCCACGCGGAGGCGCACGTCGACACCCAGATCGGCCCGGGCCTCGTCGAGCGTGCGATGGAACTGGAGCGCGGCCCGCACCGCCCGTTCGGCGTCGTCCTCATGGGCGATCGGGGCACCGAACAACGCCAGGATGGCGTCGCCGACGATCTTGTCGACCCGGCCGCCGAACGCCTCGATGTCCACGACCAGGCGCTCGAAGCAGCGGTCGACCAGCCGTTTGACCTGCTCGGGATCGCGGTCCTCCGACAGCGCCGTGAAGCCCACGAGATCGGCGAACAGCACCGTGACCACTCGCCGCTCGTCGCCGCGCACCTGCAGGTCGGTCCCGCAGTTGGGGCAGAACCGAGCGCCGCCGGGAACGTCGGCACCACATCCGGTGCAGATCACGCCGGCCAGTGTACGGAGGGGTGTCCGAGGGCCGCCGCGGCCATCCGGCGCTCGTCAGATGCGGGCGACGACGAGCGCGGCGGCCAGCACCGGAAGTCCCCAGGACAGGGTGCGCAGTGCGGCCTCGGGCGGGTCGAGCAGGAGCTCCTCGTGCGCCCTGCGCTCACCGCCGTCCCGCATTTCGAGCGCGATGTCGACCCGGTTGGTCTGCCGGCGCACGAAGCGCACGCTGCTGCTCAGGCTTCGTTGGGCTCTCGACATGGCGTAGGCGGCCGCGGCGGCGAGCAGAGCGGGCGCGCTGAGCCGTTCTGCCTGCGCGACGTAGGCGGTCAGCACGGGGAAGGCACCCCACGCGGCGCCGAACATGGCGTCCGTGTGGAACCGACCGTGGAGCAGCTCGAGGTTGTAGGCGGCCACGAGGAACGCACCGACGACGACGAAGGGGACGAGCACGGGGCCCGTCCGGGTGACGCCCACCGCCCCGATGGCGACGGCGCCGATGAGCGCCGCGGTGGCGACGGCGGCGAGCACCGAGGAAGGGATCGCGGTCCGCAGGGGCCGGCCGTTCAGCTCGTCGAGCGCGTGCGCGGCGATCCCCACGGCGAGGAAGAAAGCGAGCACCGTGGCGATGAGGCGCTCCGCATCGAGCCGGGGCGCCAGGGCGGCGCCGATGGCCACGTAGGAGAGGTGCCACGCGGTGTAGGGCGGGTGCAGGACGGTCCACCAGTCGCCGGCCCTGCCGGTCGCGGCGTAGAACGCCGAGCGACGCTCAGCCATCGCTGCGGCGCCCCCGCATCACGACCCCTCCCCCGAGGCTCATGAGGCGGACGCCGATGTCGGAGATGCCGGCCCGCCGCCAGGCATCGACCGTCCATGCGTCCGGGTAGCGGTCGTAGTGGGTGGAGATGCTCGGGCCCAGGAAGCGGCCGACGCGGTACCACTCCCTGCCCGCCAACGCTCCCAGGACGGGCAGGCCCAGGCGCGTGTAGAGCCACCAGGCGCCGCGCAGCAGCGGCTGCGCTGGGACGTGGAACTCGAGGCTGGCGACGGTGCCACCCGGGCGGACCACGCGGGCGAGCTCGGCGATCGTGGCGCCCGGGTCGGCGACGTAGCGCAACAGGTACGTGAAGGTCAGCGCGTCGAACGTGGCGTCGGGGAACGGGAGCCGTTCGGCCTGCCCCGAGACCAGTGCGATCCGCGTTTGCAAGCCCTCCCGCAGGACTGCGGCCTGGCCGCGGCGCAGCATCTCCTCGGTGATGTCGACCCCGGTGACGAGTGCGCCCGTCCGGCGGGCGAGCTGGACCGCGACGCCCGCCGTGCCGGTGGCGACGTCGAGCACGGTCGCCGGGCCGCCCTCGACGACGCTGTCGACCATGGCCCGGCGCCAGCGTCGGTTCTGGCCGAAGGACAATGCCTCGGCCAGCAGGTCGTAGCGCCGGGGCAGGCCCTGGAAGAGCTGCTGCGCGAATCTGGTGGGATCCTGACGCGACCGGGTCAGCACAGGCACCTCGCCATATCGGGCCGTTTGCCGACTCTACCCACGCGGCGCGGGGCTGGCGGGGGCTGGTGGCTGTAGAGCGCGCTGACGTCGCGGTCATCGGAGCCGGGCCGGCCGGGAGCGTGGCGGCCCTGGTTCTCGCCCGGGCCGGTGCCAGGGTCGCGCTCGTCGACAAGGCGGCGTTCCCGCGCGACAAGGCGTGCGGCGACCTCGTGGGCCCCCGGGGGGTGCGGGTGCTCTAGGTCCTCGGCGTGCGGCTGGCGGGGACGGAGCGGGTCGGCGACATGCGCGTGGTCGGCCCGACCGGGAGGTCCGTCCGGTTGCCGTGCCGGCCCGGGCGAACGTATCCGGGCCATGGCGTCGCGCTGCCGCGGCTCACGCTCGACCGGACGCTCCGCACCGCGGCCCTCGACGCCGGCGCCGTGGCCCGCACCGCCCGCGCCGGCGCGCCGATCCTCGACGACGGGCGGCTCGCCGGCTTCGAGCTGTCGGATGGATCGAGGCTGCATGCCGACCTCCTGATCGGGGC
>JBOGHG010000331.1:0-4085 GCA_050744525.1 Acidimicrobiales bacterium | reverse complement strand
CGGCCCGCAGCCCGGCCACCCGCCGCGCCGACGCCCTGGGCGACATCTGCCGACACTTCCTGGACCACCAGCAGAGCTGCCGCGGCGGCCGCCACCGCCCCCACCTCAACGTCGTCCTCGACATCGAACGCTTCCAGGCCCTCGCCCAATCCGGGGCCAGCACCGTCGACGGCACGGGTCTCGACCGCGCCACACTCGAGCGGCTGCTGTGCGACGCCGCCCTGCACCGGGTCCTCACCCAGGGCCGCTCCACCATCCTGGACTACGGCAGCGCCACCCGCACCATCCCTGCGCCCCTGTTCAATGCGCTGGTCGTGCGCGACCAGCACTGCCGGTTCCCTGGCTGCGATCGACCGGCGGCCTGGTGCGAGGGTCACCACGTCCGCCCCTGGCTGTTCGGCGGCCCCACGCAGCTCCTCAACCTCGTGCTGCTCTGCACCCGCCACCACCACCTCCTCCACACCCCCCACTGGCACGCCAAACTCCTCCCCGACGCCACCCTCGAAGTCACCGACCCCCAAGGCCGGACCCGCACGACCACCCCACCCGACCCCAGCCGGGCGCCCCCACTACCGCTCGAATGACCCCCGACAATGAACGGGGCGACGCCGGCGACGCCCTGCCTAGGCTGGTGCCATGCGTCGATGTTGATGCCGCCCGATCGGCCACCGCGCCGGTGCCCTCGCCCGAGCGCGCGGACCTCCGGGGCGATGCGTGTCCTCAACCGGATCGCATTCGTCCAACGCAGGAGGTCCCTCACGCATGTCATCGACTACGGAGGTCGTGCCGTTCGCGCCCGACCACCTCGATCAGCTCGCCGAGCTGTTCAACGCCCATCTGGACGCGGTCGTCCCCGGGTTCGGGGTGCCCGGTACCTACCTGGCCGAGCGCCTGGTCCGTGACCCCGGCGAGGCGATCGTCGACCCGTGGGTCGTGCGCCGCCGCACGCTGGTCGCCGTCGAGCGCGATCGGGTGGCCGCCGCCGGGCACCTGCTGCGCTATGGCGCGACGCCCGAGGTCGGTCCGGCCTTCCGCAACATCGGCGAGATCGCCTGGCTGATGGCCTGGCCGTCGGCCTGCGCGGCCGCGGAGGCCGTGCTCGCCGCCGGCCTGAGCCAGCTGGCCGACTGGGGCACCGAGGCGCCGTGGCTCTGTACCGGGAGCATGTTCGTGCCGACGGTGTCCGGCATACCGGACACCTGGCCGCACATCGCTGCGGTCGTGCGAGCCGCGGGCTTCGCCCCCGAGCCCGAGCGGGAGGAGGAGCTCTACGGCGGCCGCATCGACCATCTCGAGCCGCCGCCCGCACCCCCGATCGAGGGACTCGTGCTCACCCGTCGCATGTGCGACTTCGCCCCCAGATTCGCGGCCGAGCTCGGTGACGAGAGCATCGGGCTCTTCGACGTGAGATGCGACGTCACCGGGGGTGGCGTGCTCCCCGCGCTGGCCGGCTGGGTCGAACCCTGGAACCTGTGGGTCGACGAGCCGCACCGGTCGCAGGGCGTCGGATCGTGGCTGGTTCGCGCCGCGGCGCCATATCTGCGCCTGGGCGGCTGCGACCGGATGCTCCTGACGGTGGCCGTCGACGACGAGCGGGCCGGCGCAGGGCGGTTCTACGAGCGCCTGGGCCTGGTGCGCCTCGCTCGGCTCGATCGGGCGTGGACGGCCGACGAGTCCGGTAAGGCCACGTAGACCTATCCCGGCTCCACCTCGCCGATGTCCTCGTGCCACAGCGCCGGCTCGGCGGCGATGAACTCGCGCATGAGCTGGCGGCACTCGGCCGAGTCGAGGTTGACCAGCTCGACGCCCTGCTGGCGCAGCAGGCCCTCGGCGCCGAGGAAGGTGGCGTTCTCGCCGATGACCACCCGCCGGATGCCGTAGAGCAGGATCATGCCGGCGCACATGAAGCACGGCGACAGCGTGGTGACCATGGTGGCCCGCCGGTAGGTGGCCGCGGGCAGGCGGCCGGCGTTCTCGACCGCATCGGTCTCGCCGTGGCGGATGGCGCTGCCGAGCTGGACCCGCCGATTGCGCCCGGCACCCAGCACCTTTCCGTCCGCCACCAGCACGGCGCCGATCGGTATGCCGCCCTCGGCCCGGCCGAGCCGCGCCTGCTCCAACGCGAGCGCGAGCCAGCGCCCGTCCTCGCTCGATGGCTCGGTCCCGCTCATTCCGGTGCGCCGATCACCTCTCACCACCGGTCGTTGGAACCGGCGGCGCGGCCAGATTAGCAATCTTATATATGAAGGCTCGGGGTGGCCTATGATTGCCGCGTCGATCGACGCTTCGAGGGGGCCGTCATGGCGCTGGTCATCGATGCCGACGGGCACGTCGAGGAGAACCTGGCCGAGCTCGTCGCCGCCATCCCCGCGGCCATGCAGCCGCACGCCATGCGCTTCGTGTCCGTCGCGGGCGGCCACGTCACCTACGAGATCGAGGGCCGGCTCTGGCGGTCGAAGTACCCCTATCCGGGCGGGCTCCAGAACCACGTCTCGGCCGGTGGGGAGCGCCGCGAGGGTGGCCGGGATCCCAAGGTCCGGCTGCAGGTGCTCCAGGACGAGGGGATCGCCGCCGCCGTGCTCTACCCGAGCGTGGGCATGATGTTCGGGCTCCTCGAGAACCCCGACATCGCCGCCGCGCTGTGCGCCGCCTACAACGACTGGCTGGCCGGCTACTGCGCCGCCGACCCCGGGCGCCTCGTCGGCGTGGCGCTGCTGCCGCAGCAGGACCCCGGCCTCGCGGCCGCCGAGCTCGAACGTGCCGTCGACGGGCACGGCTTCGTGGGCGGCGTCATCCGCCCCAACAAGGTCGGCGGCCGCACCGTCGACCATCCCGACTTCGACAGGCTCTGGGAGACGGCGCAGCGGCTCGACGTGCCCGTCGGGCTCCACGAGGCCTACCTGTCGGGCATCGACACCGTCGGGGTCGACCGCATGCCGAGCTACGCCGGCTGCCACGTCGTCAGCCATGTCTTCGAGCAGATGACCGGCATGCTCGTCACCACCCTGGCCGGCGCCTTCGAGCGGTTCCCCAACCTGCGGATCGGGTTCCTGGAGGCCGGCTGCGGCTGGGCGCCGACGTGGGTCGACCGCATCGAGGAGCACTTCGAGCTCGCACCCGAGGACTTCCACGGCGGCGACCCCAAGGGAACCATCAACCGCCGGTCGTGGCTGACGTTCGAGGTCGAGGAGCCCGGGCTCGAGGCCACCCTCGGGTTGGGCTGGGCCGACAACGTGATGTTCGCGTCCGACTATCCGCACCACGACGCCGTCTACCCGGGCGCGGTGAAGCACGTGCGCGAGCGGGGACTGGCCGAGGACCTCGAGCGCAAGGTCCTCGGCGAGAACGCCCTGCGCTTCTACGGCCCACGGCTCCAGCACATCCTCGACCGAAGGTGAGCGACATGACCGTCGTCGAGAGCGGCAAGCCAACGCAGATGAAGGCCATGAAGGTCACCAAGCCCTACGCGCCGGCCCTGCCCGAGCTGACGCCGGCGCAGGAGCTCGCCCTGCTGGCCCGCTGCCTGTTCTCCGAGGGCTACGACGACCACCTCGCGGGCCACATCACCTACAAGCAGCCGGACGGCACCTTCCTGGTCAACCCGTTCGGCTTGACGTGGGACGAGCTCCGGGCCAGCGACGTCATGCGCATGGACGCCGACGGCAAGGAGCTCGGCGGGCGCTGGACCATCACGCCGGCGATCACCCTGCACGTCGAGCTGCACAAGGCCCGCGACGACGTCGGGGTGGCCATCCACAACCACTCCCGCTGGGGAACCATCTGGGCGGACATCGGGCGGGCCCCCGAGGTCTACGACCAGACGAGCGCGCTCTACCACGGCGGGGTGGCGGTCTATGACGAGTACTGGGGCGCGGTCGACGATCCCCGCAACGCGCAGGCGGCGGTGCAGGCGATCGGCGACGCCAACGTCGGGCTGCTCGCCAACCACGGCGTCCTCGTCCTGGCCGGGGACATCGAGCAGGCCTACCTGCGGGCCATGTCCTTCGAGTGGCGCTGCCGCCAGGCGTGGCACGTGGCCGCCGCCGGGGGTGGCACGCCGATGAACCGCGACGCCGCCCGCAACT
>JBOGHG010000330.1:0-4095 GCA_050744525.1 Acidimicrobiales bacterium | reverse complement strand
GGGTGGGCGAGCGAAACGACACCCGAGGTGTTGCTGGCCGACGTCCAGGCCATCGTCGATCCCGAGGAGGTCTACAGCTGGGCCACGCGGGTGTCGGTGCCAACGTTGGTGATCCACGGTGACGATGACCGCGTCAGCCCGCTGCTCCGAGGCGAGACCCTGGCCCGGGAGACCGGCGGCGAGCTCGTCGTCCTCGGGGGCGCCGGTCACATCCCGCTCGCTCGGGACCCGGTGCGCGTCAACCTGCTGATCCGCGACTTCGTCGAGCGGCTCCGTGGGGGCGGGTCCCGCACGCGGCGCTGGACCCGCGGCAGGCACCGACCCAAGCGGGCGCTCTACATCTCCTCCCCGATTGGTCTGGGCCACG
Source organism: Acidimicrobiales bacterium (assembly GCA_050744525.1). Classification (GTDB taxonomy): domain Bacteria; phylum Actinomycetota; class Acidimicrobiia; order Acidimicrobiales; family VFJN01; genus DASQUK01. The sequence continues at coordinate 3,728 of JBOGHG010000330.1, read as the reverse complement.
CCCGTCGCGACGTCGCCATCGCCGACGAGCTGCGCCGCCGCCATCCCGACCTCGAGATCGAATGGCTCGCCCAACACCCGGTCACCCGGGTCCTCGAAGACGCCGGTGAGACCGTGCACCCGGCGAGCCACCACCTGGCGAGCGAGTCCGCCCACATCGAATCCGAATCCGGTGAGCACGACCTCCACTGCTTCCAGGCGTGGCGCCGCATGGACGAGATCCTGCTCGCCGACTTCATGGTGTTCCACGACGTCGTCGGCGGCAGGGACTACGACCTGGTGATCGGCGACGAGGCCTGGGAGGTCGACTATTACGTGCACGAGAACCCCGAGCTCAAACGCTTCGCCTACTGCTGGCTCACCGACTTCGTGGGCTGGCTCCCGATGCCCGACGGCGGCGACCACGAGGCCTTCCTCACGGCCGACTACAACGCCGAGATGATCCAACACATCGACCGCTACCCGCGGGTCCGTGACCGCGCCCTGTTCGTCGGCAACCCCACCGACATCGTCCCCGACCGCTTCGGGCCCGACCTGCCACTCATCCGGGACTGGACCGAAGACCACTACGAGTTCACCGGCTACATCACCGGCTTCGACCCCTCCCGCGTCGCTGATCGCGACGCCATCCGCCACGAACTCGGATACCGCCCCGACGAGCCGATCTGCGTCGTCACCGTCGGCGGATCCGGGGTCGGCAGCAACCTGCTCCAGCGCGTCGCCGACGCCTACCCCAGCGCCGCCGAGCGCCTCCCCGGCCTCCGCATGCTGATCGTCACCGGGCCCCGCATCGACCCCGAGACCCTTCGCCGGAACGAAGGGGTGGACGTGCGCGCCTACGTCCCCGAGCTCTACCGGCACCTCGGCGTGTCCGACGTCGCCGTCGTCCAGGGCGGGCTCACCACCTGCATGGAGCTCACCGCCACCCAGCGCCCCTTCATTTACCTCCCGCTCCGCCGCCACTTCGAGCAGAACTTCCACGTCCACCACCGCCTCCGGCGCTACCGCGCCGGACGGCGCATGGACTTCGAGGAGGCCGACGTTGACGCCCTCGGCGCCGCGATCACGGCCGAGATCGAGCGCCGAGTCGATTACCAACCCGTCGAGACCGACGGCGCCCGCAAGGCCGCTGACCTCATCGCCGAGATGTTGTAAGCCGCACAGGACGAAGCTCGCCCGCGCTTTCTTCTCTAGGAGTTTCAATGGCTGATTCACTCATAACGATCAAGACTCACGGTCACAGCGTGGCACTGGAACGAGTGGGAGCACCAAACGCCGGCCGGCATGCTCGAAGCACAGAAGCAGTTCCGACGGGTCAACGGTTTCATGCACCTCCCCGCCCTACGAGCCGCTCTCGACAAGCATGTCGCCAAGACCGTCACACCCCCCGAGTACGATCCAAGACAAGGAGGTGGCCGCGTAGAAGCCATCGGGGCCGTCACCGAAGTTCCACGCCAGGCGGGACATCCTCACTGAGGAGGCGACAATGGCGAAGCCGAGCAAGCTAGCGCGGACAATCTATGCGCAGGAGCGCAACGAGGCGGAGCTGCTGGACAGGCGCGGCGTGCTCGGGGTGGCGACCGGACTCCGCATACGGAGTGGCGAGATCACCGACCAGGTCTGCGTGCAGGTGTTCGTCGAGCGCAAGCTTCCCGCAGACCGGCTCGCCGCCCGCGAGCTTGTCCCCGCCAAGCTTCCGGGCTTCGAGGGCGAGCAGGTGCGCACCGACGTCGTCGAGATCACGCCTCCGGTCGCCCAGCAGGACACGACTCGCTACCGCCCTGTCCCGGGCGGGTGCAGCATCGGCCCCGAGTCCTTTAGCGCCGGGACTCTGGGCGGATACGCGGGCGACCGCACCGACAACTCGATCGTCCTGCTCTCCGCCAACCATGTGATCTCGAACCTCGACACGATGCCCACGGCACGACGGATCGTCCAGCCCAGCGCTTTAGACAACGGCCAGATTCCAAGCGACGTCATCGGGACCCTGAGGCGACACGCCCCGGTCACCACGGTCGCCAACGAGCCTGGGGCGGTGCCGCCCTTGTCGCCCGTCGACGCGGCGATCGGGACGATCGACGTCCCCCACACACATAACGTCCTTGAGATCGGTGAAGCGATCTACGAGCTTCAGACTCCCATGCCCGGCCAGGCGGTGCAAAAGCGTGGACGTACAACGGGGCTGACGAAGAACGCCAAAATATCCGCGGTCAACGGTATTTTTGATATCATCTACCGCAATGGAACGCGCCTCGGCCGGGTCGCGACCACGCTCGTCTGTAGATCCACGGACCGTAATCCGTTCGCCTCCGCCGGCGACTCGGGCTCGCTGATCTTCAACCAGCAGCAGGCGCAGCTGACCGGGACCTTCCCGGCACTCGGGCTCCAATACGCGGGGTCGCGGGAGGCCGACGGCACTCCGCTGGCGTTGGCCAACGACATCAACGCGGTCTTCGGGGAGCTCGACCTGATGACGATGTGTACCTACGCGCTGCGGGACCTGATCGGCACCAGCTCCAGCCACGACGTCGGGATGCGACGCGACGAGACCAGGCCGATCGCGGACAAGGAGCGCCAGCTTCGGGCACTGCGCGAGCAGGTCCGCGGGACCCCGGTCGGCAAGGGGCTAGATGACGTCGTCTCCCGGGAGGTCGCCCGGCTTACCGACACGGTGCTCAGCGATCCCAAGGTGTACGGCCTCGCGGTACGGGCGCTCGAGCCGCTGCTGCGGCAGCGGACAGTGCTCGACATGCTGGAGATGGAGATCGAGCCCCGAACCGCGGAGACTGTGACCCAGCTCGTCCAGGAGGTCCGGAAGCGGACTCGGGACAAGGAGCTGCGCGCCCAGCTCGAGGCGGCCGGTAAGATGGCCGGTGCCGCAGCCGGCTCCTCGCTGGAGCAGCTCCTGAGCCGTCTCTAGCCGGCCTCGGCCTTCGGCGGTGACATCGTGAACACCTCGACTGGCGCGGGGGCGAGCAGCGCCCGCGCCCCCGCGCCGGACTGCTCGGCCGCCGCTTCGGACTCCACGTAGACGTGGATCACCGGCGCTCCCGAGCTGCTGGTGCCGACCGCGTAGCCCACCACGCCGGGCAGCGCGTGGAGCTCGTCTCCATGGCGCTCCAAGACCTCGACCAGGCTCATCCCGGCGATCATAGGCGGTGCGATAGGCAGCCTCGGTGCCACCTAGGAGCCTGCTCAAAACGCCGCCATTCGTGGAGGCCACGGGCCGACGCCAACTGCAACGGCGGTCCGCGACTGCGGTGCCGGGTCCTCAACCAGCACCGCGTCCATCCCGGCTGACGACGTGGCGCACGTAGACATCGCCACGACTGGCGCGACAGCAACAACGACGCCCGTGAGCACGGCTGGGACGAACACGACGAGGCACCACCTGCGAGATGCGACCACCGGCTCGCTCACCGACACCAAACCGGGCACCCACATGTCGGTCACGGTCCAACCAGCCCATGACCAGCCCAAACAGCGCATGCGCTGGTTGGCCGAGCAGTGAAGTTGATGTCGCCCACGGGTGGGCACAAATCGGGCACAATTCGCGGTGCCACGCCACATCACCGGCTGGACGGCGTGGCAGGAGCCAGACACCACCAGATGACCGCCCAACACTACGAAACCCCAGGCCAGCGGCCAGATCACGGCGCCTACCTGGGGCTTCACGGCGAGCACCCCCAACGGGGTTCGAACCCGTGTCTCCACCTTGAGAGGGTGGTG
>JBOGHG010000329.1:0-4140 GCA_050744525.1 Acidimicrobiales bacterium | reverse complement strand
CCCGAGCAGCTCCCTGGGGTTCTCGAACCGCTGCAACACCGAAGCCGTGCCCAACATCCACCGATTCTGTTTTCGCGAGACCCGCCACTGGTGGATGCTCAGCCCACTACTTCAGGACTCACCTAGGGTCGCGACCACTCGACCGTCCTGGAGTCCCCGGTGTTCCTCGTCCGCCGCCCGTCCGACGCCAAGCTGTCGCAGATCTTGGCCGAGGCGGCCCATGCGCCCTTCACCTACGAGCCGGTAGCGGCCACGGCGGATCCCGACGGGCTGCCGGACGGCTATCACCACGTACACGCCACCCGCCTGGTCGGGCACGGGGACGAGGCGTTCGCGGCCGCCGTCGAGGGCATCCGTCGCTGGCAGCTTCACCGCCGGCAGGGCTTCAGGATCGCGCCCGACGACCCGCCCGTAGAGGTCGGCACCGCAGTGGCGGTCGACGTGCCGCTGGTCGCCATCCACGTGATCGCCACGTGCCGCATCGCCTGGGTGGTCGACGAGGCCGACCGGTTCGGCTTCGGCTATGGGACACTGGCGATCCACCCGGAGAGCGGCGAGGAGGCGTTCGTGGTCGAGCGTGACGCCGGCCGCGGCGACGGCGGGGTGCGGCTGGCCATCACCGCCTTCTCCCGGCCGCGGCATCCCCTGGTGCGGCTAGCGGGACCGCTGGCACGCTGGCAGCAGGCGCGGGCAACGCAGGGCTACCTCGACGCGCTCGTTGCCCACGTGCGCGAGGTGGCGGCCTGATGGCGCTGCTCCCGCCGGTTGACGGACGTTCAGCGACGATCTCAGCACGCTCCGCGGTGCGGGTGACCCGGCGCCGACGTGGCCCCTAGCCTCGGCCCGATGGGCAGGCAGGTAGTGCATCGCGTATCCGCCGAACAGGTCGTTGCCTTCCGCGTTGCCGCCCACAACCTTCACGAGCGGCTACCGGAGGATGGTGTCATCGACGCGGCCGCGGTCTGCGGTGTGCAGGACACGCCGCCGGGCAATGCAGGCGTGGCCCTCGCCGCCCGGGTGGCCCGATTCACGCCCGCGGCCCTCGAGGACGCCCTCCTCGACGATCGGTCGCTGCTGCGCTTCCTCGGTCCACGAGGAGCCGCCTACGTCGTGCCGCGGCAGGACGCCGCGGTGTTCGGGCCCGGGGCGCTGGCGGCGGACGAGGAGTCGCTGCGCGAGCAGCTGTCGGGCTCGTGGCCACCGATCGAGGCCGCGGGCTGGACCGCCCGGGATGCGCTGGCCATGGTTCTCGGCGTGCTGGCGGCCGTGGTGGCCGACGGGGAGTCACGGACCAAGGGCCAGCTGAGCGAGGCGCTCCATGGTCGGCTGCCGGCCGAGCTCGAACCGTGGTGCGAGGTGTGCGACGTGCACCACGTGCCGGACCAGCTGCTGCGGCTGGCCGGTACCGCCGGGGTGTTCTGCTACGGCTGGCCGCAAGGCTCCCGCCAGACGCTCATGGGCACCGACATCTGGTTGGGGGGCCCACTGGGGGGAGACGTCCCTGCGGCCCGGACCGAGTTGGTCCGCCGGTTCGTGCACGCCTACGGACCGGTGACGTCTGTCCACTTCGCGGCGTGGACCGGCATCGGCGTCGCCGAGGCCCGCCAGCGCTTCGCGGAGCTCGACGCCGACCTCGTCGAGGCCAAGCTCGACGGCGCGGTGGCGTGGCTGTTGGCCGACGATGCCGGTGTCCTGGACGATCCCCCGACGGCGTCGGGTGCCCGCCTGCTGCCCGCCGGCGACCCGTTCCTCGCCCAGCGCGACCGGGCGACGCTGCTCCCCGACAAGACGGCGCAGCGGGCTGTGTGGCGGCCGGTGGGGGCGCCGGGACTGGTGCTGGTCACCGGTCATCCGGTGGGAACGTGGCGTGCCCGCGGGGCCGGCAGTCAACTGGAGGTGACGATCGACCCCTTCACCAAGCTCAGCGATCGCCAGCGCACCGCCATCGAGCAGGAGGCCGAGCTCCTCGCACCCTTCCGGGGACGCGAGGACGCCGTCGTCGGGTTCACCGATTAGGAGACCCTCGGGTCGGGCCGTCCGTGCTCCCGAACATGACGCCGGCCAACTCGGTGGCGTGAGCGTCAACGTCGGCCGATCCGGTCGCGAGGTGTTCGGTGACCAGCGCCAGCAGGCTGCGCCGGACGAGCCGGGCAGCCACCTCCGGCGTGAGGCCCCGGGCGTCGAGCTCGGGGAACCCGCGGGCCAGCCACGCCGTCAGGCCAACGTCGAGCTCGGCGAGCAGGCCGACCGCCGTGTCGCGGGCGGTGGCGTCGCCCCGCAACGCCTCGCCGAGGAGGAGCCGGAGCACGACCTCCTCGTCGAGCGTCCGCTCGGCGACCCAGCGGACGAACGCCGCCATGCGTTCGGCGGGCGGGAGCTCGGCGTCGATCGCCGGTTCCTCGGTGGCCAGCCGCTCGCCGTAGCGCCGCTCTTCGATGAGGGCGCGCAGCAAGTCGGCCTTGGACGGGAAGTAGTGGTAGATCGTGGCGACGTTGAGCCCGCATACGGACGCCAGCCGGCGCATCGACGTGCCCGCGGAGCCCCGCTGGCTCATCAGGCTGAGGGCGGTGTCGAGGATCCGGCCGCGGGGCCCGGCGTCGGCGCCGACAGCGACGGGCCGGGTCACGGCCGGGGCTCCCGCGCCTCCGCGGTGAAGACGGCCGGTAGGCGGCTGATGGCCAGCACCAGGGCGGAGTCGCCCCGGTCGAGCGTGTCGGTGTCGACCGCCCTGATGTCGCGCAGCCGGCGGAACAGCTCCTCGAACACGACCTTGATCTCCGCCCGGGCGAGGTTGGCGCCCAGGCAGTAGTGGGTGCCGATCCCGAAGCCCAGGTGCGGGTTGGGATCGCGATCGACGCGGAGCTCGTCGGGCGCGTCGAACACGTCCTCGTCGCGGTTGGCGGACTGGTAGAGCATGAACACGCGGTCGCCGGCAACGAGGTCGACGCCCTTGTACGTGTGGTCCTCTGTCACCGTCCGCATGAACGAGATCACCGGGCTGACGTAGCGCACGATCTCGTCGACGGCCAGGTCCATCAGCTCAGGCTGCTCGAGCAGCCGGCGCCGCTGCTCCGGGAAGCGGGTGAACGCCACGAGCCCGCCGGCCAGCGCGTTGCGCGTGGTCTCGTTGCCGGCAACCACCAGCAGGATCAGGAACATGATCAGCTCGTCGCTGGTCATTCGGTCGTCGACGACCGCCTCGATGCCGTCGGGCCTGGCAGGGGCATGATCGTCGGGCCGGGCCAGCGCACCCTCGTCGTATGCCTCGGTGAGGATGCCGATGATGTCGTCGGTCGACCCGTCGGCCCGTCGCTGCTCGATCAGCTCGGTGCACATGGTCGCGAACTCGCTCCCGGCCTCCGCTGCCCGCAGCAGGACCGGGTCGCCGGCGTCGGTGTGGCCGTCGCCCGCCATCATGGCGTCGCTCCAGCGGTAGAGGTTGCGGCGCTGATCGGGATCGAGCCCCATCAGCTCGGCGATCACGATGAGCGGTACGTGGATGGCGATCTCCTCGACGAAGTCGCAGGCGCCCTTGGCCGAGATCTCGTCGATGATCTGGTTCGACAGGTCCCGGATGTGGTCCGAGAGCTGGCGGACCATCCGGGGCGTGAAGCCCTTGCTGACCAGCCGGCGCTGCCGGGTGTGCTCGGGGTCGTCCATCGAGATGATCGACATCGGCGCCAGGACCCTGGGCCGGACGCCCTGGGCCGCCGAGTACAGCTCCTGGTGGCGGCTGATGTGGCTAACATCCTCGTGGCGGGAGATGACGTACAGCTCGTTGCGCTCGTCCCACCAGATGGGTGCGTTGCGACGGAGCCAGCGATACGCCTCCCAGGGATCGTCGTAGAGCCGGGGATCGAGGATGTCGATGTCGAACGGCGGTGCCTTGCTTCCCTCGGTGACCGTCACGATCCCAGTCTGTCAAGCGAACGTTTGATGGGCAAGGAGGCCCAGGCCGGCGACAACGGGTACTCCGAGCGTCCCGCAGGTGGCCGCTATGGTTGTCCCCTTCCGGCGGCGTGGCCGAGTGGTTTAGGCAAGGGCCTGCAAAGCCCTGTACAGGGGTTCGATTCCCCTCGCCGCCTCCAACAAAAAACGCTGGTGAGAGCCCCTGGGCCGACAATCTCTGATTGCGCCTAG
>JBOGHG010000328.1:0-4149 GCA_050744525.1 Acidimicrobiales bacterium | reverse complement strand
CCGTCCGCGTGACGCCCGGGTTGGTTCGGCGCACTGCGCCCGACGCCCTCTTCCGGGACTCTGGACGAGACTGTGCCGCATGGGTCCCCATCAGCCCGCTGAGGATCGCGACCTCGACCTGGCGCTGCGGCTCGCCGACAGGGCGGACATCTTGGGGCTCCGCTACTTCACCGGAGCGGAGCTCGACCACGACACCAAGCCCGACGGCACCCCGGTGAGTGCTGCCGACCGGGAGATCGAGCGGGTCCTGCGTGCGATGGTGGCCGAGGAGCGCCCCGGTGATGGATTCCTCGGCGAGGAGGTCGGCGAATCCGGCCACGCCGACCGGCGCTGGATCGTCGACGGCATCGACGGCACGGTGCTGTTCGTCGCCGGGCTCACCGGTTGGGCCACCCAGATCGCGCTCGAGATCCGAGGCGAAGTGGTCATCGGGGTATCTACCAGCGCCCCGCTCGAGCGCCGCTGGTGGGCCCGTCGCGGCGGCGGTGCCTGGCGGGCGGCAACGGGCGAAGGCCGCCTCGGCGCGCCCGAACGGATGGCGGTGTCGCATCGCACCTCGCTGACCGGCGGCCGGGTGACGGCCATTCCACCGATCGATGCCCTGAGCGCCGATCAGCGCGTCAGCGTCGATCGGCTCACCGCAACCTCCGACTACGTACCGCCGCACGAGCACGGCGCCGTGCTGGTGGCCGACGGCCGCGCCGATGTCTGCGTCCAAGCGAGCGGCGGCCCCTGGGACTTCGCCGCCCTGGCCGTCATAGTCGAGGAGGCGGGGGGCCATTTCAGCAACCTGGCCGGCCAATGGGTCATCGACGACGGCGGCCCGGTCGTGTTCTCCAATGGGCACGTGCACGATCAGGCGCTGCGTGCCCTGACCAGTAGCCGGGCGTGACGCCCCCGGGATCGGCGATCCGCGCTTGGCCGCCTCGGCCATCGGTTCGTCACCGAGCCACCAAAGGAGTGCGTGGCTGTCCAGGAGCAGGCTCACTCATGGACTCGGTTCAGTCCAGTTCAAACTCGCCCGTTCTCCCGAGATCGCGTCCCGAGGTCGCGATGATCAGCGCCGATCCGATCGCGGCCGCCAGCAGCGATGCGGCCAGGATCGCGACCTTGGCCTGGTCCTCGAGCGGCTCGCCGCCGAAGGCCAGCCCGGTGATGAAGATCGAGACCGTGAAGCCGATGCCCGCGAGCGCGCTCACCCCCAGGATGCCCGACCAGCCCGTGTTCTCCGGGAGGCGGGCGATCCGCAGGCGGACGGCGAGCCAGGTGAAGCCGGTGACACCGACGACCTTGCCGACGACCAGTCCCACCACGATGCCGCCGGCCACCGATGACGTCAGCGCGTCGCCGACGGCGTCGCCGCTCAGCGGTATGCCGGCGTTGGCCAGCGCGAAGAGGGGAACCACGACGAAGCTCGTCCATGGGTGCAGCCGGTGCTCCAACCACTCGACCACCGAGACCGCTTCCCGCGCCGCGGTGGCCGTCTGCCGGGCCGCCTGATACGAGGACACGTCGGTCAGCTCGCCGACGTCGATGAGCTCCGGCTGGCGGATCGGTTGCGTGGGTGTCATGAGGCCGAGCAGGGCGCCGGCGAGCGTGGCATGGATCCCCGACTCGTGCAGCGCGAACCAGAGCGCCACGCCGACGACCGCGAACGCCGCGATCGGCCGGACCCCCCAGCGGCGCATCGCCGCGACGACCAGCGCCAGCCCGACGGCCGCCAGCAGGGCGTCGCCGTGGATCTCGTCGGTGTAGAACACGGCGATCACGAGGATGGCCCCGATGTCGTCGACGATCGCAAGGGCCAGCAGGAACAGCTTGAGCGACGGCGATACCCGGCTGCCCATCAGGCTCAGCACGCCCACCGCCATGGCGATGTCGGTCGCCATCGGGATGCCCCAGCCGTCCGCGCCCTCGCCGCCGGCGTTGAACGCCGCATAGATCAGGGCGGGCGCCAGCATCCCGCCCAGCGCCGCGCACACGGGGAGCAACGCTCTGCGGGGGTCCCGCAGCTCGCCCTCGACCAGCTCCCGCTTGATCTCGAGGCCGACCACGAAGAAGAAGAGCGCCATGAGGCCGTCGTTGATCCACTGACGCAGGTCGAGGTCGAGCTCCCTCTCACCCAACGACACCGCCAGCTGAGTGGTCCACAGGTCGTCGTAGGACGCATCCCAGGGCGAGTTCGCCCATACCAGCGCCACGACCGTGGCGACGACCAACACCACGCCACCGGCGGCCTCGGTGTGGAGGAAGTCGACCAGCGGCCGGATGAGGCGGTGCCTCTCACCGAGGTCCGAGCCTGTGCGCTCCTGGGACATGTCGGCTCCTGCGAGCGATGGACCACAGAGTTGCCGACCAGACTTCCCGGCACGCCGAATGGGTCAGGCTAGCCGCCCCACGCCGCGGCCCCCAATGGTCTACGCGGTGCGCAGGGCGTTGGGGGCCCCGCCTCGCGGGGGGCGTCGAGCAGCATCGCGCCCTGTGCGGTGATGCTGTGGAGGACGGCGCTGCCGTTGCGACGAGTGTTGATGAGCCGGGCGTGGCGCAGGACGCTGGCGTGATGGCTGGCCGTCGCCGCCGCCACCCCGATGCGCCGCGCCAGCTCCCCGGTCGTGCAGGGATTGATGGTGGCCTCCAGGGCGAGGGCGCGGGTGCGTCCGAGGAGGGCTTGGAGCGCCAGCCGGCCGGACGATCCGTTGCCCCAGAGTCCCAGCGCATCGTCGATCTCGCGCAGGGCCGGGTAGATGAGCAGCTGCGGCAGGGTCTCGTCCGCCGTGCTGTAGTAGAGCGTCGGGTGCGAGCGGAACACCGACGGGACGAGGACCAGGGAGCGGCCGTCGAGGTGTACGTCGCGGTCGACGTCGGGCCGTGATCCCGGCGCCGCGGGCCGCAGGAGCTCCAGCACGGGCGGTCTCCAGCGGACCTTGGGGTGCAGGGTGGCCAGCAGCCCGTGCACGCCGCCATCGGCCATGACGCGCCCACGGATCGCCTTGTCGACCTCCAGGTGCGAACGCACGCCGTCCCAGTACGGGCCGAGCGCACTCCCGTAGTACCCCCGAACGTGGCTGACGAGTTGCCGGCGCGCCTGCAGGTCGCCGCGCAACAGGTCGTACATCCAGGGCCGCATCGAGGACGGTTGGGTGGAGCGGGCACACAGCTCCTCCAGCTCCCGGCGCAGGTGGTCGTCGCCGACCCCCAGCAGCCCCTCCAGGCCCTCGTCGATCGACGGTGACTCGCCCACGAGCGTGAGCACATCGAGCTCGCCGAAGGGCCCCAGCAGCGCCAGGAGCGGCCGTGCCCGCTCGCCCAGGCTGTCCATGACCGCTTCACGCCAGCCATCAATGAGGACGTTGGGGCGCCGCCCGGACAACGCCGCCACGCTGAACACCGTCTCGGCGAGCGGCCCCCAGGACGCGCCCACGCGCACGCGACCCAGATCCTCGGCGGTGAAGTGGATGCGCAGCACGATCCCTCCGATCACAACAAGTCTGCCCGCTCGCCCGGGGATCGCTCGCCCTTTCGATCAGCGTCGAAGGGCCTTGCCGGTCGTCGAGGGGCCCCGGGACCATCCGGGCGACAATCGACCGGGAGGTCCAAGCATGAGACGACAGCGCAGGGGCATCAGGTCCCTTGCTCTCATCATCGGCATCTCCCTCGTAGCCGCCGCCTGTGGGGGCGACGACGATGACGAGGGAGCGGAAGGCGATGCGGTCGACGAGGCCGCCGAAGGCGTCCAAGGGGGTGAAATCGTCGACCTGTTCTCCTTCGCTCAAGGCCCGCAGGACCACATCGACCCGGGGATCAACACGACCAGCTCCGGGTGGCAGATCGGAGGGTCGCTCTACGACGGGCTGACCGAGGTCGACTTCAGCGATCCCGACAACCCGCAGATCGTGGGGGTGGTCGCCGAGTCGTGGGAGTCGAACGAGGACGGCTCGGTGTGGACGTTCCGGATCCGCGACGGACTCACGTTCTCCGACGGGGAGGCGGTGCTGCCCAGCTCGTTCGAGCGGGCCTGGGAGCGCGCCAGCGACCCCGCCTTCGCCGGCGACTACTCCTACCTGTTCAGCTTCATCGAGGGAGGCCAGGAGAAGCTCGATGGGGCGGCCGACTCGATAGCGGGCATCGAGGCCGACGACGAGGCCATGA
>JBOGHG010000327.1:0-4203 GCA_050744525.1 Acidimicrobiales bacterium | reverse complement strand
ACTGGTTCTTCATCGTCACCAGCTTCGGCGCCCTGTTCATCGTGTCGGGCAAGCGCGGGGCGGAGGCCAGCGAGATGGCGGGGGCGACCGCGGCCGATGCCCCTCGGTTCCGGGCCGTGCTCGATGCCTACAGCGAGAGCTACATGGCCTACCTGCGGTCCGTGACATCGGCCGCCGTGCTCGTGGCGTACTGCCTATGGGCGTTCGAGAGGGCCGACACCGCCGTGGACCAGTCCATTCCCTGGTACCAGCTGTCGATCCTGCCGTTCGTGATGGCGGTGCTGCGGTATGCGCTCGTGCTCGACAAGGGGGATCGGGGCTCGGCCCCCGAGGACATCATCCTGGGCGACCGGGCCCTGCAGTGCATCGGCGTGGCCTGGGCCATCGTCTTCGCCATCGGCGTGTACACCGCATGAGCGAGCGTCCGTCGAGGGTGACGGGGAAGCAACGAGAGAGCGAGCCCGGCCCGAGCGGCCGTGGGAGCGGGAGAGCAACGCGTCGGAGCCCGAGCGGCCCGCTGCGAAGCAGCAAGAGCGGGAAGCAATGAGCGGGCCCACCCTGGGCCACAGCCGCGCCGACGACGTCGAGATCGTCACCGGGTGGGGCCGCAACCCGTCCTCGGCGGCGCACGTGGCGCGCCCGGCCGACCCCGACGAGCTGGCCGTGGCCAGCAAGGCCGCGGGGCCCCGGGGAGCCGTCGCCCGAGGGCTGGGGCGGGCCTACGGCGACTCGGCCATGAACGCCGGCGGCCTCGTCGTCAGCTCGACCGGGGTGTCGGGCCTGCTCGAGCTCGACCACAGGCGCGGCACGGCACGGGTCCTGGCCGGCACCTCCCTCGACAGCTTGCTGCGCGAGATCGTGCCGCAGGGCTGGTTCGTCCCGGTGACGCCCGGCACCCGCCACATCACGGTTGGCGGGGCCATCGCCGCCGACGTCCACGGCAAGGACCATCACGCCACCGGGAGCTTCGGCGCCCACGTCCAGTCGCTGGTGCTGGGCCTGCCCGACGGGACCCGCCGCCTGCTCGTGCCTCACAAGCATGCCGACGAGTTCTGGGCCACCTGCGGGGGCATGGGCCTGACCGGCACCGTCGTCGAGGCGACGATCCGCCTGCACGCCATCGAGACCAGCCTGCTCCGGGTGGATACCGACCGGGTGCCCGATCTCGACACGCTCCTCAGGTTGCTGTCGGAGGGCGGTCGACGGCACCGCTACTCGGTGGCATGGGTGGACTTCCTGGCCCGGGGCGGCTCGTTGGGCCGCTCGGTGCTGATCCAGGGGGACTTCGCGCGCCGCGAGGAGCTCGCGGGCGCCGGGCGTCACGGTCGCCGGCACCGCGAGCGCGACCCGCTGGCGTACAGCCCGGTGGCCCCGGTGCCCACGCCCCGCGCCGTGCCGGGCGGGCTGCTCAACAGGGGCAGCATCCTGGCGTTCAACGAGCTGTGGTACCGGCTGCACCCCCGCCGGCGCCGCGACGAGCTCCAGTCGATCTCCCGGTTCTTCTACCCGCTCGACTTCGTCGACGGTTGGAACCGCATGTACGGGCCCCGGGGCTTCCTGCAGTGGCAGTGCCTGCTGCCGTTCGGGGCGGAGGATGTCCTGCGCAGCATCGTCGAGTCCCTGGCCGATCACCGCGCGCCGAGCTTCCTGGCCGTCCTGAAGTACTTCGGCGCCGCCGACCCCGCACCGCTGTCGTTTGCCGGCCCGGGCTGGACCCTGGCGCTCGACGTCCCCACCACCGACGCGACCCTGGGGCCCCTGCTCGATCGCCTGGACGAGCGGGTCGCCGAGGCCGGCGGCCGCCTGTACCTGGCGAAGGACAGCCGGCTCCGGCCCGAGCTGCTGCCGGTCATGTACCCACGGCTCGACGAGTGGCGGGCGGTGCGCGACCGCCTGGACCCCGATCGCCGCCTCAACAGCGACCTCGCCAGGCGGCTCCGCCTGCTCGGCTGAGGCCGCGTCGCGAGCCCACCCGAACTTGCGGCGGTTAAGGCCCCCATGGGGGCGGTAAGTGCCGCAAGTTCGGATCAGCCGGTCACCGTCAAGCGCTTGACCAGCAGCTCCAGGCTGTCCCGGTAGTGCGGGAGCAGGGGAAGGCCGGCCGCCCGCAGCGCGGCGTTGTCGAGGACCGAGTTCGCCGGCCGGGGCGCAGGGCGGGGCGGATCGAGGTCGGCGGTGGTGATGGGCCGCACCTTGCCGGGATCCTGACCCAGTGTCGTCAGGATGTCCCGCGCGAACTCGTACCAGCACGCCACGCCCTGGTTGGTGACGTGGAACGTCCCCGGCATCCGGGAGGCGGCCAGCGACCGGATGGCGACCGCCAGGTCGGCTGTGAAGCTGGGGCAGCCCCGCTGATCGTCGACGAACGCCAGCTCGGGGCGGTCGGCTAGGCCGAGCACGGTCTTGACCATGTTCCTGCCGTGCTCGCCGCACACCCACGACGTGCGCACCGTGCAGGCCCCCGGCGCATGGGCGGCGACCTCGTGCTCGCCCCCCAGCTTGGAGGCGCCGTACACCGACTGCGGCCCGGTGGGATCCCACTCGACGTAGGGCCCAGCCTTGGTCCCGTCGAACACGTAGTCGGTCGACACGTAGCACAGGTAGGCGCCCGCCCGGCGGCTGGCGTCCGCCACCCAGCGGGTCCCGAGGGCGTTGACCCGGAACGCGCGCTCGGGGTCGCCCTCGCAGGCGTCGACCGCCGTCCAGGCTCCGGCGTGCAGCACGACATCGGGCCGGACCGACAGCACCGCCTGGTAGACGGCATCTCGGTCGGCTACGTCCAGGGTCGCGTGGGTCGCGGCCACGACCTCGTCGCCCATCGCCTCGCAATGGGTTCGCAGGTCGTGGCCGAGCTGGCCGCCGGCCCCGGTGACCAGCACCCTCATGCGAGCCCCGCCCGCTCCTTCAGGGGACGCCACCACCATTCGTTGGCCCGGTACCACCCCACGGTCTCGGCCAGCGCATCGTCGAGCGTGCGGGCCTTGCGCCAGCCGAGCGCCGTCACCCTGTCGATGTCGACCGAGTACCGGCGGTCGTGGCCCAGACGGTCCTCGACGTAGTCGACCATCTCCTCGCCCACCCGGAACAGCGCCAGCAGCTTGTCGACCAGCGCCCGGTTGGGCGTCTCGTTGCCGGCCCCGATGTTGTAGACCTCGCCGACCGCCCCCTTCTCCAGCACCAGTGCCAGCCCGGCGCAGTGGTCGTCGACGTAGAGCCAGTCGCGCTGATTGAGGCCGTCGCCGTACAGGGGGACGGGCCTTCCGTCCATCAGGTTGGTGGTGAACAGGGGGATGACCTTCTCGGGGAACTGGTACGGCCCGAAGTTGTTGGTGCACCGCGTCACGGTCACCGGCAGCCCGTAGGTGTGGTGGTACGACAGGGCGATCAGGTCGGATCCCGCCTTCGACGCCGAGTAGGGCGACCGGGGCTCGAGCGGGTCGGTCTCCAGCGACGATCCCTCCTCGACCGAGCCGTACACCTCGTCGGTCCCGATGTGGATCACGCGGGGGATCTCGAGCCGCCGCGCCGTGTCCATCACCACGTTGGTGCCGAAGCAGTTTGTGTTGACGAAGTCGTCGGGGCCGGCGATCGAGCGGTCGACGTGGCTCTCGGCGGCGAAGTGCACCACGGCGTCGTGGCCCGTCATCGCGTCCTCGAGCGTGCCCGGGTCGCAGATGTTGCCCTTGACGAAGCCGTAGCGGGGATCGTCGTCGACATCCCGCAACGTCGACAGGTTGCCGGCGTAGGTGAGCGCGTCGTAGACGGTCACCTGGTCGTCGGTGTTGGCCAGGACCCAGCGGACGTAGTTGGAGCCGATGAACCCCGCCCCACCGGTCACGAACTGCCTCATCCGATCTCGATCTCCTTCAGCCGGTCCGCAGCTGCGCGTGGGGGCGGCGGTCGACGGGTAGGTCGGCCCGCCGGGGATTGGACCGGTCGCGGGCGGACAGCACCGGGCCGGACACGCCCCAGTCGGCGCCAACGTCGGGGTCGTCCCAGGCAACCCCCAGCTCGTCGGCGGGGTTGTAGTAGCCGTCGACCAGGTATGTGATGGTCATGTCGGTGAGCGCCGCGAACCCGTGGGCCACGCCGGGCGGGATGTAGACGCCGCGGTGGTCGTGGTCGACGGCCGGCGTCCCCGGGGGGCTGCCGAGGTCGACGGTCAGGGACTTGCCGTCGGTGGCCGAGCCGACGCGAAGGTCG
>JBOGHG010000326.1:0-4205 GCA_050744525.1 Acidimicrobiales bacterium | reverse complement strand
GTGGCGGGCTCACTGCCGCCCGACTCCTACGACTGCGTCATCCTCACCCAAACGCTCCACCTGCTGCGCCGGCCCGGTCGGTGCGTTCAGAACTGCTTCGCCGCCCTGCGATCCGACGGCGTGCTCCTTGCCACCGCACCGTCGGTCAGCCGCCTGAGCCCGACCTACCCAGACGGCGACTTCTGGCGATTCACACCGGCCGGCATCGCCGAGCTCTTCGGGCGGTACTGGCCAGGCGACTTCACGGTGCAGGCGTTCGGCAATCTTCGAACGTGTTTGGCCTTCCTCATCGGGGAGGTCGTGGAAGAGCTTCCCGACCTCGTCCTCGACCACCACGACCCCCGCTTCCCGCTCACCGTCGCTGTCGAAGCGACCAAGACCCCAACGCACAAGGAGGCACGGATCGCAGGACTCAGCTGACGCTGCACCGAGTGCTCAACCTCGAGACAGGTCTGCGAGCAAATCATCGAGCAACAGCTCCTCCTGTACGGCCCGGCCCGCGACGTCCATCTCCACAGTGAGTTGCGTGTCCCAGCACGCTTCCACACGGTTGACCCCGAGCATGGGTAGTTCGGCCACGATCGGAGCGAGGCGAGCGAGGGCGTCGAGGTAGTCGGCGGTGGCGAACCGCCATGGCCGACACCGGTAGCTGCCGATGAGCAGGTTGGCGATGGTGATGCCGGGCCAGTCGAAGTCGCCGTGGTAGCGCAGCTCGGCTCCGGCGGCGGCCAACTGCTCGAGCAGCGCGGTGACGACGACGGCAGGTTGCCCGAGGGTGCAGACGACGGTGCGCCGGGAGCCGGCGTCGACGGCTGCTTCGAGCACGCGCGGATTCTCGCAGACGAAGACGACGCCGTCGGGCGGTGGGCGGACGTCGAGACGGCGAAGGTCGCGGGCGGTGAGGTGGGACTCCCACCCGGCCTCGGTGCGCTGATCGATCCAGCCACCGGAGGCCGACCGCAGCCCCGCGGTCAGCGCCGTGGTGGACACCTCGTCGGTCAGCACGCCGACAGCACGCCACAACGTCCGTCGCCCCACAGGGCTCGACGGGTAGGGCACACCGGTCATGGCGGCCGCGGCGCGGAGCACGATGGCCCCAAGGAGCCTGCCGTCATCGAGCCCGTGCGCGTCGCCGGTGACGTGCGACGCCACCTCGCCGCGGCCGCAGGGCGGGTCGCCGGTGAGGTGCGGAAGCACGCCCAGGCACCGGACACCGGCGCACAGCACGCGCTCGGCCCGCTCGGGCGGGACGCGCCCGAGGGCCCCTGCCCGGCGCAGGTCCTCGAACCATGTCTCGACCCACGGTGCCAAGCCCAGCCCGAGGTCGTCGAGGGCGGCGCGACCGGCGGCCCAGACGCGAGCTTCGGCCTGTGCCCGGGCCCGGCGGCGGCCGGGTCGGTCGACTAGCGGGCCGCGCAGCCGGTCGGCGGCCGCCACCAGGCCGGCCACGGCGCCGCTGTCGCGCAGTCGCCGGTCGAGGTCGGCCAGATCCACCGTGACCCGGTCGTTGGCGACCGGTCGCGCGAGGAGCCCGGCGAGCGCATGGCGCTCGTCGCGATCGAGCGCATCCAACCTGAGCGTGCCCGACGGCCGCAGCCCGTTGCGTTGCAGGCGCTCGGCGACATGGTCCCAGAGCCGAGCCAACCCCGGCCCCTCGAGCGGGGTCACCGAGGTCAAACCCCGACCAGGTGGCGTTGATGGCCATCCCAGCGGAAATGGACCAGTGCGACGCCCGCGTGGGTGGGGTCACGCACGGCCTCGTAGATCTCCAGGCTGGGCACCGACGGGAAGCACCCCCACATGCGTTCGCTGGTGAGCACGAAGTCGAGCCCGAGGTCGACGAGCAGCCCGAGCAGGTGGCCGTGGGTGGGCTCGTCGACCTTGGCGAACGCGTCGTCGAGCAGCAGCAGGCGAGGCGCCGTGGGCGCGTCGCGGGCGATTGCCTCGAAATGTGACGCGGCCGCGGCGAACAGCGCCAGGTACGAAAGTACCCGCTGTTCGCCCTGGGAGAGGCCGAGCCGGTTCGACAATGTGCGTGACGAACCGGGATGAGCGGCGTCGGTGACCTTGATCGTGAAGCGGTGCCAGCCGCGGTAGTCGAGGGCCGCGCGCAGATGGTGCTCGTAGCCGGCGCTGGGATCGGCGGCACGCTCGGCGTCGATCAGCGCGAGTAGCGCGTCTCGGAGCCGGGCATCGGCAGCCTCGTCACGCAGCTCGTCGACGAGGAGCCCCGCAGCCACGCCGGCGGGCGCCGACGCGTCGTCGCGCAGCTTCCACTCGAGGTGGGCGCCCTTGCCGTGGGAGGTGCGCACACCGGCCAGGGTGCGGTTTGTGCCGGCCACCAGGTCGTGGGCGTCGAGCAGCTTCACACGGACCTCGTCGGCCAGCTCACGCAGCAGGAAGCGCTCGAGCACCTCGCGCTCCCGAGCCGCCAGCCGCCCCCGTGCCGCCTCGGCTTCGTCGGCCAACCGGGCGGCCACCACCGCCAACGGCTGGCGGCCGGTGTCGTCGGCGACATGGACGACCTTGACGCCGGCGTACTCGTCGATCGCGGTGTCGTAGCCGCCGGCGAGGGCGTCGCTGAGGCGGTCGTAGCGGGAGAGGATCGTCCCGTCGGAGACCTCGTCGTCGCCGTCGACCAGGGGCGCGACGACGCCGCTGAGCGCCACGTACGTCTGGGCGGGGTCGGTCGCAGGGTCGAGAGCTGCGACGTCGCTCGGCTGAGGAACGTCGTGCCCGGTGGCGGCGAGCATGACGCCGGGCAGGGCGACCGCCAGTTCCAGGTCCTGTCCCGCCGCGGCAAGTACCGCGTTCGCCTGGCCTTCGACGGTGCGGGCCTCGTCGAGGCGCGCCATGGCCGTGGCCCGAGCGGTGTCCGCGTCGCGTAGCGCCCGCTCGGCGGCGGGGACCAGCGATTCGTCGAGTTCGGCGAGACGCCCGGTGACCTGGGCGTGCTGGGAGAGGACTGCGTCGACGGTGGTCGCCAGGCTGTGGCGCAGCGTGGCCAGCTCGTGGGCGGCCGTCTCGTGGTCGGCGCGCCGCTGCCGGGCTTCCGCCGCGGTGGCGGCGGCCTCGGTGCGCCGGCCCGACTCGTCATCGTGGCGCCCGCACAGGCGCTCGTGGTCGCGCTCCAGGTCGCGGAGGGCCCGACCATGGTCGCCGAGGACGTCGCGCAGATCGGCCAGCGCGGCCAGCACACCATCGAGGTCGCTCACGGTGGTGGGAAGTCCGTCGCCGAGGGCCTCGTGCGCCACCCCCGCGGTGAGCCGGTTGGCGGCGGCTCTGGCGGCCTCGGCCCGGCGACGATCGGTGTCGTGGCGGGCGCACGCCGCCGCGAGGCTGCGCTCGGCGCTGCTCAGGCCACGTGCCGCCTCGTCGATGGCGTCGGCCGGCGGCAGAGTCCCCGGCAGGGCTTCGACGTCGTCGCGGTGCCGGGAGGCGGACTCGGCCCGGTCACGGGCGTCGGCAAGCTCGGATCGACGCGCTTCGACCCGGGCACGGAGCTCGGCGAGCAACCGTTCGCGGGTGGCCCGACGGGCCGCGGCCCCGAGGAACTCGACGGTGTCCTTGCGCCATGCGCCGCGCAGGACGCCGAGCGACCACCGCCCGCCGGGGGTGACCGAGGTGGCGGCGCCAGGGTGTTCGCCCAGTCCGACCGCGCGCAGCAGTGCCGTGATCGTGTCGCTGGCCACCGGGCTGCCCTCACGGGGCGCTGGCACCAGCACGTCTGCCAGCGTGGCTGCGCCGGCCGGGCAGGCCGCCGCATCGCCGCGCAGCAACGTGTCTCGGGTGTCGGGGTGGACAACGACGCCATCGGCGTTGACCCACGCATCGAGCAGGCCGGCGGCCTCGAGGGCGGCCTCCACGCCGGCGGCGTCGGCCGCGCCGATCCCAGGAGCGACGTCGACGAGCTCGTAGAACGGGGCACCGGCCGCCGGGTCGCGGTCGGCATCGCTGAAGCGGGCGGGCACAGGTCGCGCTTCGGGCTGCGCCTCGATCTCCGCCAGCTGCGCCTCGGTCACCTCGAGTGCCTCGGCGGCGGCCGCGACGGCCGTGTCGGCGGCGGCCGCCGCCTGGCGAGCCTGCCGCAGCGACGGGGCCAGTGCGTCAGCGACCGACTGGCGCACGCTCGCCACCCAGGTCGGTTCGCCGCGGCGGCCGGCGACCATGTCGAGCACGGGGTCCCAGCGCACGCCGGCCACCGC
>JBOGHG010000325.1:0-4242 GCA_050744525.1 Acidimicrobiales bacterium | reverse complement strand
GTCGGGGTGTTGCCAGCGCCAGCGGTTGTGGTAGCCGCAGCGCAGTTGGCCGTTGTCGGCGGTGGTGGTGCCGCCGGTGGTCCAGGGTTGGATGTGGTCGGCTTGGCAGCGTTGTGGGGGCTGGTCGCAGCTGTGGTGGGTGCAGGTTTGGTCGCGTATGTCGAGGACGTGGCGTAGGGCTCCGGTGAAGCGGCGGGCCCGTCCCAGGTCGATGACTCGGGAGGGTCCGTCGAACACGACCCGTTCGATCAGGGCCTCGTCGAGCAGGTCGGCGACGGTGCCGGGGCTGACGACGGTTCCGCCGGCGAGTTGGCAGATGCGACCCTTGAGGGTCTCGTAGCCGACGAAGACGCTGATCAGGGGGTGGGGGCGTTTGCCGTCGGCGGGTGCGGTCTGGGCGCGTTTGGCCAGTTCCACCAGGGCGTCGTGGCGCCGTTGGGCGGGGGTGCGGGTCAGGTGGCAGGTGGTGGCGGCGTCGCCGTGTTCGGTGCGGGCGGCGGCCCAGTCGGCCTCGAACAGCTCGTGTTCGATGCGTCCCAACGCCGCGTCGATGGTGGCGTAGCCCAGCGGGGTCAGCATGGCGTCGAGGATCCCGGTGCCCCGCAGCCCCGCTGAGAGGTGGACCCGGCGCCGCGCCTGGTCGTGTTCGGCGTCGCGTTCGACACCGTCGGGGTCGGCGTGCTGGCGCCAGTACTCGATGGCTCGAACGAAATCGGTCCACGCCAGGGTGCGGGCGTGGTCGACCAGGATGGCCTCGTCCCGCGCCCAGAACTGGGCGGTGCGGCCGCCCGCGAGTGAGGCCAACACCATGGCGTGGCGCGGCGTGATGTCGCCGGCGGCGAGGGCTTGGGCGGTGGCGGGCATGGTGCGCAAGCGGCGGCCCAGCCACACCTCGCCCCGTGTCTGACCGACCGGCAGGCGGCAACGATGCGCCAGCCACGCGCCGCACGACCGGGACCCGTCCTCGGCCCACACCCGGCGGGCATCCGCCGCCGCGGTCATGCGTGTCACCGCGGCGGCCAACCGGGCCTGCTGGCGGTGCAGCGCGACCAGCGTGTGGGCCAACTCGGTGTCATCGAGCGTGTCCGGGTCGAGCTCGAGGAGGTTGTCGACGGCGCCCCTCAACGGAGCCGTGATTTGATCGAACGACTGCTCGTGTACTGACGCCAACATGTGTTCGATCATAGCAGGAAACCGGCAGCCGAATCCAGGCTCATTCAGGGTTTTCGGACGCTTCCCAGTGCCGTCGGAAGTGGAAGCGGCCGCCTGGTCCTTCGCCAGCGGTCGGCGGTATCGCTGTACGGCAAGAAGGTAGGCGCAGCTACCAGGCGGTCGAGGTCGTCGCCGCCTCTGTGGCGCTGCGGCCGGCGAGGTAGACGAAGCCCTTGGTGCCGTCGACGGTGATCGTCTGGCCGGTCTTGATGGCGGTCGTACCGACCTCGGTGCCGACCACGGCGGGGACGCCGAACTCACGGGCCACGATCGCCGTGTGCGACAGGACGCCACCGACATCGGCGACGATCGCCCCCGCGACCGAGAACACCGGCACCCAGGGCGGCAGCGTCATCTCGCACACCATGACCTCGCCGTCGTCGAGCTCCATGGCCTCGTCCAGCGACCGCACCACCCGCGCGGTTCCCGTGTAGACACCCTGTGACCCCGGCACGCCCTTGAGCGCCCCGGGGTCGGCGCTCTCCTGCGGCGGGACCATGCCCAGGAGCCGGTACACCAGCGCGTCCATGAACGGGTCCGGCACCTCGGGGGGCGGTGGCGGGTTCCCGAGCGTGGTGGGTGCCGGGACGCGACTGGCCGCCGCCAGGGTGGCTCGGCGCTCGGCGACCGTCGCCCGTTGGTCACCCCCGTCGTCGAGGGCGGCGACGACCTCGTCGCGGTACAGGTAGAAGACGTCGTCGGGCTCGTCGAACACGCCCTTGGCCACGAGCCGCTCGCCCACGGCCAATGCGAACCGGCGGAACACGCTGATGAAGAGCTGATCGATGTAGAAGGCGTGGTCCTCGGTGAGCGGGAAGCTGTAGCGCGCCGCCTCGTACAGCTCGTCGAACTTGGCCAGCGTCTCCGGCTCGTCGGCCAGCTTGGCGCGGGCTGCGCGCAGGAGCTCCTCGCGCCTCGCGACCTTCTGCTGGTAGACGACCTCCGGATCGTCGCTCTCGTCGAGCTCCATCATGTTGGCGATGCTCGCCAGGGGGATCGACGGGTTCTCCCGCCACGGGACGTCGGCGAGGTCGTACACGGCGTCGTGGCGCCAGCCGTAGTCGAACAGGAACTCGTCGAGTTGGTCGCGGAACGCCCGCCCCTCCTCGGTGGCGTCGAGCCTGTCGGGCATGTCCTTGGGCTCGGTCGTCTCGAACAGCTCCTTCAGCGTGGGGCTGGCGAGAACCGTGCGGCTGAGCGCCCACAGCCCGCGGCTGGCGTCGACCGAGGTCGTCTGGAACCCGTGCAACGTCTGATAGGACTCGGTGGGATCGGCCGGCTTCATGATCGTGTCGTAGAGGTCGCAGAACGCGCTGCTGGACAGGAGCACGAAGTTGATGTGGCCGTGGATCCACCACTGGTGCCGCATCTGTTCGGTCAGCTCGTCGAGCCTGGTGACCAGCTCGGCGTCGCCGAGGCCCGAATGGTCGACGGTCTTGAGCGGGACGTTGTTGGCCATCACCTGGGGCTTCCAGCGCTCGTCCCAGGTCTTGCCGATGCCGGGGACTCTGTCGGCGAGCTTGCCGTGGTAGCGGGTCATCCGGTCGGCGATCTCGGCCTCGTCGGGGATGGGATGGAAGGCCACGTAGAAGTAGTGGTTGACCTCCTTGGTGCTGACCATGATCGGGCAGTCGTACTCGGCCTGCGCCTTGGTGAACCCTTCGGCCAGGGTGCGGACCACCAGGTCGAACGACAGGGGGGTGACCGGCCGGGGCGCGTGCATCTTGTCCAGAGCCCAGAACCCCTCGATCTCGTCCGGCCCAGGGAACGTGACCTCGTCGTTCGTCGTCGTCACTGTCGACCCCCCTACTGTGACCAGGCCCGCCCACACACGGGACTGCGCTCCCACTGTAGTTGAGCGCGCAGAAACATCAGGGTCCCTGACGTGTGTTCCGGGGCGTGGCAATCATGTGGCAGCCCGGAGCGGTGCGTCGGTGTCCAGCCGGACCAGGAAGTCCAGCGTGCGCTGAAAGATGGCTTCGACCTCGGCGTCGGTGGCGCCGGCGAAGAAGTGGTCCGCCCCCGGGACGGACTCGAGCTCGACGGACCCGCCCGCCGCCCGCAGGGCGTTCGCCAGGTGGACGCTCTGTTCGTGGGGCACCCACGTGTCGTCCTCGCCGTGTTGCAGGAGGAACGGCGGCGCGCCGCCGTGCGCGTGCGTCACCGGGCTGGCGGCCCGTGCCAGGTCGAGGTGCTGACCGATGGGGCCGCCCAGTAGGTAGGCCTCGTAGCTGTCGGTGGCGTCCCGGTCGAGCGCGGGCAGGTCGGTGACCGGGTACCAGCACACGACGCCGGCGACCGGCGGCGCGTCGGCGACGAGAGCGGCGAGTGCCGCCAGGTTGCCGCCGCCCGACGCGCCCCACAGGTACGTCCGCTGCGGGACCCCCCCGAGGTCGCCGGCGTTGGCGTGGAGCCAGCGGAGCGCCTCCAGGGTGTCGTCGAGCTGCGCCGGAAAGCGTGCCTCGCCGCTCAGCCGGTAGTCCGGAGCGGCGACGACGAAGCCCGCGTCGGTAAGCCGCTCGAAGGCGCCACGCGACCACGCCCGCGTCTCCCGGGGCGGCCGGCTCCGATGGCTCACCCGCCAGCCGCCCCCGTGGACGTATACCAGCAGGGGCCGGGGCCCGTCGGCGGCCCGGTCGGGCTCGCTCGGCCGGTAGAGGTCGAGCTCCAGCGCTCGGAAGCCCTCCCGCTCGGCGAAGACGATGGCCTTCTCGACGTGCACCGTGCGCACCCCCCGGGTGTCAAGATGTCAGGCTTCCTGGCATTCTTGCACCAGCACCAGGGCACGAGGGGAGGACCGGTTGGGCAGCATCCTGGGCAACCGGGTGGCGCGGCTGGAGGATCTCCGGTTCCTGACCGTGGGGGGAACGTACGTCGAGGACGTGGTGCTTCCCGACGCGGCGTGGCTGACCTACGTGCGCTCGTCCGTGGCCCACGCCCGGATCGTCGGCGTCGACGTGTCCGGGGCCAAGACCGCACCCGGCGTCCTCGCCGTCCTGACGGGGGACGACCTCGCCGAGCTCGGTTTGG
>JBOGHG010000324.1:0-4251 GCA_050744525.1 Acidimicrobiales bacterium | reverse complement strand
CCCGCGGGCACGGTCCGTCTGGGGCCCCCCGTGGACCTCGACCGGAAGTTCGACGCCATCCGGGCGGTGCTGGCCCAGGTGGACGTGGCCAACCTGGCGGTGCTCGACGTCCGCCGCCCGGACAGCCCCGTGTTGACGCGCCAGGAAGCCGCCGTTAAAGTTTCGACCCCAAGGGTAGGTTGACATAACTCTCAACCTCAAGTCGACGTAGAGGTGGGTGAGGCGAGGGTGGCTGTCCGTGCACAAACAGCGAAGGCAGAGCGACTCAGGGCAGCCCCGGCGAAGGCTCGTCCCAGGAACGTCAAACCGTCAGGAGGGCCGATGATCGGCGCACCACAGAACTATCTGGCAGTGATCAAGGTCGTCGGGATCGGGGGCGGCGGGGTCAACGCCGTCAACCGGATGATCGACGCCGGGCTGCGTGGCGTGGAGTTCATCGCCGTGAACACCGATGCCCAGGCGTTGCTCATGAGCGACGCCGACGTGAAGCTCGACATCGGCCGTGAGCTCACCCGCGGCCTCGGTGCCGGCAGCGACCCCGAGGTCGGGACCCAGGCGGCCGAGGCCCACCACGACGAGATCGAGGAGGTCCTCAAGGGCGCCGACATGGTGTTCATCACCGCCGGCAAGGGCGGCGGCACCGGCACCGGCGGGGCGCCGGTCGTGGCCGAGGTCGCCAAGAGCCTGGGCGCACTCACCGTGGGCGTGGTCACCCGGCCGTTCGCCTTCGAGGGGCGCCGGCGGGCGGTGCAGGCCGAGGCCGGCATCGCCAAGCTCAAGGAGAAGGTCGACACCCTCATCGTCATCCCCAACGACCGCCTGCTCTCGGTCAGCAACGACAAGACGTCGGCGCTCAACGCCTTCAAGATGGCCGACGAGGTGCTGCTGCAGGGCGTGCAGGGCATCACCGACCTGATCAACACCCCGGGCCTCATCAACACCGACTTCGCCGACGTGAAGATGATCATGACCAACGCCGGCTCGGCCCTCATGGGCATCGGCTACGCGTCGGGCGACGGCCGGGCCCTCAACGCCGCCCGGGCCGCCATCTCCAGCCCGCTGCTCGAGGCGTCCATCGAGGGCGCCCGCGGCATCCTGCTCAACATCTCGGGCGGGAGCGACCTGGGCCTGTTCGAGGTCAACGAGGCGGCCGAGATCATCCACGAGGTGGCCCACCCCGACGCCAACATCATCGCCGGCATGGTCATCGACGACGCCATGGGCGACGAGGTGCGCGTCACCGTCATCGCCGCCGGCTTCGACCGCTGGGACGAGGGCCGTGACCGCCAGCGCGAGGCGCCGGCTGCCGCGCCGTCGAGCCGTGACCGCGGCCCGATCCTCGGGCTCGGCGGCCGGGACCGCGACGACCGCGACCGGGGACGCGATAGGGACCGCGACCGCGACAGGGACCGCGACCGCGGCCGGGAGGACATCTTCGCCTCGGCCGACGATGACCTCGAGCTCGGGTCCGACGACGACGACGAGTTCGACGTTCCCTCGTTCCTGAAGTGATGCCGGAGGGCGCCGCCCTCCTGTCCCCGCTGTCGCTGTCGTCCGCCCACGTCGCGTTCACGGGGCGGGCCGAGGGAGACATGGGCCATGGTGGTGAAGGCGTCGTCACCGTGCGCCCCGACGTGGCCGAGCGGCGGCGGGCCGTCGTCGACCGGCCGTGGACGTGGCTGCGCCAGGTCCACGGCGCCGACGTGGTGCGCGTCGGCGCCCCCGGCGACCAGGCCGGGGCGCGCGCCGACGCTGCCGTCACCGCCGAAGCCGGCTGCGCCCTGGCCGTCCTCACCGCCGACTGCGCGCCCGTCGCCCTGGCCAGCCCCGAAGGGGTGATCGGCGTGGCCCACGCCGGCTGGCGCGGCGTGGTGGCCGGCGTGGTCGAGGCCACCGTCGAGCAGATGCGCGCCCTCGGGGCCACCGACATCGACGCGGTCATCGGGCCGTGCATCCGTCCCGGCTGCTACGAGTTCGGCGAGGCCCATCTCGACGAGGTCGCCGCCCGCCTGGGCGACGCGGTGCGGGCCACCACCGCAGACGGTCACCCCGCCCTCGACCTGCCCGCCGCGGTGCGCGCCGCCCTCGGCGACGCCGGTGTCGACGCGGCACGGGTCGACGACGTCGGCGCCTGCACGGCGTGCTCGTCCCGCCACTTCTCCTGGCGGGCGCGCAAGGAAAAGCAGCGCCAGGCCGCGGTGATCTGGCGATGAGCGACCGCTCGCAGGTGGCCAGCCGGCTCGCCGCGGTGCGGGAGCGCATCGCCGCCTCCGGTCGGCGGCCGGACGACGTCGTCGTCGTGGCCGTGACCAAGGGGTTCGGCACCGACGCGGTCGAGGCCGCGGCGGCGTGCGGCATCGTCGACGTGGGCGAGAACTACGCGCACGAGCTGGCGGCCAAGGCCGACGCCGCCAAGCCGAGCACCCCGCTGCGGTGGCACTTCCTCGGCCACGTGCAGCGCAACAAGGTGCGGTCGATCGCGCCGGCCGTGCACCTGTGGCAGGGGATCGACCGGGTGGTGGCGGGGGAGGAGATCGCCAAACGGTCACCCGGCGCGCGCGTCCTGGTGCAGGTGCGGGCCGGCGGCGCCGAACCGGGCACGGCGCGCAACGGCTGCGAACCGGGCGACGTGCCCGCCCTGGTGGAGCGCCTCGACGGGCTCGGCCTCGACGTGCGCGGGCTGATGGCGGTGGGGCCCGCAGGGCCGCCCGAACTGGCCCGCCCGGTGTTCCGCCAGGTCAGCGCGCTGGCCGACCGGCTCGGCCTGGTGGAGCGGTCGATGGGGATGACGGACGACCTCGACGTGGCCGTCGAGGAGGGCTCGACGATGGTGCGCGTGGGGCGGGCGTTGTTCGGTGTGCGCCCCGTCGCGCCGACGATGCGGCGATAGGCTCAGGAAGCCAAGGAGGCGACGCGGTATGGCATCAATCTGGCGACGGACCATGGTCTATCTGGGCCTGGTCGACGACGACGAGTACGAGGAGTATGAGCCGTACGACGAGCCGCAGCCCCAGACCCAACCGCAGCCGGCGCCGGCGCGCCGCACCGCCCGTCCCGCGCCCGAGCCGGTCGACAGCATGTACGACCCCGAGCCGTCGGGCGTGCGCACCCTGCCGCGCGACGAGGGGATCACCATCGAGCCGCGGGGCGTGGAGCCGCGGCCCATGGAACCGAGGAGCATGGGAGGCGGGATGGGTGGCGGCATGGGAGGTAGCGGCGCGGTTACCGTCCAGCAGCCGCAACGCCCGTCGGTGGTGCGACCGTTCACCCAGCCGCAGGCGGCCAAGGTGCACGTGGTGGTGCCGGTAGGGTTCAACGACGCACAGGAGATCGGAGACAAGCTGAAGGCCAACCAGCCCGTGATCGTCAACCTGCAGGGAATCGATCGCGACCTGTCCCGGCGGCTCATCGACTTCTCGTCGGGCCTCACCTATGGCCTGGGCGGGGCCATGGAACGCGTGGCCGAGCAGGTCTTCCTGCTGACGCCGTCCAACGTGGAGGTCTCTCCCGAAGAGAAGCGACGCTTGCAAGAGCGCGGCCTGTACCGCTCCTGACGTGTTCCAGACCCTGGTCTGTAGGCTCCTCGATGCCTACCTCATCATCTTGTTCGCCCGGATCATCCTGTCGTGGTTCCCGATCAATCCGGGTTCCGGGATGGCGTCGGTGTACGGCTTCCTCTACACGATCACCGAGCCGGTGCTCGGCCCCATCCGGCGCGTCATCCCGCCGCTGGGCATGGGGGGCATGGGCCTCGACCTGTCGCCCCTCGTCGTGTTCTTCGGCATCTCGATCCTGCGGTCCATCATCTGCCGATAGCGTGGGCGGCAGTAGGGCGGCGGGGCGTCGAACGTTAGGATGCCCGCGAGTCCTCTTTTCTTTC
Organism: Acidimicrobiales bacterium; assembly: GCA_050744525.1. GTDB lineage: Bacteria > Actinomycetota > Acidimicrobiia > Acidimicrobiales > VFJN01 > DASQUK01. The sequence continues at coordinate 371 of JBOGHG010000324.1, read as the reverse complement.
GCCTAGAGAGATCGGAATGGTGACGTGTTGGTTCTGGTGAGCTTCGTGCTCGTCCTGGCTGCTGCGGTGACGCTCGTCGTCGGCCTGCTGCAGTCCGGCTTGACTCTCATCTACCTGTCGATCGCATGCAGCGTGCTCGCCGGCATCGTGCTGGCGGTGGCCGTGCTGCGTGGTCGCCCCGAGCCGAAAGCGGCCCCGGTCGGGCGCGCCTACACCCCGCCGCAACCGGCGCAGGTGCCGGCGTCCGTCGGCGCGCCGACCACGAGCTGGAGCGCGCCGTCCTCCAGCGCGCCGCCCCCGCCTCCGCCCCCGCCGCCGCCCCCCAGCCAGGCGCCGTCGCCGGCCGAGGACGCGGCCACCAAGGCCGCGGG
>JBOGHG010000323.1:0-4259 GCA_050744525.1 Acidimicrobiales bacterium | reverse complement strand
GGGTCGGCCGTCGGGGAGGAGCAGGGCGTAGGCGCCGATCATGCCGAGGTCGAGGCCCATGCTGGGTGTCGGGGTGTCGGTCATGGGACTGGTCATCCTTCCGGGTTGGTTGCGGTGCCGAGGATGTGGGGTGAGGCCGGCGCCGGGATGCGGGTCTGGGGGATGCGGAGGTGGTCGATGTCGTCGATGGTGAACCCGGCGGCTCCGATGGCGGCGCGGGCGTCGCGGTGGGTGTGACAGCCGCCCACGAACGTGGGCCACACGGTGGCGTCGAGGACCCGTTGGACGCGGGCCAGGCCGAGCGTGTCGGCGCGGACGTGTTCGAAGAAGCGCAGTTGGCCGCCCGGGCGCAGAACGCGGCGGATCTCGGCCAGGGCGGCGGGAACGTCGGGCACCGAGCACAGCACAAGGGAGGTAATGGCGGCGTCGAAGCTGGTGTCGTCGGCGGGGAGCTGGTCGGCGGTGCCGTCGACGACCTCGACCGGCACCGACGTTTCGCTGGCTGTGGCCCGGGCGAGCTGGCGGAGGCGGGGTTCGGGTTCGACCGCCAGGACGTGGCTGACCCCGGGTGGGTAGTGGACGAAGTTCATGCCGTTGCCGGCACCGATCTCGATGACGCGTCCGGTGAGCCCGGCGAGGAGCCGGTCGCGCGGTTCGGCGTAGCCGGCCTGTTCCATCCGGGGACTGATCCGAGCGTAGACGCGGGCGAAGATCGGATGGCTGACCTGGGTGGGCATGGTGGCGTCCCTTGTGGTGTGCGTTTCGGTGAGGAGCCGGGCGGAGACGAAGCCGCTGGCGGCGGTGAGCGCGGCGACCGTGAGTATGGCGCCGCGCAATCCGACCAGATCCGCGGTGATCCCGGCGATTAGGGCGCCGATGGCGTAGCCGCTGTCGCGCCAGAGCCGGTAGACGCCCACGGCGGAGGCCCGCCAGCTTGGGTGGGCGACGTCGCCGATCGCTGCGAGCAACGTCGGGTACACGAACGCCGTGCCGATCCCCAGTGCCACGGCCGCTGTGGCCCAGGGGGCGGTCCCGGTGGCGGCGGCGAACCCGGTGAGCGCGGCCGCCTGGATGAGCATGCCGGTGACGATGAGCGGCTTGCGGCCGGTGCGGTCGGACAGGGCTCCGGTGACGAGCTGGCTGATGGCCCATACCCCCGGGTAGAGGGCGGCGAGGGCGCCGACCTCGGCGACGCTGAGGCCGTCGGCGGCGAACAGGATCGGTAGGAGTCCCCAGGCGAGACCGTCGTTGAGGTTGTTGACCAGCCCGGCCTGGTTGATCGCCAGCAGGCTGCGATCCCGCCACGCGGCTCGGGCCAGGACCTGACGCAGCCCCGGCGACGGGCCGGGCGCGGCGTGGTTGGCGGCCTCGTGTTGGGCGTGGCCGCGGGTCTCTCGGACGAACACGGCGGAGAGGCCGAGGCCGAGGGCGATGTAGGCGGCGCCGAGCAGGAACGGTTCGGGGCGGAGGCCGTGGCTGGCGGCGATCCAGCCGGTCGCGGCGGCGGTGGCCGCGAGGGCGCCGTAGCCGGCGGCCTCGTTGAGGCCCATGGCCAGGCCGCGGCGGGCGGGACCGGCGAGGTCGATCTTCATGATGACCGTGGTCGACCAGGTGAGGCCTTGGTTCACGCCGAGCAGGACGTTGGCGACGATGACCCAGTCCCAGCCCGGAGCCCAGATCAACAGCAGCGGGACGGGGATGCCGACGAGCCAGCCGGCGACGAGCACGGGTTTGCGGCCGACCCGGTCGGCGAGGGTCCCGGCGACCAGGTTGGTGAGGGCTTTGGTGATCCCGAACGCCACGATGAAGGTGAGCCCGGCGGTGTAGGCGGTGAGCCCGAACTCGCGCTCACCGAGAAGCGGCAAGACGGTTCGTTCCTGGCCGATCGTGCCGCCCACCAGGGCGTTGACCGCCACGAGGAGGCTGAACTGGGCCAGGTTGGCCCGCAGCCCCAAGCGCACCCGAGGCGCCGGTGGCGCGGGAGCTTGGTTCTCGGTGGCGGCGGGAACCGCCATGGTCATCCCGTCGCCAACGGCCGGTGCGTGGCGGTGGCCCAGTCGCTGGGGCCGCCCGCCACCACCGCGATCCCGGGCCGGCCGGCGCGCTCGAGCAGGCTGGCGGCGGTGGCGGCACGCTCGCCGTGCCCGCACATCACCGTCTCGACGCCCACAAGCCGCTCAGCGATGCGCGGCAGCTCGCCGAGCTCGACGTGGGCCACGCCGGGGACGTGGCCCTCGGCGTGCTCGCGGTCCTGGCGCACGTCGAGGACCCCTGGCCCGGGGCCGGCGTGGCCGGCGTCGGTCAACGGGGTGGTCCGTGTCGGCAGACCGGCGGCGGTCCAGGCGGTCATGCCGCCGGCCAGCTCGCCGGTGATCCGGTCATGGCCGATCTGGTGGCACTGGCGTACCAGCTCCGCCCGGTCCTGGTCGGGGCCGATCACGAACACCAGCGGCGCGTCCGGGGCGACGAGCCAGCCGAGCCAGGACGCGAACTGCTGCCGCAGCGGTATCGCGAGCACGCCAGGGATGTGGCCCGCGGCCCACGTGGCGACCGGTCGGGTGTCGACGACGGTGGCGCCACGCTCGAGATGCCGACGAAAGGCGTCGACGTCCAGTGTGGGCATGGCCGGTTGGGGGATGCCGAACACCGGGGGACCGGCCCGGTTCACCTCACGGAGGTGCCGGAAGTACGTCGGGTAGCTCCCCAGCCCGTCGAGCAGCGCCTTGACGAAGCCGTCCTCGTCGGGGGCGGCGAGCAGCGGGTTGGTGCGGCGCTCGTCGCCGATGGTCGTCCAGCGGCGGTCACCGGCCGGGGCGGAGCAAAAGCTCCCAGGTCCATGCGTGGGGTAGACAGGCAGGTCGTCGGGCAGCGTGAGGATCTGGTCGTGCAGCGACCGCCACAGCTCCCGGGCCAGCTCGTGGGTGCGATCGGGGTCGATCAGGTCGGTCCGGGCCACCGCACCGACCAGCAGCGACCCGCCGGTGAACACACCGACCGGGCGGTCGCCGTCGGCGAGGAGGTAGGCGAGGTGCTCGGGCGTGTGCCCCGGCGTCGCCAAGGCCCGCAGCGACAACCCACCGAGGTCGATGATCTCGCCGTCGTGGATCGGCCGGTGCGGCCACTCCAGGCCAGCCGCGGCCGGGGCAACGACCGTGGTGCCGTAGACGGCGAGCTCCCGGCTGCCGGTGACGAAGTCGGCGTGCAGGTGGGTCTCGATGCTGAACGCCACGCGCGCGCCGCGGCGTTCGGCCCCGGCGAGGAACGGGCCGGGGTGCCGTCCCGGGTCCACGACCGCGACCCGCCGGTCGCCGAGGTCGACGAGCCACGACGCGTTTCCCAACCCCTCGTCGGGCACCGGCGTGACCAGGCTCATGGTGCGCTCGCTCACGGCGCAATCACCCCTGAGATCCGTTCGTCGCCCACCGCGACGGGAAGGCCGGCCCGGCGCCACTCGGGGAAGCCGTCCTCCAGGCGGACCGCCCGGTGACCTCGCCTGCGCAGGGCGCGCACGGCGTCGTCGGCGTAGATGCAGAACGGGCCGCGGCAGTAGGCCACCAAGTCGCGGTCGCTGGGCAAGCGCTGCACCGTGCCCGCCAGCTGGCCGGGGGGTACCGACAACGCCCCGGGCACGTGACCCGCCAGGAACTCCGCCGCCGGGCGGACGTCGAGCACCACGGGCCGCGGCGCGCGGCTCATCCGCTCGGCCAGCTCGGCCCGCGTGATCGTCTCCAAGTCGCTGCGATCACCGAGGTAGTCCAGCGTGAGTCGATCCAGTGCGGCGGCATGTGCTTCGGCGGTGGCCCGCAGCGCGGCCCACAGGTCTTCCACCGCCTGGCCGGCCAACCGGTAGAGGACCCGGTTGCCGTCGCGTCGGTCCACGACGAGGCCGGCCCGCAGCAGCACCTGCAGGTGCGACGACGTGTTGGCCACGCTCTGGCCGATCTCGGCGGCCAGGCGCTCGACCGACCTCGGCCCCTGGGCCAGGACGTCCAGCAGCTCGAGACGGCGGCCCGACGAGAGCGCCTTGCCCACCGCCGCGAACCCGTCGAAGAGCCGCACCTTGCTCGCGTCCGGAGCCATGGGCCACGAGACTAGCCCTTCTATTCAAGTATTCAACCGTTCTCTTGAATCGAAGGGAAACCTTTCCGGGACAAGCCGCCCTCGACGAGCTCGGCACCCTCGCCGCCACGCTCGACCGCCACGCGATGAGTTTGCGCGTGATGCCCCGTCTGTAGGGATGAGCGGTCGATTTCTACGCC
>JBOGHG010000322.1:0-4261 GCA_050744525.1 Acidimicrobiales bacterium | reverse complement strand
TATGCCATGGCCGCGCAGCGCCACATGCACGAGTACGGGACGACGCCCGAGCAGCTCGCCGAGATCGCCGTGGGAGTGCGGGAGCATGCGACCCTCAACCCGGACGCGTTGTACCGCGACCTGATCACCGTGGACGACGTGGTCTCGTCACGCATGGTCGCCGACCCGCTGCACAAGCTCGACTGCTGCGTGATCTCCGACGGCGGCGGGGCGGTCATCATGACCACCGCCGAGCGCGCCCGCGACCTGCGGCAACCGCCCGTCTACGTCCTGGGGGCCGGGGGCGCCCAGACCCACTGGCAGATCAGCGAGATGCCCGACTTCACGACCACGGCGGCCGTAACTGCGGGGGCGGAGGCCTTCCGCCGGGCCGGGGTCACGCCCGGCGACATCGACACCGTGCAGCTCTACGACAGCTTCACGATCACCGTGCTGCTGCTGCTCGAGGACCTCGGCTTCTGCCCGAAGGGCGAGGGCGGGCGCTTCGTGGAGAGCGGCGTGCTGCGGCTCGGCGGCAAGCTGCCGCTGAACACCGACGGCGGTGGGCTGAGCTGCACCCACCCCGGCATGCGCGGGATCTTCCTGCTCATCGAGGCCGTGCGCCAGCTGCGCGGGCAGGCCGGCCCCGCCCAGGTGCCCGACGCCTCGCTGGCCCTGGCCTGCGGTTCGGGCGGCTGGTTGTCCTGCATCGGCACCGTGATCCTGGGGCGGGACGCACCGTGAACGCAGACGACGTTGCCGCGACCCTGGCCCGGCGTCCGTTGCCCCTGCCCGACAATGTCTCGGCGCCGTACTGGGAGGCGGCGGCGCGCGGCGAGCTGTTGTACCAGGAGTGCCCGGCCTGCGGGCACCGGCAGTTCTATCCCCGGGCGCTGTGCACCGTGTGCGCCACCGAGCCCGAATGGCGCCCGGCGGCCGGCCACGGGACCGTCCACACGTTCACGGTCGTCCGCCAGAACCGGGCCGAGCCGTTCCGCGAGCTGGCGCCCTATGTCGTGGCCATCGTGGAGCTGGAGGAGGGGCCGCGCATGATGACCAACATCACCGGCTGCACCCCGGAGGACGTCCACATCGGCATGCCGGTGGAGGCGTACACGATCCCTGTCGAGGACGGGCTGGGCGTTCCGTTCTGGCGGCCGGCGGGCATGGACTAGCCCGTGGACTTCGACGACTCCCCGGAGGAGGCAGAGTTCCGGGCCGAGGCCAGGTCATGGCTGGAGGCCAACGCGCCACGGCGGCTCGCGCCCGACGACTTCGCGTCCGCCACGGGCCACGACGACGACTTCGTAAAGGCCTGCAAGGCGTGGCAGGGGCGGCTGCACGAGGCGGGTTGGGCGGGCATCACCTGGCCCACCGAGTACGGGGGTCGGGGCCTCGGCCCCGCCTTCGAGCAGATCTTCCACGACGAGCAGGCCGCCTACGGCGTGTCCACCGCCATGTTCGCCGTCGGCATCGGCATGGCGGGGCCGACGATCGTCGAGCACGGCACCGACCGGCAGAAGGCCCGCTTCCTGCCGGCGCTGCTGCGCGGCGAGGAGGTGTGGTGCCAGCTGTTCAGCGAGCCGGGCGCCGGGTCCGACCTCGCCGGCATCCGCACGCGGGCGGAGCGCGAGCCTGACGGCGGCGGCTGGGTGGTCAACGGCCAGAAGGTGTGGACGTCCTACGCCCGCCACAGCGACTTCGGGATCCTCCTCGCCCGCACCCACCCCGGCCGCCCCAAGCACCGGGGCATCACCTACTTCCTCCTGGACATGTCGACCCCCGGCATCGAGGTGCGCCCGATCGCGCAGATGAACGGGTCGGCCGAGTTCAACGAGGTGTTCCTCACCGACGTGCGCGTGCCCGACGACCGCGTCCTCGGCGCCGTCGGCGAGGGCTGGCGGGTGGCGATGTCCACGCTCGCGAGCGAGCGCAGCCTCGTCGGCACCGACTGGCCCGGCTTCGCGGAGCTCCTCGGCACCGCCCGCGCCCGCGGGCTGGCGGGTGACCCGGTCACGCGGCAGCGGCTGGCGGAGGTGTACACGGGCGAGCAGCTCCTTCGCTTCCTCGGCTACCGGGCCAAGACCGCGCTCGGGCGGGGCCAGCCCCTCGGCCCGCTGGCGTCGTCGATCAACCTGTTCTTCGCCGGCCACCTGAAGCGGACGGGCGACATCGTGCTGTCGGTGCTCGGGGCGGAGGGCCTCGTCCGCCACGCCGGCGCCGTCGACGCCGACTGGACGTTCCTGTTCCTCACCTGGCCGTGCGTGCGCATCGCCAGCGGGACCGACGAGATCCAGCGGAACATCCTGGGCGAGCGGGCGCTCGGGCTGCCGCCCGAGCCCAGGGTCGACAAGGACGTGGCGTTCAGCGACCTCGACAGCCGGGTCGCGGGACCGTAGATAGGTAGACGTGACCGAGCTCCGAGCCACCGCGTCGCCCAACCCGCCGGAGCTGGTGCGGGCGTGGCGGGACCGCGGCCGCCTCACCGGGGAGCGGATCGGCTGGTGCCTCGATCGGGCCGCCGGCCAGTGGCCCGCACGCGGGGCCGTGGTGGCGGGCGGCACCACCCATTCCTTCGCCGACCTGCGGGGGCGCGCCGACGCCGTGGCCCGGGCCCTCCTGGCCGGCGGGGTGGGACGCGGCGACGTCGTGACCTGGGTGCTGCCCAACGGGATCGACGCCATCGCGGTCGCCGCCGCCGTGTGGCGGATCGGCGCGGTCAACAACCCGGTGGTGCCGATCTACCGGGAGCACGAGCTCTCGTTCGTGCTGGACCAGCTCCGCCCCGCCGCCGTTGTCACCGGGGAGGAGCACCGCGGGCGGCGCCACGCCGACGAGTTCGACGACGTGCTCGCCACCCTGGACCACCGGCCCGCCGCCCGGCTCGTCTCGGGCGCCACCCGGGGATGGCAGTCGATCCACGACCTGTCCCCCGTGGCGCGCCTGCGTCCCGAGGTCGAGCCCACCCCAGCCGACGACCCCTGCCTCGTCCTCTACACGTCGGGCACCACGGCGGCGCCCAAGGGTGCGGTCCACAGCAGCGCCACCCTGCTCCAGGAGGTCCGGTCGATGCAGCGGGAGTGGGCGCTGACGTGGCGGGACGTGATGTTCATGGCCTCCCCGGTCACCCACATCACCGGCCTGCTGCAGGGCCTGCTCGTGCCGACGGCCGTGGGAGCCCGCTCGGTGCTGGTCGACCGCTGGGACCCCGAGGAGTCGGTCGATCGCATCGAGGCCGAGGGCGCCACGTACATGGCCGGCGCCACGCCGTTCCTCCAGGGGGTGGTCGAGCAGTACGGGCGCCGGGGCGTCGCCCGGCCGGCGCTGCGCCAGTTCACCTGCGGGGGGTCCGCGGTCCCACCCCACCTCATCGAGGAGGCCGACGCCCTCGGCATCGCCGCCCACCGGGCCTGGGGGATGACCGAGTTCCCGACGACCACGCTGGCGGGGGAGAACGATCCCCTGGAACGGCGGTCGCACACCGACGGCCACCGCGCCGAGGCGGTGGAGGTCGAGGCCGTCGACGAGGACCGGCGGCCGCTGCCGCCGGGCGCCGAGGGCGAGCTGCGGGTGCGCGGGCCCGAGCGCATGCTCGGCTACGTCGACGCCGCGCTGAGCGCCGAGGTGGTCGACGACGCAGGTTGGTTCTACACCGGCGACCTGGGCGCGGTCGACGATGCCGGCTACGTCACCATCACCGGGCGCCGCAAGGACATCATCAACCGTGGCGGCGAGAAGTTCAGCGCCCGCGAGATCGAGGACCTGCTGGCCCGGCACCCGCAGGTCGCCGAGGTGGCCGTGGTCGGCGTTCCCGGTGGCCGCCTCGGGGAGAGGGTGTGCGCCGCCATCGTGGCGCGGGACGGTCGCGCCACCACCGAGCCCGGCGAGCTGCGTTCGTTCCTCGAGGCCCAGCGCATAGCCCGGCAGAAGATCCCCGAGGAGTTCCTCGTCGTCGACGAGCTGCCCCGCACCCCGGCCGGCAAGGTCCAGAAGTTCCTCCTCGTCGAGCGGTGGCAGGATGGGCGGCTCAGGCGCCGATGAACGCCAGGGACCGGTTGATGCAGGTGAAGTCCCGGGGCGCGGCGAAGTGGTCGACGTTGCGCAGCATCACCAGCTCGGCGTCGGGGAGCGCGCTCACGAGCTGATCGGCGGGCGCCGAGAAGTCGCGGTCGCCGAGGACGACGAGCACCGGGCAGGTCACGCGCCCCAGGTCGTCCTCGGTGAGCGGGCGGTCGGGGCGGCGGAGGAAGGCGGCCAGCGCCGCCGGGTCGTTGCCGGCGGT
>JBOGHG010000321.1:0-4265 GCA_050744525.1 Acidimicrobiales bacterium | reverse complement strand
CCAAAACGGTCACCACGCTGTCCGCGCTCTTCCCGCCCCGCAACCCGGATCGCCGCGACTCCGAGCGCGATCACAACCGATGTCGCCTCAGGCCACTCCGCGCTCAGAACGAGTGGCGCTCAACACCACGTGTCCGAAGCTAGAGTTGCCCGGTGCTTTCCCAAGAGGCGGCGGACGAACTCGAGCTTCGCGACTATTTGCAGGTACTGAGCCGGCGGAAGGGTGTCATCGCTCTCTCGTTCTTGGTCGTCGTCGGCATCGCCGTCGTGGCGTCGTACCTCCAGACCCCTCGCTATGCCGCGAATGCCAAGCTGCTTCTTCGACCGCGGGGCGCAGCAACCGTGTTCGGGCAGCCCAGCGCGCAGTCGAACGCCAACTCGGAGCGGGCGCTCCAGACCGAGATCGAGGTACTGGAGGCTGAACCGGTCAGAGACCTCGTGCGGGAGAAGCTGGGCAGCGCACCGTCGGTGCAGGTGGGGCCGGTGGGCCAAACCGACCTCATCACCATCCGAGCCGAGAGCACGGATGCGAGAAGGGCCGCGATGGTGGCCAACGCCTACGCGAACGCCTACATCGAGTTCCGCCGGAAGCAGGCGGTCGACGAGTTCGCCGCCGCCAGCGAGGAGCTCCAGACCAAGATCACCGACCTCAACCGGCAACTCGAGAACCTCGGGGCGCAGCTCGCCGCCGCACCAGCCTGCACCAATCCCGCAACGACACCGGAAGCATGTAGCCAGCGGGCGAACGTGGAACAGACGGTAAATGCGCGACGGACCACGTTGCTAAGCCAGCTGGGGCTCTTCCAGCAGCGCCTCGACCAGCTCCAAGTCGACAGCGGGCTGGCGTCGGGCAACGTGCAACTGGTGACCCCGGCGTCGGCCCCGTCTGAGCCTTTCGCGCCAACACCGGTTCGCAACGCCGTGCTGGGGGCAGTGCTGGGACTGATGCTCGGGGTCGGGCTGGCCTTTCTCCGTGAGTACCTGGACGACTCGGTCAAGGACAAGGAAGACTTGGAGCGTGCCGTGCCCGGGCTCGGCGTGCTCGGGCTCATCCCTGCCATTCCCGACTGGAAGTCCAAGGAGCAGGCCAGGGTCATTTCGTTGAGTGACCCCACATCCCAGGCCGCCGAGGCCTACCGGATCCTCCGCACGTCGATCCAGTTCGTGGGCATCGACCGCGACCTCCGCCTGATCCAGGTGACCAGCGCCAGCGCCCAGGAGGGGAAGACGACGACCCTGTCGAACCTGGCCGTGGCCTTCGCCAGTTCGGGGTTGCGTACCGTGGCCGTGTGCTGCGACCTTCGCCGCCCACGGTTGAACGCGTTCTTCGGCCTCGACAACGCCGTGGGGTACACCTCCGTGCTGCTCGGCAGCGTCGCGCTCTCCAAGGCGCTCCAGCCAGTTCCGGGCCAGGAGCGCCTTCTCGTCCTTGCCTCGGGCCCGTTGCCGCCCAACCCCGCCGAGCTTCTTTCTTCGAGCCGGAACGCCGATCTCCTCCGGAACCTGGCCGCCCAGGCCGACGTGGTGCTCATCGACTCGCCGCCGGTGCTCCCGGTGACCGACTCCCTGGTCCTGTCTCAGCGAGTGGACGCCACCGTGCTCGTGACCTCGGCCGGGACGACGACCCGCAAGGCTGCGCACCGTGCCGCCGAGATGCTCCACCAGGTGAATGCGCCGCTCGTGGGCGCCGTGCTCAACGGCGTGAGCGAGGAGATCGGCTACGGCGGGTACTCGTCGCGTTACTACGGCGTCGACAAACTGTCCGGACCGACCACCGGCTCCAATGGCAACGGGGCGGCGGGGCAACCGGCCGGTCGCTGGCGGCGCCGCGTGAAGCGGTCCACCTGACCCCCGCCGCGTCGGCGAACCCTGTCCGGCCATCCGCAACCCCGACATGGTCGCCGCCGCCCGCCATTCCCTGTTGACTGACCATGGGCCACTTGCGTCGTCGCCGACCCCGAGTCCAAGGGCGGATCGGAGGCCACCGTCCGGGTGGCCAGGGCCGACCTGGTGCCCACCGACGCCAACCTCCTTCTCGCCCTACGCGAGCTTCGCCGCCCTGGAGGGCCGCTCGCGACGCCTTCTATGAAGAGGTCAACGCCCGGGCTCACCGGGTGACGCGGCGGGCGCGATGGCGATTGCTGGCCGAGGAGCGCCGCCGCCTGCACCGCCGCCGCGCCTGCGCGGCCAGACGGTGTGCGTCCGGGCTCACGGCGACGGTATCGCCGATGGGGCACCGAGTACTCACAGCCGTCGTGGCGATGACGGGGGTCCTACACCGCAGCCTCGGGGTGTGACCCCCAGCGTGGGGGCCCCATCACCCACGTCGGCCCGCCATGAACGAACCGCAACGGGCAACCCCCCTTGTCCATCAGGCCTCGGCGACCTCCGGCGGCGTCCCGCTCGGGGGCATCTAGACGGGCATTGACCCACAGGCGCATGGCTCACAAATGAACAGAGGCCCGTCCCTCGGTCACAAGCGAGACGGGCCTCTCTTCGTTCTCTTCGAGAATCTCACGCTCGAAAGGGTTTCAACCCCTCGGTACGTCAGGATACGACGCAGTCGAACGCTTCGAGTATCGGGGTGAGGGCCGCGGCGATGAACGAGAAGAACGGCGAACTGGAGAAGGCGTTGAAGATCGTGGTGAGGATTGCGCAGAAGATCTGGCTGAAGTCGATCCCACCGATCTGCGCAGCTCCATCGAGACTGGCGCCAGCCACCGCTGCCGCAACCGATCCATTCGCGGCTGGCGAGGCTTCGGCCGGGCTCTGGGCCAAGACGAACATGGTGGCCACCAACGCGATGGCCGCCACCACCGCGGAGATGCGCAACCGCAGTGTCCGGTCGACGCCCAGTGTCTGTCCCGCCAGCAACGTACCGTTATCCATGTTCTCTCCGATCCCGCGGGCGGAGCTGCCCTGAAGACAGTGCCGATGATAGACCCTTGGCAGCGTCAAGGCCAGCCTTCCCGCGAAGCCCGTCCTGTGAAACCTTAGCCGAGCATGATTGAGAGCCCGTTCTGAGACCACGTCGACCGGTGCAGCGCCGACTCGTCATCGCTGGCCTGGCCGGCGCGGCCCTGGCGCTGCTGGCGGGCTACACCGCGATCCACGTGGCCTCTGCGGCTTCCGCCGGCCAGCGGGGCCGGTCGGCGCTCACCCGGGCCGAGGCGCACTTGTCTGACCGGAAGCTCACCGCAGCCCGCGAGAGCCTGGTGCGGGCACACCAGTCGTTCACCGAGACGCAAGCCGAGATCGATGCCCTGGGCCCCCTCGCTGCGCTGGCCAGGCGGATCCCGGTTCTAGGAAACCAGGTGAAGGCGGTGGACACCTTCGCCAGTGCCGGACTGAGCCTCTCTGAGGCCGCCGAGCCCTTGGTCGACGCGGCCGACGTCATCATCAACCCGCCGGACGACCAGCTGCCGGTGTCGGTGGCGCTTGACGCCCTGCGCAGCACCCAACGGTCGCTCGGGCCGGCCGTCTCGGCCATCAGCCAGGCGGCCAACGAGGTCAGCCGCCTCGAAGGTCGCTTTCTGGTTGGGCCACTTGCCCGGGCCAGGGACGACCTCGTGACCCGCCTACCCCGGATCGAGGCCCGGGCGACCTCGGCTGAGCGCGGGCTGTCCGCACTGATGGCCTTCGCCGGCGACTCGGGACCCAAGCGCTACCTGTTCCTCTCCCAGAACCCCGACGAGGTTCGACCGACGGGCGGCTTCATCGGTACCTACGGCGTGCTCACCGCCGACGCCGGCAAGCTGGAGCTGGAGCGTTACGACGCCATCGAAAGCTGGACGTCGAGCCGGCCGCAGGCCGAAGTCCCTCCCGACCAGGTGGGCCCGCCGTTCCAGTACCACAACCCGCCCCTGCGCAGGCGGCTGGACGACGTCAACAACCTGCCGGACTGGCCGCAGGCCGCGCAGCTGGCCGCCAACCTCTGGGTCGCGGGGGGCGAAGCACCGGTCGACGGGGTGATCTCCTTCATGCCCGGCTTTCTCGGGCGGGTCCTTTCCGTGGTCGGACCGGTCACGGTCCCTACCTACGACGAGACGGTGACGGCCAAGAACCTCAACGAGCGGCTCGATTTCCACACCCACGAGGTCAAACCGCCGCCAGGGACGGGAAGGAAGGACTTCGTGGCAGCGCTGGCCGAAGTGGTGATGCGCAAGCTGCTCGAGGCGCCCGCCTCGCAGTGGGAGCCCCTGGGTTCGGCGATGGGCAAGGCGTTCGATGCCCGGGAGGCGCTGGCCTGGTCGACCGACCCTCTCG
>JBOGHG010000320.1:0-4302 GCA_050744525.1 Acidimicrobiales bacterium | reverse complement strand
GTTTCCCCGCCGCTGTGAAGCTCTTGCTGCTGGTCAACGAATCGGCGTCGTCGGTGACGCCGCGCAGCCGCGTGGTGATCCAGAAGGCCCTCGCAGCCGACCATGACGTCACCCTGGCCGAGACGAGTCGACGCGGCCACGCCGCCCGCCTGGCCCAGGGAGCGGCCGCCGACGGCATCGACATCGTGGTGGTGCTGGGCGGGGACGGCACGGTCAACGAGGCGGCCAACGGGTTGGCCCGCACGGCCTGCGCGCTGGCGCCCCTCCCGGGCGGATCGACCAACGTGTTCGCCCGCACCATCGGCCTGCCCAACGACCCGATCGAGGCGACGGGCGTGCTGCTCGACGCGTTGGCCCGGCGCTCGATCCGTCGCGTGGGCCTGGGATCGGTCAATGGCCGCTACTTCCTGTTCCACACCGGCGTCGGCTTCGACGCCGCGGTGGTGGAGCAGGTCGAGCGCCGGGCCGGGCTCAAGCGGTACGCCGGCCATCCGCTGTTCGTGTTCGCCGGTTTCGACACGTGGGTCCGCCACTACGACCGCAGCCGTCCTCGCTTCGCGGTCCACCACGCCGACGGCACGGTGATCGACGACGCCTACCTGACCATCGTCCTCAACACCAACCCCTACACGTACCTGGGCAACCGGCCACTCGATCTGGCGCCCGAGGCCACGCTCGATCGGGGCCTGGCATCGGTCACGCTGCGCACCATGGCGTTCGCCCGGACGATGCGCATCATCGCCTCGGCGCTGGGCAGTGGCTCCGTGCTGCGGCGCAGCCGCTGGGTCGATCATCGCACCGACCTGGCGGGGCTGGGCGTGCGGGCGTACGGGCCGGTCCCCTACCAGGTCGACGGCGACCACCTCGGCGACACCGAGCAGCTCGACTTCCGCCACGAGCCGGAGGTGCTGGACCTGGTCCTCCCCTGAACCTCCCGACCCGAACTTGCGGCGGTTACGGCCCCCATGGGGGCGCCAGCCACCGCAAGTTCGGGTCAGGGAGCAAGTTCGGGTGGGGCGCTCGGGTCAGGGCGTCGGCCTCCGGCCGAGCGCCGCCAGGGCCACGTCGGGGACGTCGGTGACGATGCCGTCGACACCCGCCTCCTCGGCCAGCCAGCGGATGCGGTCGGGATCGTTGCACGTCCAGGCGTTGACGGCCAGCTCCTCGTCGTGGGCCCGCTCCACCAGCGCCGCGGTCACGAGAGCATGGTGAGGATGGAGCGCCCGGTGACCGTGATCCACGGCCTCGGCGATGACGTGGGCACCGTCGTCGGGCCCGACGACGCCCACCAGCCAGGCGGTGACCAGGTCCGGCGCCAGTTCACGCACCCGGTCGACCGTGGGGAGGTGGAAACAGGACACGACGTATCGCTCGCGCTCGGCCGTCGAGCGTGCGGCCAGCGACTCGACGACGCTGTCGACGATCCCCAACGACTCGTCGAAGTCGCCGTCGAGCGGCCAGTTCTTGATCTCGACGTTGACCAGCGCCAGCCCGTCGCAGGCGTCGAGGACCGGGGGCAGCGTGACGATCGCGTCGGGCAGCTCGTCCACCGCCAGGTCCAGCAGCCTCCGGCCGTCGCCGAGCATCGGGTCGTGGTGGACGGCCAGGGCGTCGGGAGTCCGCGTGCGGCGCACATCGAGCTCGACGCCGTCGGCGCCGACCTCCCGCGCCGCCCTGAACGCCGCCAACGAGTTCTCCGGCGCCAGCCCGGCGGCCCCCTTGTGCCCGATCACCAGTGTCACGAACCCGACTTTCGCGGTGGAAAAAAATCCTTGCCGAGCAACCCAACCCCCAGTATCGTTGCGCCGTCGCAGCCACACGCACTCTGTGTAGTATCGCGGTGGCATGTGAAACTAGTCACAATCTCGGTGACCCGAATCCGCCGTGGAGGTCCCGTGGCCCTGATGCAGAGCCGCAGCATCAACCTGTCCATCGAAAATGACGACTGGCGCGAGCACAGCGCCTGCCGTGACACCGACCCCGACCTGTTCTTCCCGGTCGGCACCACCGGTCCGGCGATCGAGCAGATCGAGACCGCCAAGACCGTGTGCCGGCAGTGCGAGGTACAGCGGGAGTGCCTCGAATATGCGCTGGCCACCAACCAGGACAGCGGTATCTGGGGAGGTACATCGGAAGAGGAGCGCCGCGGGCTGCGCCGCCAATGGGTGGCACGCCAGCGCCGGGCATCCTGACCCTTCCGTAGAACGCGCCACCTGCTGGGGTTGCTGGGGGGCCGGACCTGGGGTAATCGGCCATTTGATCGATCACAGCGACAACGATCGCGTGTGATCGAGGCCGTCCTCGCGTGTCGCGTCGACTGCCACGCTGAGTGCCACCTCGGTCCCCGGACGATCGCCGTCGCCCCGGCCGGGGGCGATCGAGATCTCGCCCGCCAGGTCGCCGGTCACCAGGGTCCGCACGATCGACAGGCCCAGGCCCATGGACTGGTCGAGCTGGAATCCCGGGGGCAGGCCCACGCCGTCGTCGGCCACCCGGAGCCGCAACATGCGCCCGTCGCGCCCGATCGCAACCCGTACCTGACCCGGTGTGCCGCTGAGGTCGAGCTCGGGGGGATAGGCGTGGTCCACGGCGTTCTGCAGCAGCTCGTTGAGCACCACCGCCAGCGCGGTGGCGACGGCGGCCGGAAGGATGCCGCCGTCGCCGTCGACCTCGAAGCGGATGGGATGCTCCGGCGAGATCATGCTGTCGGCGACCATCCCGACCACAGGCTTCACGATGTCGACGAACGGCACGTCGTCGCCGGCCTCCCGGGACAGGATCTCGTGCACGAGCGCGATCGAGCGGATGCGGCGCACCGACTCCTCGATGGCGGTCTTGGCCTCGCCCGGCGTCAGGCGGCGCCCCTGCAGCCGCAGCAGTGACGAGATCGTCTGCAGGTTGTTCTTCACCCGGTGGTGGATCTCACGGATGGTCGCGTCCTTCGACAGCAACAGCAGGTCACGGCGCCGGAGCTCGGAGATGTCCCGCAGGAGCACCACGGCGCCGCTGACGGCCCCTTGGTCCAGCAAGGGGATGCCCCGGATCAGCACCGTGATGTCGACACCGCGCGACAGCTCCTCGGTCGCCGGCGTCCCGGTGTCGAAGGCCGTGCCCACCACCGTCTCCTCGAGCCCCAGCTCCGAGAACCGCAGGCCCTCGGCGTTGGCGTGGACGCCGAGCCGGTGCAGGGTGGACACGGCGTTGGGGGACGTGTACTCGACCCGGCCGGAGGCGTCGAGGACGATGGCGCCGTCGCCGACCCGCGGTGCCTCCTCGCTCTCGGCGTCGTCACCGTCGAAGGGGAAGTCGCCGCCGGCGATCATGCGGGCGAAGCGGTTGAACACGTCGACGTAGGTCCGCTCCAGCTCGCCCGGCTGGCGACCGAACGCCGGTGCCGACTCGCGGGTGAGCACGCCCACGACCCGCCCGCGGTGGCGGATGGGGATGCACAGCACCCGCACCCGTTCCTTGAGCGTGGAGATCACGATCTCGCCCTCGATGATCTCCCCCAAGCGGTAGGCACGGGCCACCAGCGGACGGTCCTCCTCCTCGAGGACGGTGCCGACCCAGTCGGCTCGGTAGACGGTCTGGGACGTGGTCGGGCGGACCTGGCCGAGCACCACGAACCGGTTGGTGCCCCCCTCGCGCGTCCCGCCCACCACACCGAACAGCAGCAGGTCGGCGAAGCAGAAGTCGGCGAGCAGGCCCCAGCTCGCCACCAGGCGCTGGAGGTGGGCGACCGCGCCGGGATCGAGGCGGGTGAAGAACCGGGCGAGCTCGGCGAGGGTGGCCATCCGACGACGATTCTGGCAGCGGACCGGACCAACGGCCCGCCACCGGTGTTCGCGCGCCTAGGACTGCGCTGAAGTGACCGATGGTCAACGAGGTGGGCGATCGCCGGTCTCGGCCTCGGCGTGCGCCGTGGGGCCCGGTTCGACCTCCGCCTCGGCCAGCTCGGCGGCCTGTTCCTCCATGTCGCTCATGAGCTCCTCGACCTCCTCGGCCGCGACGCCCTCCTCGCCGGCGTGGGCGTGCACGACGAACTCGACGAGGAGGAACAGGCTCACGTCGTCGTCGGTTCGCTCGCGTCCCACCTTGAACGGCTTGTCGATGACCCTGAGCAGGCGCAGCAGGTAGACGAAGAAGAACGACGGGAAGCCGACGGTCACCAGCGATGCGCAACGCCGTCGAAGTCCGTGACCGTGACGACGCCGAGGATGATCACCACGAGGCTGACGATCATGGCGTACGCCGACGGCAGGAACTCCTCGCGCTGGATGTGGTACACCCGCAGGATCGCCC
>JBOGHG010000319.1:0-4314 GCA_050744525.1 Acidimicrobiales bacterium | reverse complement strand
ACGGGTGACGTCCGGATCGTGGCTGCCGACCGCCGGAAGGACGTGAGCCGCACCGCCGGCTGGATCTCGCCCGTCGTGGTCCACCGGGGGCGGGTGGTGGGCGTGTGGGAGCTGGCGGACGCCACCGTGAACGTGCGGTTGTTCCCCGGGGCCGATGTGCCGATGGGCGGGCTCGAAGCGGAGGTCGAGCACCTGGCGGCCTGCACCGGCGAGGCCCTGTCGCTGGCGGTGCGGTCGGCCTAGCGCTCGCTGCGAGCGCACACCTGAATTTAATGGTCGCGGGCTTCGGCCTCGGCCCGGTGGGCCAGGTACCAGTCCACGGTCAGGCGCAGCCCCCGGGCGAAGTCCGTGTTGGCCTGGAAGCCGAAGGCGGCGGCCGCCCGGCTGGGATCGACCCGGCGCCGGGGCTGGCCGTCGGGCTTGGAGGCGTCCCAGCGGATCTCACCCTCGAAACCGGTGGCGTCGGCGATGAGCTTGACGAGGTCGCGGATGGGCAACTCCTCGTCGGTGCCGAGGTTGACCGGCTCGGCCCCGTCGTAGCGCTCGGCGGCCAGCACGATGCCCTCGGCGGCGTCGTCCACGAACAGGAACTCGCGCGACGCCGAGCCCGTGCCCCAAACCTCGATGTGGTCGGCCCCCGCCTCCTTGGCGTCGACGCACTTGCGGATCAGCGCCGGGATGACGTGGCTCACGGCCGGATGGAACTTGTCGCCGGGCCCGTAGAGGTTGGTGGGCATGAGGTAGATGACGTTCTGCCCGTACTGCGCGCGGTTGGCGTGGGCCTGGACGAGCTGGGCGAGCTTGGCGATGCCGTAGGGGGCGTTGGTCTCCTCCGGATAGCCCTGCCACAGCGAGTCCTCGCTGAAGGGGACCGGCGTGTGCTTGGGGTAGGAGCAGATCGTTCCCGCGACCACGGTCTTGGGCGTTGCCGCCAGGCGGGCCTGCTCGATGACATACGTGCCCATGAGCAGGTTGTCGAGGTAGAGATCCGCCGGTCGGGCCATGTTGGCGCCGATGCCTCCCACGCGGGCGGCGAGGTGGATCACCAGGTCGGGCCGGACATCGTCGAAGAGCCGGGCCACGTCGCCCGGGCGGCGCAGGTCGTAGTCGGCCGACGTCGGCGTCTCGAGGCGGGCCGCGCCGCGCTCCCGGAGCCGGGCGCAGACGGCCCTCCCGAGGAAGCCGCGCCCCCCGGTGACCAGCACCGTGAGGGCGGGCCAGTCAAGCCCGCCCGGGGCCCGAGCGGCCCGCTGCGAAGCAGCATGAGCGGGGGGCGTGTCCACGTCGGACCAGTCCTCGATCATGGCGGGCCACTCTAACGGTCGCCCCCGCTCGGGTACCGCCGGCGCACCTCGACGTGCGAGGATCACCGGCCGTGCGTGTCGCCGTCGTCGTGGAACAGTGCTGGCACCGGGTGCCGGGCGGCACCGCCGGCGCGGTCGTCGATCAGGTGGCGGCCGTGGCGGCGACCGGGCGGATGGAGCAGGTCGGAGTGGCCGCCCGCCACCGCCACCCACCCCCGGCACCCTGGCGGCCGGCCCTGCCCATCCGGCACCTGCCGCTGCCCCGCGCCGCCCTGTACCGGACCTGGCACCGCTGGCGCCGCCCCGCCGTCGAGCGGGCCACCGGCCCGGTCGACGTCGTCCACGCCACCGGTTACGCCATCCCGCCACGCACGCGGCCCCTCGTCGCCACCATGCACGACCTGGCCTGGCGGCGTGATCCATCGATGTTCACCGCCAACGGCGTGCGCTTCTTCGAGGCGGGGCTGCGCTGCGTGGTCGCCGACGCCGACCTGGTCCTGTGCCCCTCGCAGGCGACCCTCGAGGACTGCGCCGCCGCCGGCATAGGGTACGACCGCCTGCGCCACGTGCCCTGGGGCATGGACGGGGGGACCGTCGACAGCGAGGTCACCGAGGACGACGTCGCCCGCGTGCGTCGAGCGCACGGGCTGGACGGACGCTACGTGCTGTCGGTGGGGACCGTCGAGCCCCGCAAGAACCTGCCCCGGCTGCTGGACGCGTTCGCCCGGTTGACGGCGGGGGCCGACGGCCGCCACGCCGACGTCACCCTCGCCGTCGTGGGCCCGGGCGGCTGGGGCGAGTCGTTGGCCGAACCCGTGGCCCGGCTGGGCAACCGGGTGCGGCTGGTGGGGTTCGTCCCCCGCGGCGACCTGGCGCCCCTGTACCGGGGCGCGGCCGTCGTCTGCTACCCGAGCCTCTGGGAGGGCTACGGGTTGCCGGTGGCCGAGGCCCTGGCCGCCGGCGCGCCGGTGGTGACCTCGGCCGGCACCGCCACGGAGGAGCTGGTGGCCGGGGGCGTGGGCCTGGTGGTCGACCCCCGCGATCCCGACGCCATCGCCGCCGCCCTGGCCACCGTCCTCGACGACGACGACCTGGCGGACCGGCTGCGCCGGGCAGGGCGCAAGCGAGCGGCCGAGACGACGTGGGCGATGACCGCGGCGCTCACCATCGCCGCCTACGAGGAGGTGGCGGGGGGATGATGAAGCAATGAGGGTTGGCTGCAACCTGCTGTGGCTCGTCCCGGGGGCGGTGGGCGGCAGCGAGACCGCCGTCGTCTCGCTGCTCCGCGAGATCGGTGACCACCAGCCCGAGGACGTCGAGCTGTCGCTCTACGTGCTCGACGCCTTCGCGACCACCTACCCCGACCTGGTCGAGCGCTTCTCGACCCGGCCCGTCCCCCTGACCGGCCGCCTCAAGCCGCTGCGGGTGGCCGCCGAGAACACCTGGCTGGCCAGCCAGGCTCACCGGGACGGGCTCGACCTGCTCCACCACATGAACGCCGTCCTGCCGGCGGTACGTCGCACCGCCGGGATCGTCACGGTCCACGACCTCCAGCCGTTCGACATGCCGGGCAACTTCCACCCTGTGAAGCGGGCGTACTTGCAGCGGACGGTGCCGCGCTCGGTCCGCAAGGCCCGGCTGGTGCTCACCCCCAGCGAGTTCGTCCGCGCCGCCATCGTCGACCGGTTCGGCGTCGCGCCCGAGCGGGTGCGGACGACGCGGTGGGGGGTCGACCCACCCAGCACCCGGGTGGCCGTCGGGCAGGTGCAGGCCCGCTATGGCCTGCCACGCCGATGGTTCGTGTACCCGGCGGTCACCTGGCCCCACAAGAACCACGAGCTGCTCATCCGCGCCTTCGCCACCGTGGCGGCCCAGGAACACGACGTGGTGCTGGTGCTGACCGGCGGCGACGCCCAGTCCGAGGACCAGGTCCGGGCACAGATCGCCTGCACGGGGCTGCGGGGCCGCGTGCGTCGCACCGGCCTCATCCCGCGCGACGACGTGCTCGCGATCGTCCGCGGCGCCGTCGCGCTGGCATTCCCGTCCCGTTACGAAGGCTTCGGCCTGCCCGTTCTCGAGGCGATGAGCCTGGGCACACCGGTGCTGGCCGCCGACGCCGCCGCCCTGCCCGAGGTGATCGGCGACGCCGGGCGGCTGATCGCTCCGGGAGACGCCGACGCCTGGGGCGAGGCAATGCTCGAGCTGTTGCACGACGGAGATGAGCGGGAACGGCTGGTCGCGGCCGGCCACCTACGGGTCGGCCGCTTCTCGTGGGCGACGACAGCCCGCGACACGCTGGCGGCCTACCGCGATGCCGTCGCCGGCGAGGTCAAAGAGGTTGCCTCATGAGGGTGCTGGTGGTGTGCCCCCACTACGCGCCCGACACGGCGCCGACCGGCGAGGTCATGACCCGCATCGCCGATGAGCTCGTCGACCGCGG
Source organism: Acidimicrobiales bacterium (assembly GCA_050744525.1). Classification (GTDB taxonomy): domain Bacteria; phylum Actinomycetota; class Acidimicrobiia; order Acidimicrobiales; family VFJN01; genus DASQUK01. The sequence continues at coordinate 570 of JBOGHG010000319.1, read as the reverse complement.
GCACGAGCTGCACGTCGTGACCTCGTTGCCCTGGTACCTGCACCACCGGGTCGAGCCGGGCTGGACCGGAAGGCCCGTCCGCCACCAGGACCGCGACGGCGAGCGCGTCACGCGCGTCCACCCGTTCCCGACCGACAAGCGCAACATCCCGGCCCGGGCGCTGGGCTTTGCCGGGTTCACCGGCCTGGCCACCGTCATGGCGCTGAAGGGCTGGCGGCATCACCCGCCCGACGTCGTCCTGGCCATGTCGCCACCGCTGACGCTCGGCGTCGCCGGCTGGCTGGCCGCCCGGCGTTGGCGGGTGCCGTTCGTCTTCAACATCCAGGACGTGTTCCCCGACGTGGCCGTCGAGCTGGGCGCCATCACCAACCGGTCCGTGATCAGGTTCGCGTCGTGGCTCGAGCGCTGGACGTACCGGCGGGCCGACGCCGTGACGGTGCTGTCCGACGACCTGCGTGACAACCTCGTCGCCAAGATCCAGGGATCGGTACCCGACCCCTACGACCGCGTCCGGGTGATCCCCAACTTCGTGGACACGGCGCGGATCGCTCCGGCGGACCGGGCGGGCAC
>JBOGHG010000318.1:0-4319 GCA_050744525.1 Acidimicrobiales bacterium | reverse complement strand
TTGCCAGCACCGCACCGTGCTCTAACACCCCCGCTCGCAACCACGCCCGGAGCAGCTTGAGCATCGACCCGTCCACCACCCGGCGCTCAACTTGCGCCATGAGGGCGTCATGGTCGATCGACCCGAAGCAGTCCGACACGTCAGCATCAAGCACCCACCACGCCCGCCGGTTGACCTCCGCCCTCACCACATCGAGGGCGTCAATCGCAGAACGCTTCGGGCGGAACCCGAAGCTCACCGGCAAGAAGTCGGCTTCGAACACCGGCTCCAAGACGATGCGCGCGGCCGCCATGATCACGCGGTCGCGCACGGTGGGAATCGAGAGCGGCCTGGTCTTACCAGGCTGCCCCACCTTGGGGATGTGCACTCGTCGCAGAGCCTTGGGTCGGTACGTCTTGGCCCGCAGATCCGCGGCGATGCCTTCCAGGAACACCCGCACGCCGGTCTCCTCGACATCGGCGAGCGTCTGCCCGTCAACACCGGGAGCACCGCCATTGGAGCGCACGTCGAACCACGCCCGCCACAGCACATCCATCCGGAAGCACTTGTCGTAGAGGGCATGGAAACGGCGCTGCCCGTCCTGCTTGGCACTGCGGTAAAGCGCGCGTTGCAAGGCACGAACCGGGTCCACGTCTTCGACGTGGCGGATGGACCTAGCCGAGATCTCGGCACTCACCAGGGCCCCTCCCTGCCAACGACACGCATCGATGAAGCAGGGGCCCTTCGCTAGACCGGGTTGTGTTGTCCCGGCCGTCACCGCTACTACGGCCCCCTCCGACTTCCTCTCGGCCCGCTGCCACTTCCCGCTCCTCACGGTTATAGGCAGCCCAGCTTCCCGGGACAGACCCGGGGCCGAGGAGGATCTCTCCAGTTCCCTCGTCGACCTTCTGACCGTTCCGAGCCCCCTACGCCGGGGAGTTCGTCGGCGCTCGCTCCAGGACCAAGAACGCCTTCCGTGGCCTTCGCCGTGTAATTGCCGGCTCGGCTCTCCCTTGGCCCCCACCCGCAGGGCAGGGGGTACATATGACGACGCCGCAGGCTTCACTTGATGTTACGGACCGGCCAGTCGCTCGCCCCCTCACAGGGACTTTGTTGCTCCGCTCCGGCGGCGAGATCTCTCCCGACGCCGGGAGCCGCGCTACCAGGGACCCTGGCGTCTCCCCGGACCGGACTTCCACCGGCTGGCCAACGAGAGCTTGTCGCTCGGTTACACCATGGCTACCTCCTTGGCCTCATGGCGTCCGAGCTACTGGACGCACAATTACACGCGTGTAGTTACGCGGTCAACCACTTAGGAGACTCCGTCCGATCGTCCGTAGCGTGCGGCTCAGTGCGCTGACCTGCACCGATTCCGCTCGTCGGTCCGGTCCGTGCGCTCAGGTCCACGCTGGTCGCTCCGAGTTTGGGTCCTGCGTAAGGTCTAAGACCGGCGGTCAAAGGTGGGTAGCGAAATGGCGTCTTACGAGATAGCGTGTCTGTATGACGATGCTCAGCTTCCGGGTCGACGACCGCGAGGCCAACGAAGCCCAACGGTGGGCGGAGGCACTTGGCATCGACCGCTCCGAGCTGCTGCGTGAAGCCCTCCGCCGCCACCTCGACCGGTTGGCGTCGGAGGGTGACGCAGACCGTTGGACGGCCACGCCGCTCGACCAGGGCGAGCAAGCGTTGGGCCAGATCGCCGACTGGGGCACCGCGGAGGACTGGTCGGATTGGGCGGTCGATGCAGCGCGGTGAGATCTGGTTCGCCGCCACGCCCGGCGGCGACCGGCCAGTTCTGGTGCTGACCCGTGACCCCGTCGCCGATCGCATCGGCTCGGTCGTCGTCGCCGCGCTGACCCGAACGCGTCGTGGTCTCGTATCCGAACTCGCGCTCACGAGGGCCGACGGCGTCCCAACCGACAGCGTGGTCAACTTCGACAACATCCACACGATCCCTCGAGAGACGTTCCGCCGGAGGGTGGCAGCGCTACCGCCGGGGCGCATGGCCGAGGCCTGCCGGACCCTCCAGGCGGCGACCGGGTGCTGACCCGGCGGTTGGGGGCGCTCGCGTAGCGATCTGCAGCCCCTCGCCCGGACGCAGGCCTACCTTCGACCCCATGGCAACGACGATCGTGTTCGAGACACATGCACTCAGCGAGGACAACGAACGTGGACTTGCCTCTGGGTGGGCGCACAGCCGCCTGTCCGCGCGCGGCCGCCGCTTGGCCGAAGAGCTCGGTGAACGGCGTCGCCACGACGGCATCACCGCCGTGTTCAGCTCGGACCTACGCCGAGCCGTCGAGACTACGGCGATCGCCTTCCCCTTCGACCATCCTCCGGTCCTCCTCGACTGGCGACTGCGCGAATGCGACTACGGCGACCGCAACGGCACCCCGTCGGACACCCACATGCGCGATCGCGTCGTCTACCTGGACCAGCCATATCCGGGTGGCGAGAGCTGGCGAGGGGCGATCGCCCGGGTGGCACGCTGGCTGGAGGACCTGACCCTGCGGTGGAGTGGGGCTCGGGTCCTGGTCGTGGGCCACGTCGCGACCCGCTGGGCCCTGGACCACTATCTGGACCACGTGCCCCTTGAGACCTTGGCCGCCACCAACTTCGCCTGGCAAGAAGGCTGGCAGTACCAGGTCTCGGCCTAGCGGCTCCGCCGCTGAGTCGGACCGCCGACATGCCGCCACCGGTCCCCGTGGCACGAGCCGGCGTTTGGCAGTCGGTCAGCCGATGGCGTGCAACAGCTTGCCGGCTGCCCGCGCCGACTCGATGATCGCCGCTATCTTTGTGGCGTCCTCGGGAGGGTCGCGGAGCACATGGCGTTCGGCGATCCGTGCACCGGCGAACTCGGCGTGCATCTTCCTCGTTGCGGCTTCATTGGCGAAGCCGTGATCTCGGCGCGTCGCCACCCGCCGAACGCAGGTCTCCACTGACGGCAGGAGGATCACGTAGTCGAGGCGTTCCAGCCGGGTGGCAGCTCCGAAGGTGGGCAGGAACCACGGGCCGACGACGCCGTCGTAGACCGTTGCGTAGCCACCCAGTGCGAAGCTACCGGCAGCAGCCGCTGCGGCCCTGGTGACGACCGTGTTCTGCTCGTGCGACTCGGGAAGCCACGGGTCGACGCCACCACTGGCCAGGAACCTGAAGAACGAATCGCCGTCGACGAGGACACTGGGCTTGGCGCTACCGGCCAGGGCCTGCGCAACGGTTGACTTCCCCGCGCCGGGTGGACCGGTGACGACGATGAGCGAACCCACGTAGCCCATTGTGCTCGGCGACGATCGAACCGGCCGCTCCATAGCCGGCGGTCGGGGACGTCACCGAGGCTGGCGCGAGGTTCTTCTGGGACGCCTCCCGCAAGCGGCGACCTGCCGATCGGCGCTACGAGGCAGCCCTCACAGCCGATCTTCGGCTCGGCCGTTCGGGGCACCTCTCGCCGCCGGACCAAACTTGCAGAGTGCCAATGCTGCCAAGTCGTCGCGCCTCGCTTTGGAGGTACTACCAACGTCGGGTCCCCCACTACCAAGGCGGCGTCGAAGGAGCGTACGCATACTTCGCCGGTTTGGGTGTTGATGTCGACGTCGACGCGCTGACCGCGGAGCACGACGAGATCGAGAGGCTGCTCGCCCGACTCAAGCCTGCGGCGTTTCTTGACGTCGGGGCCGGTCCCGGGGTGTTCACCGCAACCCTTCAGGGGAATGGCCTCGCGCTCGATCAGAGCGAAGCGGCGCTTCAGCGGCTCCGAACGGTCGTCACTGGTGTCCCGGTGATCTGTGCCGACGCAACGGCCCTGCCCGTGCGACGGAATGCCATCGCTCGCCTTTTTGCCGGACACCTCTACGGACACCTGGAAGCGGCTGAACGCGAGGTGTTCCTCACTGAGGCTCACCGGGTCGCGGAAGAGCTGGTAGTGCTGGACTCAGGTCGTCCCCCCGGCGCCCAGCAGGAGGAGTGGCAGTCCCGCCAGCTGGAAGACGGCTCGACCTTCACGGTGTACAAGCGCCATCTGACAATCGACGAGCTGGTCGACGAGATCGGTGGGGAGGCGCTATTCGACGGCCGCTACTACGTGCTTGCCCGTTCGGCCCAGCTTGAGAGTTACGGGGTGCGTACGAAGTAGTTCGATGTGACCTCGAAGCCAAGCCGTTCATAGAAACGACGAAGCGTCGACGCGGCGATGGTGGCTCACAGCCTCCACTGCCTGGGCGCTACAGCGTGCCGCTGCCTCGAGGGCGACGCCGACCAACCGCTCGCCGATGCCGTGCGAACGGTGCGCCTCATCGACGACCAAGGTGTCAATAGTGATGAGGTTCCCCGCCCGCTGGAATTGC
>JBOGHG010000317.1:0-4328 GCA_050744525.1 Acidimicrobiales bacterium | reverse complement strand
CAGCGCCAGGTCGAGGTCGCGATCCTCAGCGGGCTGATGGGGACCCATGCGGCACAGTCTCGTCCAGAGTCCCGGAAGAGGGCGTCGGGCGCAGTGCGCCGAACCAACCCGGGCGTCACGCGGACGGCAACCGCGCTGATCAGCCGGCGCTGAGGGCCGCGTCGACGGCGGCGGGGGCGAGGACCTCTTCGAGCACCATCACGGCGGCGCCGATCACGCCGGCGCCGTCGTCGAGTTGGCTACGGACGATCCGCAGCCGGCCGGTCGCCAGGGGCAACGAGCGCCGGTAGACGACCTCCCGAATGCCGGCCATCAGCGGCTCGTCGGCGCGGGCGACATCGCCCCCGATCACGATCACGGCCGGGTTGAGCATGTTGACGCACGTCGCCAGCACCCCGCCGACCGTGCGGCCGGCCTCGCGGATGAGCTGCACCGCCTCGGGGCGGCCCGCCCGCACCTGGTCGACGACGTCGCGGCTGGTCTGCGTGGGCAACCCGTGCCGGCGCAGCCGCACCGCCATCGCGCCGCCGCCGGCGAACGCCTCCAGGCAGCCGCGGTTCCCACAGCGGCAGACGATGTCGTCGTGGTCGGGCACGTGGATGTGCCCGATGTCGCCGGCGGCTCCGTCGGCACCCCTGTGCACATGGCCACCCGCCACGATCCCGGACCCGATGCCGGTGCCGATCTTGACGAACAGCAGGAACGCCTCGCTGCGCCAGTTCGACCAGTGCTCGCCGACCGCCATGATGTTCACGTCGTTGTCCACCAGGGCCGGCACCCCGTAGCGCTGGGCCAACCGGTCGCCCACCGGATAGCGGTCCCAGCCGGGCATGATCGGCGGGTTGACGGGCTGGCCGGTGGCGAACTCGACCGGGCCGGGCAGGCCGACTCCCACGCCCCGCACCGCGTCGGGGCGGCGGCCGACGTCGTCGAGCAACCCGTCGAATGCGGACTCGAGCCACGACAGGACCACGTCCGGGCCCTCGGCGATGGCGATGTCCCGACGGGCCTGGGCCAGGATGGCACCGCCGAGATCGGTCACCGCCACCCGCGAGTGCGTGGCGCCGAGGTCGCCGGAGAGCACCACGCCGGCCTCGTGGTTGAAGGCCAGCATCGTCGGCGGCCGCCCCCCGGTGGACTGGCTGTCGCCCCGAGCGACCAGCAGCCGCAAGGCCAGCAGGGCATCCACGCGTTGCGCCACGGTCGATCGGGCCAACCCCGTCAGCGCCGCCAGGTCGGCCCGGGTGGCGGCCTGCCCGCTGCGGACGAGCTGGAGGATCGCTCCGGCCCCCGGAGCCGGCACGGCCGGCTGGGGTGGGCGCGTCGGGACGGCGGACACGGCGGTCAGTGAACCAGCGGGACTTCGGGGTGTCAAAGCATCACAAGGCCGCGGAGTTCAGTTGTCTGACCCGAAAGCTTTTGATTGACACCCGGCATAAGTGTGTGGCAAACATCACAGCCATGGGGGACACGACCGGAGCGTTCGCCGGCCCCCGGACCACGTCGACCCGTGCTCGTCCGGCGGGCGATGCCGCTGCCGGGGACCGCGCGGGCCTGCGTGTCGCCGTGGCCGGCACCGGCTTCATCGGGGCCGTCCACGCCCATGCCGCCCGCCGGGCCGGCGCCCGCCTGGTCGGCGTCGCCGCCTCGTCGGCCCCGAGTGCCCGGGAGGCAGCCCAGGCACTCGGGGCCGAACGGGGCTTCGCCGACGCCGACTCGCTCGTCACCGCTCCCGACGTCGACGTCGTCCACATCTGCACCCCGAACCATCTGCACGCTCCCCTCGCGCGCGCCGCCCTGGCCGCCGGCAAGCACGTGATCTGCGAGAAGCCGCTGGCGGTCGACCGCGCCCAGGCGGCCGAGCTGGTCCGGGCGGCGGACGCCGCCGGGGCGGTGGCCACCGTCCCGTTCGTCTACCGCTTCTACCCGCTGGTGCGCGAGGCCCGGGCCCGGGTCGCCGCGGGCGCCATCGGTCCCCTCCGCCTGGTCCACGGCTGCTACCTCCAGGATTGGCTCGCCACCGAGAGCGACGACAACTGGCGGGTCGATCCCCAGCGGGGTGGCCCGTCCCGGGCGTTCGCCGACATTGGTTCCCACTGGTGCGACCTGATCGAGTTCGTGACCGGCGACCGGCTCGCCGCGGTCTGTGCCGAGGCGGTGACCGCGATCCCCGAGCGCGTCAGCGCCGGCGACGCCCACGCGTTCGAGGCCCACGGGCGAGCCCGCGCCGACGGCACCCGCCGCGCGGTCACGACCGAGGACATCACGGTCCTGCTGTTCAGGACCAGCTCGGGGGTGGCGGGGTCCCTGGTGGTGAGCCAGGTGTCCCCCGGGCGCAAGAACCGGCTGCAGTTCGAGATCGCCGGAGCCGACGCCACGCTGAGCTTCGACCAGGAGCGGCCCGAGGCACTGTGGGTCGGCCGCCGCGAGGCGTCGGAGGTCGTCGTGCGTGACCCGGCGCACCTGGCCCCCGAGGCGGCCCGCTACGCCGTGCTGCCGCCGGGCCATCCCCAGGGCTACCAGGACTGCTTCGACGCCTTCGTCGCCGACACGTACCGGGCCATCCGGGAGAGTGGCGCGGCCGCGGTCGACGGGCTGCCCACGTTCGCCGACGGCGCCCGGGCGACCGACGTCACCGACGCCGTCCTGCGCTCGACCCGCACCGGTCGCTGGGAGGAACTGGTCCCATGAAGCTCGGGTTCATCACCGCGTGCCTGCCCAAGCGCACGTTGCCCCAACTCTGCGAGTGGGCCGCCGCCGAGGGCTACGAGGCCCTGGAGGTCGCCGCCTGGCCCGACCTCGGTGACCGGCCCTTCACCGCCACGCACCTGGCGGTCGAGCGTTTCGGCGATGCCGAGGCCGACGCCACGCGCGCACTGTTCGCGAAGCACGGGCTCGAGCCCTCGTCCCTCGCGTTCTACGACAACAACCTCCACCCGGACCGAGCCGAGCGGGCCGCGGTCAACGAGCACGTCCTCCGGTGCATCGACGCCGCGGCATTGCTCGACTGCCCCACCGTCGGCACCTTCGTCGGCCGCGATCCCACGCAATCGGTGGCCGACAACCTGCGGGAGGCCGAGCTCGTCTTCCGTCCGCTGGTGGATCGTGCCGGCGAACGGGGCGTGACGCTCATCGTCGAGAACTGCGTCATGGAGGGCTGGCACCCCGACGGGTACCCGGGCAACCTCGCCTACTCGCCCGAGCTGTGGGAGTGGATGTTCGACCTGGGGCTCTACCTGAACTACGACCCTTCGCACCTGGTGTGGATGGGCATCGATCCCGTCGCGGCCCTGCGGCCCTACATCGACCGCATCCCCCACGCCCAGGCCAAAGACATCGAGATCGACGCCACAGCCCGCAACCGCTACGGCTGGCCGGGGCGCGCCGCGGTCCGCGACGACCCGTGGGACGTCGGTTGGTGGCGCTACCGGGTGCCCGGGCTCGGCCAGGTCGACTGGGTGCGGCTGGTCGACGCCCTGTACGAGGGGGGCTTCGACGGCGTGCTGTCGGTCGAGCACGAGGACCCGGTGTGGGGCGGCACGGAGGAGAAGGTCGAGATCGGCCTGCGGATCGCGCACCGCACGCTGCGCCCCCTGCTGGCGGCCTGAGGGGGGCGCGGTGGCGAATCCCGTCCTCGAGGTCCGGGGCCTGGTGAAGGAGTACCCCGGGGTCCGCGCCCTGGCTGGCGTCGACTTCGAGGTCCGACCCGGGGAGGTGCACTGCCTCGTCGGTCCCAACGGTGCGGGCAAGTCGACCCTGATCAAGTGCGTCTCCGGGGCGGTTGAGCCCACCGCGGGGCAGATCCTGCTGGACGGCCAGCCGGCGGTCACCGGCGACCCGTCGAGGGCGCTCGACAACGGCGTCGCCACCATCTATCAGGAGCGCGACCTCGTCGAGGACCTCACCGTGGCGCAGAGCATCTTCCTCGGCCACGAGCTGCGGCGCTGGGGCCTCCTCGACCGTGCGCGGATGGGTCGCGAGACGGTCCAGATCCTCCGCCGCCTCAACCACGAGGCCATCTCGCCGCGCACGAACGTCCGCGACCTGCGCCCGGCCGGTCAACAGGTGGTCTCGATCGCACGTGCGCTGTCCCGCCAGGTCCGGCTCCTGATCATGGACGAGCCGTCGGCGATCCTCGACGACAGCGAGATCGAGACCATGTTCGGGGTGGTGCGCCGGCTCACTGCGGAGGGTGTCGGTGTGATCTACATCTCGCACCGCCTCGACGAGATCCGGCGGCTGGGCGATCGCGTCACGGTCCTCACCGACGGCAGGACGGTCGCCTCGGGCCTGCCGGCGACGACGCCCGCCGACGAGCTCGTCGAGCA
>JBOGHG010000316.1:0-4389 GCA_050744525.1 Acidimicrobiales bacterium | reverse complement strand
TCCAAGTCCACGCTCTTCGAGATCTCGGGCCACCTCGGATGGTACGCGGAAGGCATGTACCCCCCCATGGAGATGGAGGGTGCGACGTACTACCCGAAGCCCATGAACTGCCCGATGCACATCCTGATCTACAAGAGCCAGGCCCGGTCGTACAAGGAGCTCCCGCTCCGGCTCTTCGAGTTCGGGACGGTGTACCGGTTCGAGCGCTCGGGCGTCCTCCACGGGCTGACACGCGTGCGGGGGATCACCCAGGACGACTCCCACATCTTCTGCACGCCGGACCAGCTGGCCGGCGAGCTGACGTCGTTGCTGGCGTTTGTCCTCAAGGTGCTGCGCACGTTCGGGCTGAGCGAGTTCGAGGCCGAGCTCTCTACCCGGCCGGAGAAGTTCGTGGGCGACCCGGCCGAGTGGGAGGTGGCCACCGACGCCCTTCGCCAGGCGCTGGAAGGCGCCGGCCTGGACTACAAGGTGGCCGAGGGGGAGGGGGCCTTCTACGCCCCGAAGATCGACGTCCACGTGCGCGACGCCATCGGCCGGCGCTGGCAGATCTCGACCCTGCAGGTCGACCTGCAGATGCCGCAGCGCTTCGACATGGAGTTCGTGGGCGCCGACAACCAACGACACCGCCCGTACATGATCCACCGGGCCCTGTTCGGATCGGTCGAGCGGTTCTTCGCCATCCTGCTCGAGCACTACGCCGGCGCCATGCCGGCGTGGCTGTCGCCGGTGCAGGCCCGGGTGCTCCCGGTCCGGGCCGATCACGAGCTGTACGCCGCCGCCGTGCTCGGCCGGCTCCGCGCCGTGGGCCTGCGGGCCGACGTGGTGGCCGCCGACGAGCCCCTGGGCGGCCGGATCCGCAAGGCCAAGCTGGAAAAGATCCCGTACGTCCTGGTGGTGGGCGACGACGACGTCGAGGCCGGGACGGTAGGGGTCAACCCGCGCGGGGGACAGGTCGACCGGGGCGTGCCGGTCGCCGCCTTCGTCGAGCGCCTGCGCGACGAGGTGGAGTCACGACGGACCGAGGACCCGGTCGCGGCCGCGGTCGAGGCTGGCGGCGACCAGAGCGGCCGGTGAGCCTGGAGCGGCTGTGGGCGGGGTGGCGCAGCGAGTACGTGGAGGGAGCGGCATCCGACGAGGGCTGCGTGTTCTGCCGCATCCTGGCCAGCGACGAAGCGGGCGAGGTGACCTACATCGTCCGCCGGGACGAGCACTGCGCGGTGGTGCTGAACGCCTTCCCCTATACGACCGGGCACCTCATGGTCATGCCCGTGCGCCACGTGGCCGAGCTCGAGGCCCTCGACCCCGATGAGGCGGCCGGGCTGTGGCGGGAGCTGGCCGCCGCCGTGCGGGCGCTCAAGGCCGCGTACTCGCCGGACGGGTTGAACGTCGGAGCCAATCTGGGGCGGAGCGCGGGGGCCGGCGTGCCCGGGCACTTCCACATGCACTGCCTGCCCCGCTGGACGGGCGACACCAACTTCATGACCACCCTGGCCGAGACCCGGATGCTCCCAGAGGCGCTTCCGGCCACCTACGAGAAGGTCACCAAGGCCTGGCCCGCCGATGGCTGAGGAACCGGAGAAGGACGACGAGGAGCAGGGCGACGAGCTGCCGGAGGACCTCGACGTCACCCGGTACGTCGGCATGTACACCTTCCCCGACATCCGGCGCCGCCGGGCGCCGGCCTTCGCCTACCTCCTCCTCGCCGTGGGCCTCGGGATCCTTTCCGCCAGCTATCCCGGCCGCCGGGTGCTGGTGAACGAAGGCTTCCTGGCCGCGGCCGTCGTCCTGGCCCTCATCGGCATCTACCACCTGGCCGCCTCCTGGCCACTGGCCGTGAGGGACACCGACGCCCTCCTCGCCGCCGCCGGGAAGGTCGGCTTCCCCGTCGGCCATGCCTCCGCCCAGCTCGGCTGGCGCGGCCTGCGCAGCCGCCCGACGTGGCGCATCCTCCTCTACTCCAGCGAGGACCCGCCCGTGAAGCGCGGCCTGGTCCTCGTGGACGCCGTGGACGGCCAGGTCCTCGACCACCTCATCGAGGACAACCCCGAGGACTGGTCATGAGTGGGGGCCCAACCGCCCAAGCGTGCGGGTAACCGCTGCACCCCGCGCCTCCGGTCAGCCCTTTGCTTCGTTTCTCCAGGGCCCCCGTAGACTTGCCGGTTGCATGACGACGTCAACACGTAGCGCATCCTTGGGTCCCGCTGCTCGACCAGTGGCCGTGCCTGACGACGTCGACAGTCCTGCCATCGAGAAGGCGCGTGGGGTGGTGGAGCTTCCCTTGCGGGTGCGGTGGAGCGGGCCGACCAAGACGTACGATCTCAACGACCCCAGGGACCGTCTGCGCGTCTACGAACAGGTCCTCCGGGAGGGCAACGACGACGACGTGCGCCGGTATATCGACGTGAACGAATTGCGCCGGCTGTGGGACGAGCTGGTGCTTCCGGGCCACGTTCGGCGGGCTTGGGAAGTGTGGTTCCGGGACCACGGAGTGGGTTGCTGACGCCGCTCCAGCGGACGGTGGCCCTGCTGTTGCGAAGCCTGCCCGAAGCAGGTGATTTCGTCCTGGCCCGAGGAGCGGCATTGATCGTGCACGGCGACGTCGAGCGGCGTACCCGGGATCTTGACTTCTTCGCCGTCGATCCCGACGCTGTCGACGGCCTGCTGCCGGTCTTCTCAGCGGTGGCCGCAGCGGCGGGCCTGGTCGTGAGCGAGGAGCACGTCGGCCACGGGTTCGCGCGCCTCCTCGTGTCCGACGGTATCGACCAGACACGTGTCGACCTCGCCGCCGACGCGCGGCTGCTCGTACCCGAGCGGAGCGATATCGGCCTTGTCCTCGCTGCCGAGGAGCTCGCGGTCGACAAGGTTCTGGCAATCTTCGGGCGCGCTGAGGCACGCGACTTCGTCGATCTGGCCGCGCTCGAGCCACAATTCGGGCTGACCCATCTCTGCGACCTCGCCGGAAGGACACCGGATTCAGCCGCGCGGTCTTCGTTGAGATGCTCGACCGGTTCGATCGCCTCGACCGGGATGAGTTCGACGTCAACGACATCAGGTACGCCGCCACGGTCGACTCGGTGCGACGGTGGCGAGCGGTGCTGCGGGCGACACAAGGTTGACCGCGTACAGTTCGCAACCTCACGGCCGCGCCCAAAGCGGTCGTCGCCATCTGGCTCCGTTCGCCTCCTGGCTTCGTCCGTCGAGGACAATCCGGGCGCACAGCGCAGGACGGCGCCACGCCCGGCGAGCGGCCTGGCACAGGGTTCAGGTCTGCCAACCGGGAGGACTGGTTCTGACTCAGTGGACGTGTCGGCCCTCTCGTCGTGGCCTGGAACCGCTACTCCTGGGGAGGCGGGCGAAATTGCTAGCATTGCTAGCAAACTAGGAGAATGCCGTGGCTGCGATCAGCATCAGAGATCTAGACGACGAGGTACGCGAGCGGCTCCGCATCCGTGCGGCCGCCAACGGTCGGTCGATGGAGGCCGAGGTCCGTGCCATCCTCACAGAGGCGGTGCGGCCCGCGAACGAGTCGCGCGGCCTGCTCGCCACTTTGCTTGAGCGCATAGGCGAGATCGGTGGCGTCGAGCTGGACCTGCCCGAGCGGGCCACCCCGGCGCGGTCAGTCCGCCTCGGCCGGTGATCGTCGTCGACACCACCGTTGTCGCCGAGCTGATGAGACCGGAGCCGAACGAGTTGGTGCGTCGCTGGAGCCTCGCCCTGCCGAGCGGCGAGTCGTACACGACCGCAATCACGCTGGCCGAGGTTCTGTATGGCATCGAGCGGCTGCCGGCAGGTCGCCGGAAGGACCTTCTCCGGACCACTGCCGCCGACGTCTTCGCCATCTTCGGCGACCACGTGCTCCCCTTTGACGCCGACGCCGCGGCGCACTATCCGCTGATCGTCGAGGGTCGGGAGCGGCTCGGACGCCCGATCGACGGGTTCGACGCCCAGATCGCCTCGATCTGCCGGGTCGGGCGGGCGGTGCTGGCTACCCGAAACGTCAGAGACTTCGAGCACACAGGTGTCGAAGTGGTCGATCCGTGGCACGCGTCGTGACGGCGTCGCAGCTCGGCCCCACCGGAGTGACCGGGGTGACCGACGACCGCAAGCTGGCCAAAGCGCCCGCCCTCCATGCGCGTCCCTGCACCTCCCGATCCGCCCGTACGGCGATCCGCTGTGGAGCACAATCTCGGCGCACAGCGTGAGCCCCCCGGAGCGGCCGCCGAGCACAGCGCTCAGGTCAAACCCGAGGACTGGTCCTGAGTCGCTAGTCCCGTGTTCCGCACATGGCGGCGGTTCGATGTGGTCGAGAAACTTGTAGTTCTTTGCAGGAGATTCGCGGGGTGGCCGCGAAAGTCCTTCTATGGCAAGGAAACGGCCGGTTCTCGGGCC
>JBOGHG010000315.1:0-4409 GCA_050744525.1 Acidimicrobiales bacterium | reverse complement strand
CCTCATCAGTTCATCCGGGGACACACGTGGCCATCGGCGTCGATCGGCTGGCCACAGAAGCCACAGTTGGGCCGTCCCTGGGACACGAGGTCCAGCGCGAAGCGGGCGAACGCAGCGGCCTGCGCCAGCGTGAAGCAGAACCGCGCGGTCGCCGGCGTGTCGTCCTCGCCGGACAGCTCCTCGAGCACCACCACGATGCGCTCCTCGGGCTCGTCGTACTTCACGCCGATCGAGCCGACGTCCCAGTTGAAGGGCAGCGGTGTGACCGTGCCGTGGCCCTCGACGGGCTCGACGTCGGGCGACAGGTCTTCGAGCAGGGCGAGCAGGTACTCACCGAGCGCTGCGACCTGCTGCTTCTCGCAGCGCAGGTAGACGAGCTCACCGTCTGATCCCCCGGCGAGGAAGAACACCCGCTTGCCCGGTGGGCCCTCGGCGCCCGGCCAGAAGACCTCGGCCTTCGGGAAGTCGTACGACTCGGACATGGTCAAGACGGCACCAGCGCGCTGCCGGTGTCCACACCGGAGTTCACCGTGAGCACCGTGGGGCCGCCCGAGCCGTATGCGATGGCGGTGAGTGAGCAGGGCGAGATCACGACGCGCTGGAACAGGTCGAGGTGGGTACCCATCGCGTGGGCAACGGCCGCCCGGATGGGGTCGGCGTGGGAGACCGCCACGATCGTGTCGCCCGGATGGGCGGACCGCAGCCGTTCGACGCAGGCCACGATGCGGGCCTGCATGTCGACGAAGGACTCCCCGCCGGGGAACGTGAAGCCGCTGGGGTAGCGCTGGATGGTGGCCCACTCGGGGCGCTTGCGGGCGGCCTTGAGCTCGAGCCCGGTCCAGTCGCCGATGTCGAGCTCGAGGAGGCCGTCGTCGACCCGCACCTCGCAACCGGTGGCGTGGGCGATGGGCGCCGCGGTCTCACGCGTCCGCTCCAGGGGCGAGCTGTACACGGCGGCGACGCTGCGGCGCTTGCGCCCGTTGCCCGACGCCATGCCTGCGATGCGGGCGGCCACCGATTCGGCCTGGGCCCGGCCCGCGTCCGCCAAATGGAGGCCGCCGGCGCGGCCCGGCAGCTCCGTACCGGTTGTCGCGGTCGAACCATGGCGCACGAGCAGGATCACGGTTGGTGGCGGTGGCTTGCGTCGGCCACCGGGCCGCCGTTCGGTCCGCAGGCCGCTGGGGCGTGGGGCTCGCTCGGCTCGGGCCATGTCTGTGCAACCTATCGTCGGCGCCTGTGGATGAGGTCGGCGACGCAGGCGCGGGAGCGCTCGGGGAGCTGGAGCGGGAGATCACGGTCTGCCGGGCCTGCCCGCGCCTGGTGGCGTGGCGCGAGCAGGTGGCCCGCGAGCGGCGGGCGGCCTTTCGTGACGAGGACTACTGGGCCCGTCCCGTGCCCGGCTTCGGCGACCCCGCGGCGCGCGTCGCCATCGTCGGGCTGGCGCCCGCCGCGCACGGCGCCAACCGGACGGGACGGATGTTCACGGGCGACCGGTCGGGCGACTTCCTCTACGCCGCGCTGTGGCGGACGGGCTTCGCGAGCAAGCCGACGGCGGTGCACCGCCACGACGGCCTCACGCTCGACGGTGCCTGGATCACCGCCGCCGTGCGCTGCGCGCCCCCGGCCAACAAGCCCGCCCCCGACGAGCGGGACCGCTGCCAGCCGTTCCTGGAGCGGGAGCTGGCACTCCTCCCCGAGCTGCGCGTGTACCTGCCGCTGGGACAGTTCGGTTACCAGGTGCTGTGCCGTGTCCTCGGGCTCCGCCCTGGGCCCCGCTTCGGGCACGGCGTCGAGATGGCTCTGGAGGGCGGGCGCGCGATCGTCTGCAGCTACCACGTGAGCCAGCAGAACACCTTCACCGGCACGCTCACGGAGCCCATGTTCGACGCCGTGCTCCTCAGGGCCCGCGAGCTCGCCGCCCTCTGAGGCGGCTCGCAACGCGGTCAGGACCCCAGGGCGGCGATCTCGCCGGCCGCGTACGCGATGGCGGTCACACCCAGGAACGCCCCCACCACCATGTGCAGGCGGCGGTCGTCGGCCCGGATGGCGAGCGCTGCCCCGAGGCGTGCGCCGGGGATCATCCCTACGGTGAGCAGCAGTGCGAAACGCCAATCGATGTTGCCGAGGAGCGCGTGGGTGATCGTGCCCGGGACGGCGAGGATGCCGACGCATGCCAGTGAGGTTGCGATGGCCCGCTTCAGCGACAGCCCGGCGATCTGGGTGAAGCCCGGCACCATCACTGTGCCGCCTCCGATGCCCAGCAGCCCCGCCAGGAGGCCGGCGAGCGTGCCGACGGCCGCCAGTCGGATGGTCGTCGGCCGGCCGTGGGGCCGATCGCCGACGGCCACCACGAGGTCGCCGGGGACCCTGGCGGCTTCCGGGCTCGGAACGGTTGTCCCGGCGGCGGGCTCCGGCGACGGGGCGGTGAGGGCTCGGGCGGCCTCCTGGGCGTTGTGGATCATCCGGGCGCCGCTCACGGCCAGCAGGACCGCGGTGGTCAGCATGAGCGCGTGCCCCTCACCGGGGATGACCTCGGTGAGCAGTGCCCCGGCCACGGCAGCGGCGATGCCGACCGGTGTGGTGGCCCGCACCGCCTGGCCGTCGACCAGCCCCTCTCGCGCGTAGCGCAGCGTGCCGCTCGCCGCCCCCGGGATGATTGATGGCAGCGTCGTGCCGATGGCGGTCTGCGCGGATGCACCGAGCGCGCGGATCCCCGGGGTCGAGATCACCGCTCCACCGATGCCGAACAGGCCCGACATGGCGCCGGTGGCGACGCCGAGCGCCACGGTCAGGGCGTCTCGCAGCGGTCCCGGGTCCACGCGGCGTCAATCACGCGTGCACTGGCTGGGCCTTGGCGTCGGGCTTGCCGTTCCCGGCCGGTCCTCGTGGGTCGTCGACTGCGAACCCGGGCCAGCGCTCGCGGCTCTTGGCCGCCAGCTTGTGCATGAGCGCGACGGCGCCGGGGTCGTCGTCTCCGGGACGGGCGATGATCGACCCGTCCGCGATCATGCGGCTCATGATCTCGCGGCCCAGGTCGGTGCGGACGATCGTCAGCGTCCAGTCGTTGTCCTTGCCGATGCCGCCGGTGGAGATGTCGGCGTGCTCGGCGGCGAAGTCGGGGCAGTAGTTGCACCCCTCACGGGTCCAGGCGTGGCACTCCTTGAGCGGGATCTCGTGGTAGCGGCCGTCGCGTGTCCAGAGCTGGAACACGCCCTTGATGTTCATCTTGACGATGTCGCGCTTGTCGAGCCCGTACTTGGTCCAGAACAGCTCCTCGAAGATCGAGTCGTCGAACGTCTTGGAGCACAGCAGCCCGATGTTGAACAGGAACGGCTTGGAGACCTTGCCGACCTTGCGGCTCCACATGACCGGCGGGACCGACGACTGGCAGGACATCCCGACCAGGGCCAGCCGGCCGTGGCCGCGCTCGAGCGCCTCGCCCAGGGCCAGCGTGTTGGCCGAGTAGGTGTAGCGGCTGCCGGCGCTGTCGAGGATCTCCTCCTTGCTGGCGGCGACGCCGGGCCGGGCCGTCCAGTCGTGGCCATCGCCTTCGAGGTAGGAGACGAGGGCGGCGTCGATGTAGTCGTTCTCGAGCGACCAGATGAGCAGCGCCGACACGAGGCCACCGTCCTGGCCCATGCGGTGCACCATGTCGTCGGACGCCCGCGCCAGCAGGATGTCCTGGTAGATGCCGGACAACTCGTCGGGCTGGCGAACCCGGGCGAACAGGTGCTCGTCTGACTGCGGTTCCCAGGCCCGGAACCGGGGACACGCGCGAGTGCACGAGGTGCAGCCCTTCTCGCCGTGGATGCAGTTGTCGAGGCCCAACTCATCCTCGAGATGGAAGGGCTTGTAGGCACCGGGCTCGTGGTCGTAGCCGATGACGTCGTGCGGGCACGCGATGACGCAGCCGGCGCAGCCGGTGCACAGGCCGGTCTGGATGACCTCGGCGTACAGCTCCTTCCACTGCGCCGTCCAGCGCTCGCGGGTGCCGGCGGGAGCCGGCGTTTCGGTCACGGCCATGTAACGCAAGCTAGCGCCGTGACCACAAACGTTTGCGCCCACCACGCCGGCCAGCATCGCCGCTCGCGGCGTCCTCCTCCTCGAAAGTGCTGGTGACTTCCTTCGTCGTGCGTCCTTGCGAGCAACGATCCTGACTCGCCGTGGCAGGCGAACGTTCATGGTCACGGCGCTACGGCGCGGCCGGCTGCAGAACCCATCCGGCGTCCGTGGGCGACGCCACTCCGGGGGTGGTCGGCGGGTAGCCTCGTCCGGTCATGTCCCGTGACTCCCGGCACCTGCGTGCCTCCGGTCCGCCGCCGGGTTGGCGCCCTCCTCCCGACGCCCGGGACCCGGCGCGTCGGCGGCCGCCCGCGGGCGGCGAGCGGGGCCGGGAGCCCGGGCAACGG
>JBOGHG010000314.1:0-4440 GCA_050744525.1 Acidimicrobiales bacterium | reverse complement strand
CCAGTTGCTGGAAGTCCTTCTCGCCGAAGTAGGCACGGCACGGACCGACGATGGCGAAGAGCTTGGCCACCACGGTGGCGACGCCGGCGAGGTGCTGGGGGCGGGCGGTGCCCTCGAGCGGTTCGGACAGCTGCGCCACCGACACCGTGGTCAGCACCGGCGCCGGGTACATCTGGGCGCCGTCGGGGACGAAGACCAGGTCGACGCCGGCGTCATCGGCCAGGCGACCGTCCCGCTCCAGGTCGCGGGGGTAGGCATCGAGGTCCTCGCCGGCGCCGAATTGGAGGGGGTTCACGAAGATCGACGCCACCACCAGGTCGGTCTGGGCCCGGGCCCGCCGCATGAGCGACAGATGGCCGTCGTGCAGGTACCCCATCGTGGGCACCAGCCCGACCACGCGGCCGGCGGCACGCTCGCCGTCCAGGACCGACCGCACCTCGGCGATGGTGCGTAGCGTCCTCACCGCTCGCGTTCCACGCGTGCCTGCGTCGCCGCCGGTCGCTGCTGCGCCAGCCGACGGGCGGCGTCGGCGAGGGACCGGTAGGCGCGACGTTCGTCGGGTGGGAGCGCTCGCAGGTGCCGGCGGATCGTGGCCTCGTCACCCCGGGCCGCCGGACCGGTCAGCCCGGCCGCCGGACCGAGGGCGGCGACGTTGTCGAGGGTGGCCTGCGCGAGGTCGACGTAGGCCTCGAACGGCACGCCGACCGCCTCGCTCAGGCGCTCGACCTGTCCCAGCAGCGCCACCAGGTGGTTGGAGGCGATGACGGCGGCGGCGTGGTACGCGGGGCGGTCGGCGTCGGCCACCTCGAACCATCGACCGCGCAGGGCGCGCACGACGTCGTGGGCCAGCGGGTCGCCGGCGACGGCGAACCAGGCACCGACCAGGCGCCGAGCGCCGAGCGCCGGGGTGGGCAGCGCCACCAGCGGGTGAACGGCCGCCCGCCGCCGGTGGGGCGCGAGCGCCCCCAGGCCGAGCGAGCCCGCCAGGTGCGCCACGACGGTGCTCGGCACCGGCTCGACCGCCCGGGCCACCTCGCGGACGCGGTCGTCCGGGGTCGCGATCAGCAGCAGGTCGACGCCCCGGGACGCCGACGCCAGGTCGTCGCCCCGACCCAGCAGCGGTGCCACGTCCCACCGGGCGGCGCTGAGGGCCCGCGCCAGCGACGTGCCGGCTCGACCGGGACCGATGATCCGCACCCGCACCACGGTCACGGCGCTACTGCGTGGCCAGCCGGTCGAGCGCACCTACCGGCTCGACGTAGCCGGCGGCGGCGTCCAAGGTGGCCTCGTCGACCAGGTCGGGAGCGAGATCGCGCAGCGGCGCCAGCACGAATCGGCGCTCCCACATGCGGGGGTGGGGCACCTGCAGGTCGGGCTCGTCGACGGTGACGCCATCGATCCAGAGCACGTCGACATCCAGCGTGCGCGGTCCCCAGCGCTCGTCACGCACACGCCCGGCGGCGGCCTCGAGCCGGTGGCAGACACCCAGCAGGTCGTGCGGTGTCCGGCCGGTCTCCAGCTCGGACACGAGGTTGAGGTAGGCGCCCTGACCCCCCGGCCCGCCGACCGGTTCGGTCTCGTAGACCGGGGACACGGCCCGCAGGCCCACCGCCACCAGGGTGTCGACCGCCTCCCGCAGGTAGTGCACCCGGTCCCCGAGGTTCGATCCGAGCCCGAGGAACGCGCGCCGGGGGCTCACGCCGACGCCGTCGGCGCCGCTCACCGTCTCGTCCGAACCACGTGTACGCCCGAGGTCGCCAGGTCGTGGGGCACCGGCGGGCGCAGCTTCCGGACCGCCAGGTCGACGGCGACGATCCGCGGGTCGACACCGAGCACGGCCGCGGCCACGAGCTCTGCCAGGCGCTCCAGCAGAGCCACGTGCCCCGCGCCGATGGTCTCCACCACGGCGGCGCACACGGCGCCGTAGTGGACGGTGTCGGCGAGATCGTCGCTGGCACCGGCCGCGGTCAGGTCGACAACCACGTCGAGGTCGACCTCCAGCGGCTGGTCCTGCTCGCGCTCGACGGGGAGCACCCCGACGCGGGAGGGCACCCTGAGGCCGCGCAGCTCGATGCGGTCCCAGGGAAGAGCCGGCGGTTCACTCATCCGGGCTCGCGGAGGTCGTCGGCCGAGGCCACCAACTCCCGGCCCTCGGGCCCCAGCTGCCGCCCGGTCAGGCGCTCGGTGACCGAGATCGCCTGGGGGCCGTAGGGCACGAGGCCGGCCCACAGCACGTAGCCGGCGACCAATCCGCAGATGCGGTCGCCCACCTCCTCCTGGTGGATCAGCAGCTTCTCGCCCTTGGCCAGGAGGTCGCGCACCTCGGTGTAGAGAGCCAGCTGGAACTCGACCGGGTCGTCGTGGGGTTGCTGGGGCCGGTGCAGCCAGGCCACGCCCAGCTCGTCGTAGTTGTGCAGGTTGTGGGGTGCGGCGATGAGGGAGACGACATGGGTGAACCCCTGCTCGCGGATCCAGATGATCTCCTCTTGGCGGCGCACCCGGCGGTGGTTGGCGCCGTAGCCGCCGGGGCGCTCGCAGATGGCCAGCCGGTCCTTGAGCACCCAGACGAAGTTCCGCGGGGTGATGCCCTGGGCCCACTTGCCCTTCGTCGGTGGCACGTCAGTTTCTCCGGTGGGGCTGCGCCCCACACCCATCGCCCGCACGTCGCCGTAAGGCGCTCGCGCTGTTGGCCTGCCGTGCTCGCTTCACTCGCACTTCAGTACTCCTTGCTGGGAAGCTCACGCCGCGGCCAGGACCCGGCCGCAGGCGTCCAGCGCCCGCATGGTGGCGGGCACCTCGTGGACGCGGACCATGCGGGCGCCGCGCAGCAACGACCAGGCGGCGGTGGCGATCGAGCCCTCGAGCCGGTCTCCGGCAGGCGGGACGATCTGGGTGCGGTCGGCCCGGGCCGCCAGGGCGCCGAGCGTCGTCTTGCGGCTGGTGGCGACCAGCACGGGGTAACCGGTGGCCACCAGGACGTCGAGGTTGGCGAGCAGGTCGAGGTTGTGGTCGAGGGTCTTGCCGAAGCCGATGCCGGGATCGATCCACACCTCGTGCACGCCCGCGGCCCGGGCGGCATCGGCCCGATCGACCAGGAAGTCACGGACTTCGGTCACGACCTCGCCGTACGCCGGATCGGCCTGCATGGTGCGGGGATCGCCCAGCATGTGCATGGCCACGAACGCCGCGCCGGTGGCGCCCGCCACCGCGGCCAGGCTGGCCGACACGTCGTTGATCATGCGGGCGCCGGCCGCCACGGCGGCCTCGGCGACCGCAGCCTTGCGGGTGTCGATCGACACGGCCACGCCAGCGGACGCCAGCGCCTCGACCACCGGGATCACCCGGCGCAGCTCCTCGTCGACGGGCACCGGATCCGCCCGGGGACGTGTCGACTCACCGCCCACGTCGATCCAATCCGCTCCCTGGGCCACCAGTGCGCGACCGTGGGCGATCGCGGTCTCGCGGTCGAGGAAGCGTCCACCGTCGGAAAACGAGTCCGGGGTCACGTTGACGACACCCATGACCCGGCGACGTCCGCTCTCCACGACGCGCAAGCTTACGTCGCGCCCCGTGACCACCGACGGCGCGCTACGACGCTAGATGGTCGCGTTCCGTGGCGGTCGCGCCGGTCAGCGGGAATCCACCAGCGGCATTCGAGCGGAGTCCGATCAGCATCCGCCGACACGCTCCGGATTTAACATACGGCCCGTATGTAGGCAACCATGCGGCCATGCCGCGCCGCACCGCCGCCGACGCCGCCGTCACCAGGCGCACGATCCTGGACGCCGCCCGCGCCACCTTCGCCGACGGTGGCTACCAGGCGGCCACGCTCGATGGGATCGCCTTGCGGGCAGGCGTGACGCGGGGTGCGGTGCACCACCACTTCGGCGACAAGCGCGAGCTGTTCGTCGAGGTGTTCGAGCAGGTCGAGCGGGAGATCAACGATGCCGTGGTGGCGGCGGCGCTGGCGGCGACGCCGACGGGGCTCGAGCCGTTCAAGGCCGGGTGCCGGGCGCTGTTCGAGCTGCTCGCCGGGCCCGGCCTCCGGCGCATCGT
This sequence comes from Acidimicrobiales bacterium, assembly GCA_050744525.1. Classification (GTDB taxonomy): domain Bacteria; phylum Actinomycetota; class Acidimicrobiia; order Acidimicrobiales; family VFJN01; genus DASQUK01. Next base: position 384 of record JBOGHG010000314.1, on the reverse strand, counting down.
CCTCGCCGACGCGCCGGCCGTCCTCGGCCTGGTTGCCTGGTACGAGATCGACCGGGGATTCGGCCTGGCAACCATCCGGGCCGGACTGCAGTCCCTGGCCGACGACGGGGCGCTCGAGCGTGACAACACCGAAGCGCTCGCCCTGGTGCTCTATGGCGCGCTGACCGAGGCGTCGCTGGCCATCGGCGCGGGGCTCACCACCGTCGACGAGTCGGCCATCATCGGGACCGTGGAGCGGATCCTCCGCGCCTTCGGCCCCGGGGTCACCCCGCCTCGACCGCCAGGTCGAGCGCCAGCTCGGCCATGGTGAAGAAGCCGGTCTCGCGCTCGCCGGAGCTGATCGCCTCGCCCCTCGGGATGTGGTCGCTGACGGCCGAGACACAC
>JBOGHG010000313.1:0-4442 GCA_050744525.1 Acidimicrobiales bacterium | reverse complement strand
CACCTAGGCGGTGAAAGGGCATGCGCCATCCAGCATGGCGATGGTCAGACCACGACCGTCAACTATTTCACCGGGGTATACCCGGTGTGTATAGTCCCGGTCCGTGACCGTCTCCTACGCGCTCCTCGGTCTGCTCGAGGGATCGAGCCGGCACGGCTACGACCTGAAACAGTCGTACGACCGGCGGTTCGGCGAGGTCAGGCCGATCCGGTTCGGTCAGGTGTACCGCACGCTGTCCCAGCTCGAGCGGAATGGCCTGGTCGAGGTGGTGGCGGTCGAGGCCGGGGCGGGCCCCGACCGCAAGCGGTACTCCATCACGCCGGAGGGGGTGACCGACCTGGACACCTGGCTCGGCGAGCCCGAGGAACCACAACCGCACCTCCAGTCGGTGCTGTTCACCAAGGTCGTTCTGGCCCTGCTGTCGGGGCGGTCGGCGGAGCACTTCCTCGACGCGCAACGGGCCACGCACCTGGCAATCATGAAGGCGCTGACGACGGCCCGTCGCGACGCGGCGACCACGCAGGACGCCGTGCTCGCCGACTACCAGCTCTTCCATCTCGAGGCCGACCTGCGGTGGATCGACCACACGGCGACCCGGCTGGCATCCCTGGCCGAGGAGGTGCGCGATGTCCGGGATCCTCGTCGGCAGTGACCTGTACAAGTCGTTCGGCCTGACCGAGGCGCTACGGGGCACGAGCATCGGCCTCGACGAGGGCGAGATCGTCGCCGTGATGGGACCGAGCGGCTCCGGCAAGTCGACCCTGCTGCACTGCCTCGCGGGCATGCTCACGCCCGACTCGGGCGAGGTGCACTTCGCCGGCCGGCGCATCGACGAACTGCCCGACCGGGAGCGAGCCCACCTGCGGCACTCGCTGTTCGGGTTCGTGTTCCAGGTCGGGCAGCTGGTGCCCGAACTGCCGGCCGCGGAGAACATCGCCCTGCCCCTCCTGCTGGCCGGGCGACGTCGCAGGGACGCACTTGCGGCCGCTGCGCCGTGGCTGTCGCGACTCGGCCTCGACGGCCTCGGCGAGCGCCTGCCCGGCGAGCTCTCGGGCGGTCAGGGCCAGCGGGTGGCGGTGGCGCGGGCACTGGTCGCGAGCCCGACGGTCGTGTTCGCCGACGAGCCCACCGGCTCGCTCGATTCCGTGGCGGCCGACGAGGTCATGGAGCTGCTGGTCGACGCTTCTCGCGAGCAGGGCGCCAGCGTCCTGGTGGTGACGCACGAGCCGCGTGTGGCCGCGTACGCGGATCGGACGGTGATCGTCCGCGATGGCCTCGACACCCGAACGGTCGGCGTGGCGTGACCTTCCGGCTCGGCCTGCGGCTGGTCCTTGCCGGTGGCCGGGAGTCGCGGCTGCGGCTCGCGGTCACGGCGATCGGCGTAGGCGTCGGCGTCCTGTTGCTGTTGCTCAGCCTGACCGGCCAGGCGGCGGCGCAGGGGAGCGCGGAGCGGTCCGGCTGGCGGAGCGCCGACTCGGACACACCGGCCACGGCGCCCGACGGCGCGCTGTTCCTCAGCGTGACCGACTACCACGACGGCACCGCGATGACCCGTGCCTACGTGGCGGCCTTGGGGCCTCGCCCGCCGGTGCCGCCGGGCCTGGAGCGCCTCCCCGCGCCGGGCGAGGTCGCGGTCTCCCCGGCGATGCGCCGGCTCCTCGAGTCCACGCCGGACGACCAGTTGGACGACCGGTACCCCGGCCGCGTCACCGCCACCATCGCCGACGAGGGGCTCGCCCACCCCGACGACCTGGTGGCGCTCATCGGTCGGACGCCCGCCCAGCTCGGTGCGGTAAGATCGGAGTCGTTGCAGGTGGTGCGGGGGTTCGGCTCGGTGTCGGACGGCTACATGCGCTACCTGGGCCTGCGGGTGTTCCTCCTCGTCGGCACGGCGCTCCTTCTCGTCCCCGTGGTCGTCTTCATCGTCATGGCAACGCGGGTCGCAGCCGCACATCGCGAGCAGCGGCTTGCGGCGATCCGTCTCGTGGGCGCGACGCGGCGACAGGCGGCCGTCGTGGCCGCCGTCGAGACCGGGCTCGCAGCGGTGGCGGGCAGCGTCCTGGGGTGGGCCGGCTTCGAGGTGGGCCGGCGGGTCCTGGCAGCGACCGTCACCTTCCAGGGCGCGCACTTCTTCGCCGAGGACGTCGTCGTCGCGCCCTGGCTCCTGCTGCTGGTCCTGGTCGGGGTGCCGGTGCTCGCGATGTTGACGACCATCGCGGCGCTGAGCCGGGTCCAGGTCGGTCCCCTCGCGACCAGCCGGCGTGCCCACCGTCGCCCGCCGTCGGCCTGGCACGCGCTGCCGCTCGCCAGCGGCATCGCGGGCCTGCTCGCCGCCGAGACGCTGGACGGCGTCGTCGACGACGTGGCCCTCGGCTACCTGGCGCCGCTGTTCGTCATCGCCACGATGGTCGGCGTCGTGGCCATCGGGCCGTTGCTGTGCATGCTCGCCGGTCGCGGCCTCGCCCGTGTCAGCCGGCGGGTGCCGGGGCTGCTCGCCGCCCGCCGCATGGCCAGCGACCCGCGCGCCACGTTCCGCGCGGTCGGCGGCGTGGTGCTGGCGGCCTTCTCGGTGACGTACTCCGCCAGCCTGATCGACCCCTCCGGGGACGGGCCCTACGACGGCGGGGCGGGGGTGCTACGGCGGGGCGTGGTCGAGGTGTACACGGGCGGCGTGCCGGAGGGGCAGGTCGCCCCCCTCCTCGACGAGCAGGCCGTCACGACCCGGTTCGACACGGGCCGTGCCGACGAGCTGGTGGAGTCCTGTGCGGAGCTCGCACGGGTGGTGACGCTCACGTGCTCCTCCTCGGGCCTGCCCGGGGACATCAGCGTGCGGGCGGGGCTGGCCGACACCGACCTCCCGATCTTGCGCGTGTACGTCCTCACCGAGGGCACGCCGGCCGCCGAGAACCGTGTGCGCAGCCAGGCCGCCAACCTCGTGCCGAACGCGATCATCCACACCCAGCAGGACCGGGTGGACGTCGACGCGCGCTTCCTCGGCAGCGCCGGGCAACTCCTGCGTGTGGGGTGGTACTTCGTCCTGGTCGTGGCGGCGTGCAGCCTCACGGTCGGCATGGTCGCCGGCGTCATCGAGCGGCGGCGGCCGTTCGCGCTGCTGCGGGCGTCCGGCCTCCGCCTCGGGGAGCTGCGCCAGGTCGTGTTCCTCGAGACGGCCGCGGCGATGCTGGTCACTGCGGCGGTGGGCGTCGGGCTCGGTCTGGCGTCGTCGTACGCCCTGGCCCTGTACGGCGACATCGCGTGGCTGGGGCCGGACGCCGGCGTCTTCGCCACGGTCGGCGTCGGTGTGCTCGCCGCCCTGGTCCTCTCGACGATCGCTCTCCCGCTGCTGGACTCCGCGACGCGACACGACACCGTCCGGTACGAGTAGCGGCGGCCCACGCCGATCGTGCCTGCTGCGCGTGGCCGGAGCTCAGCGGTGGTCGTAGTTGGCGAGGACGCCGGCCAGGTCGAAGGGCCGCTGGCGGACGGGGTCGTCGAGCCAGATGCCGTCCGTAGCGCACAGGAGCCGGTCGTCGAGCAGGCGGCCCGACAGCGCGGAGCGGGCGGCGGCGCCGCAGTACTGGATGATCCACGCGCGGCGGGGCCGGTCGGTGGTGTTGGGTCCGCTGCGGTGCAGCAGCAGCGAGGAGAAGGCGAGCACCGAGCCGCGCGCCACGGGGACGGGCACACCGTCGCGGTCGGGCCCGTCGTGGCCGACGCGGAAGGGCCCGGGGCCGTTGTGGTGCTCGAGGGTGCCGGCGCGGTGGCTCCGGGGGATGACCCACAGGCAACCGTTGTCGAGGTCGGCGTCGTCCAGGGCGAGCCAGCAGGTCACGTACTCCTCGGGGTCCAGCGGTGTGTAGCCGTTGTCCTGGTGCCACGGCAGCTCGGTGCGCGCCCGGGGCGGCTTGGCCACCGCCTGCTCCCAGTACAGGCGGGCGTCGCCGGTGCCGAGCAGGGCCAGCACGAGCGGCGACCAGCGCCGGTCGGTGGCCACCGTGGTGAGCGCCGGGCTGGCGAGGTGCATCATCGGCCGGTAGGAGAGGGGACCGTCGGCTTCGTCGCCCAGCGCGAGCTCGAAGGCGACCCGCTCCACCTCGTCGACGATGGCCTCGCACTCGGCCGGGGAGAAGACCGCCGGTGCGACGAACCAGCCCTCGGTGGCGAAGGCGTCGAGGTCGGACCGGGTCGGGGTGTAGGCGATCATGGGAGCACCTCGTAGGTGGGTGGCGTGCCGGCGACGAGGACCCGGCGCCCGACCAGCGCGGCGCCCGCCAGGTCGGCGAGCGCGGCCGCCTGGGCGGCGTCGCCGATCATGACCGGGGTGATCGGGTGCTCGCCGGGCAGCACGTCGAAGGCGGCCGACGTCATCTTCGATCGGAACAGCGCCGTGTTCTCCCGCAGCCGCTCCCGCAGCTCACCGGACTCCGACAGCAGGTCGAGCA